>JAZQTA010000061.1:0-36251 GCA_045630385.1 Eubacteriales bacterium | reverse complement strand
TGTCATTCTTACTCTCAATTATAGTGGGAAAGGTTGCCCAAGGCTTTTGCTTTGCAAAAGCCAGCGACTTGAGTCGCTGGCTGGTGATATTGGGCTTTTAGCCCTTGTGCATACCACCCGTTTGACGGGTGGTTATGATTTTATTTTTCGTTTTCCTGTCCGCTCGGGAGTTTTCCGATGGCGTAGGTGGCCGCGATGATAATGCCGATGATGATAAACACACCGAGCATACCGATGCCCATGTATTTTAAAAACGAAATGAAGCGCATAGCGTCAAAGCTTTCAAGCATGATCAATACCTCCTAAATTACAGAAAGAAGCCGAGAACCAGAGAGCCGGCGATAACCGAGGCGATCTGGCCGGAAACGTTAACGCCGATGGCGTGCATCAGAAGGAAATTCTGATTGTCCTCCTCAAGTCCCATTTTGTGAACGATTCTGCCGGACATGGGGAATGCGGAAATACCGGCCGCGCCGATCATGGGGTTGATGGGATCTTTTTTCATCAGCTTCAGGATGACGTTGAAGAGCTTTGCGAAAAGAACGCCGCCCGCGGTGTCGATGATAAAGGCAACAAGACCGAGGCCGAGGATCAGAAGCGTGGAGGCATTCAGGAATTTATCGGCGCTCATCTGGAATGCGATCGTGATACCGAGGAAGAGCGTCACCAGGTTGGCGAGTACCTTCTGCGCGGTTTCGGAAAGCGAATCCAGCACGCCGCACTCGCGGATCAGATTGCCGAACATGAGGAAGCCGATCAAAGAGGCCGCCGCCGGAACGAAGGCGCAGGCAACGATCGAAATGATGATGGGGAAGAGGATCTTCGTGCGCTTCGATACGCTCTTTTGCTCGTATTTCATGCGGATCCTTCTTTCCTCCTTGGTGGTGAGCAGCTTGATCACGGGAGGCTGGATGATGGGCACGAGTGCCATGTAGGAATAGGCCGCTACGGCGATCGCGCCGATGTAGCGCGCGTGCTCGCCGCCGCCAAGCAATGCGTTTGCGACTACGATGGAGGTCGGACCGTCTGCCGCGCCGATGATGGAGATTGAGGCCGCCACGTCATCGGTAAAGAACATGGATGCCGCGCAGAGCGTGAAGAAGATGCCGAACTGTGCCGCCGCGCCGAAGATCATCAGCTTCGGATTGTTAAGAAGCGGTCCGAAGTCGATCATCGCGCCGATGCCGATAAAGAGGATCAAGGGGAAAAGCTCGTTTGCAATACCTGCGTTGTAAAGCGTTTCGAGCGGCTCTGCGATGCCGGAATTCGGGAAGTTCATCAGAATAGCACCGAAGCCGATGGGGAGCAAGAGCGTCGGCTCCATTTGCTTTTTGATCGCAAGATAGATCAGGATGCCGCCGATCAGCCACATCAGGAGCATCTTCCAGTTTCCGTCCTTGCCGAATTCCAGGATCGGGGTAAAGAGATTTGCAAGTTCTTTCATGAGGATTCCTTTCTTTTTTGCATATTACGTTATATATTACCAAAAAAACGGCTAAGACGGGGTAAAGAAAATATTATCCCTTCATTCGATAGCCGATACCAAGCTCGTTGACAATATAGCTCGCCTCTCCCGGCTTCGCTCCGAATTTCTTGCGGATGTTCGCCATATTCACCTGCAGCTTTTTAACAGCGGATTCATCCGGCAATTCGCGCCATACGGCTTTGATAATGGCGGCGTAGGTCATCATTTTTCCGCAATGCTCGGAAAGAAAGATGACGATGTTATATTCCGTCTGGGTGAGCCGTATTTCGTTTCCCGCGATAAAAATGCGCCTTGCATCGTAATCGATCACGAGATCGTCCACGGTGAATTTCTTCCCGGGGAGTCTTGCACCGGAGGCGTAGCGGCTGTTGCGAAGCGCGGTTCGCACCCGCGCGAGAAGCTCCTCCGAGCCGAAGGGCTTGGTCACGTAGTCGTTTGCGCCGAGATCCAACATTTTGACCTTTTCCTTTTCCTCGCTTCTTGCGGAAAGGACGATCACGGGCGTCAGATCGCTTGCGCGGAGCTCCGAAAGAAAGACGCTTCCGTCCCGATCCGGCAGTCCGAGATCCAAAATGACAAGGTCGGGCACGTAGGATGCGTAAAGCGTTTTTGCCATCGCGTAGCTTTGCGCGTTGATCACACGATAGTCATTTGCTTCCAGCAGAGCGGTGACGAAGGCTTGAATATTGCGCTCGTCCTCCACGAATAGGATCTTAAATTTATTGTTCATGAGAGACCTCCTCTAACGGAAGAGAAAAACGGAAAATCGCTCCGCCGCTCTTCGCGTTTTCGGCGGAAATGCTGCCGCCGTGTGCTTTTACGATCGTTGCGCAGACCGAAAGGCCGATGCCGAGATTGCGCTTGCCCGAATCCGAGGAATCCGCAAGCTTTCCCGCGTATCCGAGGAATAGCCCGTCGAGGCGTTCCTTCGCGATGCCGCATCCGTTGTCGGCAATCTCGAAAACGGCGCGCCCATCCAACGTAAACACGCGTAGGGATAGCTTGGTAAAGCCCTTTGCGTGCTGCTCTGCGTTTTCGAGAATGTTGAAGATCACCTGCTCGATCAGCATCGGATCCATCGGGATCAGCAGCAGCGTATCGGGAATGTCTGCATCAATGCTCCGAGTAGGATAGCGCTTTTTGAACTTGAGGATCACGGAATCGATCAGCTCCTCCAGCACGGTCGGGCTTTTGATCAGATGCACGCTTCCGCTGTCAATGCGGGTAACGGAGAGTAGGTTTTCCACCATGCGGATCAGCCATTGCGCGTCCTCCTTGATGCTACTTGCCATACGAAGGCGCTGGGCATCGCTCAGCTTTTCGTAGCTTTCAACGATGGAGGAGCTTGCGCCGTAGATCGTGGTCAGCGGCGTGCGCAGATCGTGCGAGACCGCGCGCAGAAGGTTGGCGCGAAGTCTTTCTGCCTCGGTCTCCGCCTTCAGCGCCTGCCATTCCTTTAATTTGGTTGTCAGCGTGCTGGTGAGAAAAGAGATGATCAGCATCACGATGGCGGAAAATATGCTTTCCTTCACCGAAAAATCCATGTGGAAATAAGGGGAGGTGAAGGCGTAGTTAATGGCGATCACGCCGATCGGCGTTGCGATCAGACCGTATATAAATCCGTCGGTCAAAAGCGATATGATAAAAACGGAGAAAACAAAAAGCGTCGTTATATGCTCGTCAATTTCCAAAACGTTTTGCAAAAGCATGCTGATGAAGAAGGTAACGGTGAGGATGACGAGCGTGATAGCGGTATCGGCGATCGCTTTTTTCGTTTTTTTCTGCATAGCGGGATCCCTTCCTTATTTATAGTATATACCGTATCGGAACGAATGCATCCGAGCTTTACCCTTTATTATAGCATAAGGGCGGCAAAGATGCGGTAAAGGTGTTTTTTTGCGGAGGCGGAATTTCCCTTTTTCCTAACGAAAAAGCGCAAGAATCAAAGGGAAAAGCCTTCTATTCTTGCGCTTGATTTTTAAATTATACCTGTGCGATCAGGCCAAAGGCTGCATAAGCCTTTGCGATCGCATCCATGGCGGGCAGAAGCTCCTGCTTTGTGAGGGTTCTGTCATTTGCGGAGAATGCGAAGCGAAGCGTCAGCGTTGCGCTCTTTTCGCCGTCACCCTCGTAAATATCCTGTACGGATACGGAGGAGAGAGGCGCGTCGGTTGCGGCCTTGGCCGCATCCTTGAGAAGATCGAAGTTCGCGCTGCCGATCTCGCAAGCGAAGGTCATATCCATCTCGATGGCGGGGAAGCGGGAGGGCTCGGCGTATTTCACGATGCCTGCCGAAACCTTGGAGAAGGTGTCAGTGTTGATCTCGAAGAACGCGATCGATGCCTTCTTGTCGATGGCTTCCTTTACGGTGGGATAGGGAACGGAGAGGTAGCCGATCACGGTGTCTGCCACGGTAACGGTGTAGCAGTTCTGCGGATGCTCAAAGCCAAAGGCGGGCTCTGAGGGCGTGAACACGGGGCTCTTGTGAAGAATGTCCTCGCAAAGCTCCACGATCGCATCGCGGGCGCGAAGGAAGGTTGCCTCCTCGCTCTCCTTACGGCTGAAGAGGATCGCGCCGAGCTTCTTCTGCTCGTTGCACTTTCCGTCCGCGCGGAGTCCCTCCACGGTGTGGCCGATCTCGAAGATCGAAAATTCTTCGCCGTAGCCGCGGTTTTCCTTGGTGAAGGAAAGAAGCGTGGGGATCATGGAAACGCGAAGGAACTGATGGTCGGGCGTCTGCGCGTTGATCACGCGCACGTTCTCGGGCGTTTCAATGCCGAGCGCCTTGTTCTTCGCAAGATCGGACCAAATATAGGAATGCACCTCGTGCATGCGGTAGCTCTTCACGAGAAGATCCTTGATTCGGTTCTCCTCTGCCTTTGCCTTTTCGGGAAGCTTCGGAGCAAGGGGGCTGACGGAGGGCTTCACCTCGAAGTTATCGTAGCCGTAAATACGGGTGATCTCCTCGATGATATCCGCCTTGAGGGTAACGTCCTTGGTGGCGCGCCAGGAGGGAACGGTCACGGTGAAGTCGCCGTCCTTTTCGGTAAGGCCGAAGCCGAGCGCGGTCAAGGTCTTTTTGATCTCGGCGATCGAAATATCAATGCCGGTGTATCTGTCAACGTACTTTTTATCAAAGGTAAGCGTGATCTCGGGATAATGCTTCATGTAGCAGTCGGTAAAGGAGGAGATCACCTTGGCACCCTTATCAAGCGAGAGCAGGAGTGCGAGCAGGCGCTTGGTTGCCATGGGGCAAAGCTCGGGGTCGAGCATCTTCTCATAGCGCATGGAGGCGTCGGTACGAAGGCCGAGGCGCGTGCTCGTTTTGCGGATGCTCACGCCGTCGAAGGTAGCGCTTTCAAGCAGAAGAGAGCTGGTATCGTCCTCGATCTTGGAGGCGTCACCGCCCATGATACCCGCAACGGCAACGGGCTCGTCGCCGCTGGTGATCATCAGCATCTTATCGTCCATATTGCGATCGGTGCCGTCCAAGGTGCGGAACACGAAGGGATCCTTGAAGGTCTGAACCTCGATCTTGTTTACCTTGGCGCAGTCAAACGCGTGCATGGGCTGACCGAGCTCGAGCATGACGTAGTTGGTAAGGTCTGCGAGGAAGTTGATCGCGCGGCTGCCGCAGTAGAAGAGGCGGATGCGCATATCCACAGGGCTCACCTTTCTCTGCACGTTCTCCACCTTGATCGCGGTGTAGCGCAGGCAGAGATCGCCGTCCTTCACCTGCACGTCCACGGGAGGAAGGCTCTCGTATTCCTTCACGCACTGCATGGCGGGCTTCTTCAGCTCTCTGCCGGTCAGCGTCGCGAATTCTCTTGCCATACCGTAGTGGCTCCAAAGGTCGGGGCGGTTGGTGAGGGACTTGTTGTCAACCTCGAAGATAATATCGTCGATCGGGTAAACGGACTTGATATCCGTGCCGAGTGCGATATCGTCGGTAATATCCCAGATACCGCTGTTGTCGTCGCTGATACCGAGCTCAGCCTCGGAGCAGCACATACCGAAGGAGGGGAAGCCCGCAACCACGGCCTCGCCGATGGCGTGACCGCAAACCGAGCCGCCGACGGTTGCCAAAGCAACCTTCATTCCCTCGCGCACGTTGGGTGCGCCGCAAACCACGTCGATAACGGACGATCCCGTGTTCACCTTCAGAAGGTGAAGCTTTTTGGAGTTCGGATGGTTTTCGATGCTTTCGATCCTTGCGACGATAACGCCGTAGGTGTCCTCACCCTTGACGATGATATCCTCCACCTCGGCGGTGGAAAGGGTGAAGTTTTTAATGAGAGATTTTTTATCGAGTCCGGAGAAGTCAACGAAATCTCCGATCCAGTTCATAGAAAGAAACATTGCGCTTTACCTCCTTACAAAGACTTAAACTGGGACAGCGACTTGAGATTTCCGCTGTTGAAGTCGCGGATGTCCTTCACGCCGTAACGCATCATGGCAAGACGCGTCAGTCCCAGACCGAAGGCGAAGCCGGTGTACTTTTCGGTGTCAATGCCGCCGTCGCGCAGAACGTTGGGGTGGATCATGCCGCAGGGGCAAAGCTCCAGCCAGCCGGAGTTCTTGCAGGAGGGGCAGCCCTCGCCGCCGCAGATCAGGCAGTTGATGTCAAGCTCGAAGCCGGGCTCCACGAAGGGGAAGAAGCCGGGGCGGAGTCTGACCTTGATATCTCTTTTGAATACCTGGGAGAGCATCGTCTTCATGAAGTAGATGAGGTTGGAGATCGAGATGTTTTCGTCGATCATCATACCCTCCATCTGGAAGAAGGTGTTCTCGTGGCAGGCGTCGGTGGACTCGTTACGGAAGCAACGGCCGGGGAAGATCGCGCGCAGAGGTGCGCCGTACTTCTTCATGATCGCGTTCTGCGCCGCGGAGGTGTGCGTTTTGAGAAGCTGGCCGTTTTCAAGATAGTAGGTATCCTGCATATCTCTTGCGGGGTGGTGCTTGGGGATATTCAGCGCCTCGAAGCACTCGTAGTCGCCCACGATCTCGGAATAGTCCTCAATGGTGAAGCCCATGCCCATGAAGATCTCCTCGAGATCCTTGGTGCAAAGGGTGATGGGATGGTAAGAGCCAAGCTCGCGCTCTGCGATCAGCGTGGGGTTCAGCTTCTTTGCGCTGCGGATCTGCGCCTTGATGGCGGCATCCTTCAATGCGGCGGCGGCAGAGGAGATCTCGCTCTCCACCAGCGTTTTGAACTCGTTGATCCACTGTCCGGCGCTCTTCTTATCCTCTACGTCGCGCAGGCTCTTCATCAGATCTGCGATCGCGCCCTTTTTGCCAAGGTAAGCAACGCGCAGTGCCTCCAGCGCATCCTCGGTGGCCGCGGCCGCGAGAGACGCGCCGAATTCTTTCTTCAGTTGTTCGATTTTGTCCTTCATTTGGGCATCCGTCCTTAAGTATTAAATATTTACAAATGATAATTATATAGCAAAATGCTGATTTTGTCAAGGTTTTTCTCGGTTTTTCTCATAGATAAAGCGTTTGACCTCTTCGGTCAGCAGCTCTTCAAGGGTGTTTTCGCTTGCGAGGGCGGCTCTTGCCGCCGTGGAGCTGACGCTCTCCAGCCCCTCCTCGGCGGGCAAAAGCTTGGTTTCGATGCCGCCGTTTTCAAGATTCCAATCGGCTTGCAGTCGCTCGTAGGCAAGGTCCTTCTCGTTTCGGTATCCCTTTATGAGAAGCGAAGCACCGTGCTTTTTCGCGTAGTCGATCACGAGCCCCTCCGCATAGCCGACCGTCACGTTCGGCAAATGCGCGCAGGTGCGAGCCAGCATTTCAACGCGCTCCTCGGGGGTGAAGGTATATTGCTTCTCGGGATTGACGAAGGCGATCGCGTGCACGCTCCCATATTCCCGCGCGGCGCGCTCGATGAGGGAGAGGTGGCCGACCGTGGGCGGATCGTAGCTTCCCGGCAAAAGCACCGTCATATCCTTTTTATTCATTGCCTTCGTCTCCGCGGTAAAGAAGAATATGCACGGCGGTCTTTTTTCCGTAGGCGGTAGATTTCTGCACCTCAAAGCCCTTGAGGGCGGCCGTGTCGATCGCCTCCTCGCCGCTCTCCAGAACGACGAGCGCTCCCTTCATGAGAAGCTCTGCCTCGGTCAGTCTGCGCAGCGCCTCGGTACAGCAGGCCATTGCGTAAGGGGGATCGATAAAGACGAGGTCGAATTTTCTTTCGTGCGCCGCTTTGCGGATGAAGTTGCGGTAATCGCTCACGAGGAAGCGGCTTTTTTCAAAAAGCCCCGTGCGCTTGGCGTTTTCCTTGCAGATCCCGATGGCCTCGGTCGCGCTGTCAATGAAGGTGGCGGATGCCGCACCGCGCGAAAGTGCTTCCAGTCCCATTTGTCCCGAGCCTGCGAAAAGATCCAGCACGGCGCGGTTTTCTATATCGAATTGCAGGGAAGAGAAGATCGCCTCCTTGATACGTTCGGAGGTCGGTCTGGTTGCATCTCCCTCCAAGGTCAGAAGCTTTTTTCCTTTGGCAGAGCCGGTGATAATACGCATCATTTTGATTTCACTCCCGTTTTCTTTGTTTTGTAGTAGGCGGCGATCGCCTTCGCGTTCTCCTCGGAAATTCCCTTCACGGCGGCAAGCCGCTCGGGCGTGGCCGTGCGGATCTCGGAGAGGGACATTTCGGCGAGCAGGCGCTTTGCCTTGGCAGGGCCGATGCCTTCGATCTTTTCCAGCGTGGAGTGCGTCAGCGTTTTCGTTTTGCTTGCCATCGTGCCCTTGACGGCGAAGCGGTGCGCCTCCTCCTGAATTTTATAAACGAAGGTGTAAACGCCGTGCTCCAGCGCAATGGAAAGCTCTCTTTCGCCGTCGGTCAGCGCGCGCGTCTTATGGTAATCGTCCTTGACCATGCCGAAGATCGGAATATCCAGCGCAAGGGAGGCAAGCACCTCGCGGCCGACGTGCACGTGCGCGTCACCGCCGTCAAGCAGGATAAGGTCGGGCGCCGTGCCGAGCGAGGGCGTTCCGTCCCCCACGTGAGAAAGTCTGCGCGTGAGGCATTCGCGCATAGAGCCGTAATCGTCGGCTCCGTCTGTGGTTTTGATATGGAAGGAGCGATAGTCGCTCTTCTTCATTTTTCCGTCCTCCCACACCACCATGGAGGCGGTGATGCTTTCATTGCCGACGTTGGAAATATCGTAGGCCTCGATGCGGCGCGGCGGCTCGGAAAGGCCTAAAACGGAGGAAAATTTCTTGAGGCTCTTATCCTCTCTCTCGCTGTCGAGTCTGTGCTGCTTTGCGGCCTCCTTGGCGTTCTCCATGGCAATTTTGCAGAGCGATCTTCCGTCCCCTCTTTCGGGAATGCGAACCTCGATCTTGCGGTCGGAAAGAATGGATAAGTATTCGGAAAGCAAAGTAAGGTTGTCATTTTCGACATCAAAATCCAAAAGCACCTGCTTTGGAATGGCGGTTGCGGTTTCGTAATATGCCGCGATCAGAGAGATAAGGTTCTCCTCCTCGGCAATGGCGTCGGCGGAAAGGTGGAAGACGTTTTTTGCCGTAAGCGCGCCCTCGCGCACCGAAAGCAAAGCAAGCACGCATTCGGTATCGTCGGTATAAAGCGCAAAGACGTCACGGTGCACGGATGCATCCGAAACCACTTTTTGCTTTTCGCAAAGCGCGTCGATCGCCTTGATGCTGTCGCGGAGCTTGGCTGCGGTCTCAAAGCGCATTTCCTCTGCGGCGGCAAGCATGCGCTCCTCTAAAAGCGCGCGCGTATCCTTTACGCGGCCGTCGAGAACCTCGGTGGCACAGCGCACCAGCGCCGTGTATTCCTCTGAGCTGACCTCTCCCGTGCAGGGCGCAACGCAACGCCCCATTTCTTTATAGATGCAGGGGCGCTCCTTGCCGATATCCCTCGGGAACGAGCGCTTGCAGGATGCGAGCGAAAAGATCTTCATCACGGCCTCGAGCGCGGCGTACGCGCCGCTCATGCCCGAATACGGCCCGAAATAATGTGCTCTGTCACTCTCGCGCATACGCGTGACGTAAAGGCGCGGATAGGCCTCCTTCGTTACCTTGATATAAGGATAGGACTTGTCGTCCTTTAGGCGGATGTTGTATTTCGGCGCGTGCTTTTTGATCATCACGTTCTCAAGCGTCAGCGCTTCGATCTCCGTGGTGCAGAGAATGGTGTCGAAATCCTCCACCCTCGCGATCATGCGCTCGGTCTTGGGCGTGTGATAGGTATCCGTGAAATAGCCGATCACGCGGTTTTTGAGGCGCTTGGCCTTGCCGACGTAGATGACCGTGCCATCCTTGCTTTTCATGATGTAAACGCCGGGCGTCTGCGGCAGAGAGAGCGCCTTTTCGCGCAGTCTGAGGGTGGTAGCGGTGATGGGCATTTTGCGCCTCCTTTCACGGTTTTTAATAGGGCACCACGCGGTGCGGATAAGGAAGAAAAAAGAGAGCCGACTCGCGCACTACGCGCAAACACGGCAGGACGGCGCAAATATCCATTGCGGCCATCCGAGGTTGCACGCTCGGGTCAGCTCTCTTTTTAAATAAATACAGAGTTCGGATCAGTCATCAAAACCGCTCTCAACCAGTGCGGTCAGTCCCTCGATCGCAGCGGCCTCATCGGCACCGTCTGCAATCAACGTAATAACGGAACCCTTGGTAATGCCGAGAGAAAGCACGCCGAGAAGGCTCTTCGCATTCACTCTGCAATTCTCCTTCTCCACCCAGATCGAGCTCTTAAAAGAATTCGCCTTCTGGATAAAAAAGGTTGCGGGTCTGGCATGAAGACCAACGCTGTTCTTAATTTCGAGATTGCAAGATATCATGATTATGACTCCTTGATTTTTCAGTAAGAACAGTATAGCAAAAAATACGAAGAAAATCAATAGGCTTTTTAAAGATTGTGAAAAATACTTTAATATCGGCGGCATTTTTTCTCCGTTTTGGTGAGAGTGACAAATAAATGCGCGCTTTTTAAGAAGAAAAACAATCAAGGCGTGTTTTTTTCGCTTCGCCGATGCCCTCCGCTTCAGGGCACGAAAGGGAGAGAAGCAGGCCGCTTGCGGTGATCCTTTCTCCGTCGAGGTGCAAGCGGCTTCCCACGAGAAGCCTTTGCCCCTTGTCGGCAAGGAATCCGTCCTCGGTTTTTTTGCCGGGCACGCGTAGGTGGACGTATGCGCAAAAACGGCGATTGGAGGGAAGAAAAATAATGCGGCCGTCGCGCGTGCTCACTCGAACGGACTGCGGTTTGATCTCACCGATGAAAATGGCTTCATGCATTTTGCTCCCGCTGATCGAAAAGGCTTTTTCGTTGCGAAGTGCTTCTGCCGTCGCTTGATCCATATCCTCAAGCAGAATTTGGATATCGGCCACTGCGTTTTCTTTTTTTGAGAAGAGGCGGGATGCGTCCGTGATCAGCACAAGAAGCAGCGAGAGAAGCAACGCGCAGATCGCGAGCGGCATAAAGCCGAACGTTTTGTTTTCGCCTTTCATGAAAGTGCCACCACGCGCCCTTCTCCCGAGAAATCGTAGGTGCGGAAATGGTACGTCTGTCCAAGCCGCACAGTATCTCCGCTTTGTGTGCGGATCTCGCCGCTCTGCGCGACCGCTCGGATCTTCAAAAGAATCTTCAGCCGTTCGGGAACAGGGGCTTCAACAAGTGCGCCGCGCGCCTCGGAATAGATCTCCGATACGCTCTCGGAGGATCGGATCTCGATAATGTCACCAAGGATACGGCGGCTTTGCCGATCCACAACACGATCCCCTTCGTGCAGGTGGGATAAAAGCGCCGCATCCGCTTCGTCGATCGCCAGCACGAAGGCGGCCGTTTTTCCATCGGAGGGAATGTTCTCTCTTTCCTTTTTTGCGTAAGAGATTGCAAAAAGCAAAACGGAAAGAAGGAGGACGAGCGCGAGGTAAAGTCCGTGTTTTCTTTTTCTTGTATGCATATAACACCTCAAACAAATAAAAGAGAGGCCGCGTTTCTTAAACTGAAAAAACGAAGGCCTCTGTAGTGAGTATATGCAATTTTGAAAACAATTATTTGCAAATCAAGCAAGTGATATGTCAATAACCGAGGAGTCTGCGCGTCTTGCATCTCCGTGATAATTCAGTCTGTCATCAGCCTCTTCCTTGGCAATGCGCAAGGATGCGCTGCCCATGCCGAAAAGAAAGAAGAAGAGGTAATACATTGAAGGGGAAAACCAAATGTAGTCGGTCATGCCGAAAATGAGGAGCGCAAAGAGTGCAAGCGTGCCGAAAACCGTCACCGTTCGCATCGATCCGCGGCGGATATAACGGCCGTATACCGAGATGTGGCGCATGCGGGTGAAGAAAAGCAAAATAAAGGCAAAGAGTGCGCCGATTCCTGCTTCACAGCCGATCTGTAACAAAAGATTGTGGCTGTGCGGTGCGATCACGCCTTCTTCCGCAAAAGGGGCGAAGGCCTCGTAGAAATTATCCGTGCCCACGCCGACGCCTAAGAACGGATGCTTTTTCAGCATGGCAACGGAGGAGCGGAAAATGGAGAGGCGGTATACGATCGAGGAATCCGAGAGATTCAGGATCGAAAGAAGCCGTATTTGAAGCGCTTCGGGAATGAGATAAAGTGCACAGGGAATTAAGAAAATAAAACTAAGCCAAAAGCCGGGGCGGCGGAAAAACCGAAGCCCGAGATAGGCGGGGATCGCAATCAGAAGAGCAAGCCATGCGCCTCGGCTCCACGTGAAGATCAAGGCAAGGAGAGAGAGGAGGAAGCAAGCACCGTAAAGAAGCTTGCGGATCCCGCCTTCGCTTTCCAAAAGAAATCCGAAGGAGATCACAGAGACGGCAAGAAGGTATACGGCGAAAACGTTGGGATTGTCGAAGGTGGCTGTCGCGCGCCCGTCGATCAGCCCCGCAAAGCCGCTGTCGAGCCAATTATAATCCGCAAGCCCCGTGGCGTATTGATAGATTGCCAGCACCGATACGGGGACGGAGGAGAAAAGCAAAGCGCCTACGGCGCGGTGCGAAAGGCGGCGGTTCGTGATCAGATTGCTTGCCAAGATGTAGCCGCACGAAAGGATCACGAGAGGGATCAAGGCGTAGGTTGAGCTTTTGCCCCCGTTGAATATACCCGCAAGCGTGTAGAATGCAACGAAAATGAGGACAAGGATGTCGTATTGCTCTAAGGCAAACACGCGGTTTCCGCTGTATACCTTTTTCGCAAAGGAGAGTGCTGAGATTAAGACAGTTGTGCAAAGCACGGCTGTGGGGTGCGAAAAGAGCGGAAGAAAAGGGAGAAGGAGCAAGGTGAGGAAAAAAGGAAATTCCGGTGAGGAAAAGGAAAGTGTGATAAAAAGAAGTCCGAAAATGATCGCCATCAGCAGCTGCGGTGTGATAAAATATCCGAGCACCGCAAGAAGAATGCCGAAGAGAACTGCCGGGAGCGGCGGTATGTGTGTCGGTGTACCTTCACGGTATACACGCTTAAAACAGAAAAATTCGAAAAACAGATATTCCGTCAGCGCTCCCTCCTGCAAGGCAATGGCAAGCGGTTTCTCCGAAACCAAAAGCAGGATCGAAAGTATCGTCGTCAGCACGCCGATCACAAGAGGAATGAATACGTCGGCATTCGATTCCAAAAAATAATAATGCGCGAAGTGAAGCAGGAGCGTAACGAAGCCGAGCGAAAGCGCGAAAACGCCCAGTATGCGGCAGGGAATGAAGCAGAGCTTTTGCCCTGCGGTTCGAAGGGCGTGGCCGATGCGTGCCGCCGCAGATCCCTTGTCGGCGCCGATACCGCTGATGCGCTTGGCGTAGAAGGTTTTTCCGTAGCTGATACGTTCTCCGCGCACACGTGTTGCAGGCAGCTCATAGCCCCTCAAAAGGCCGATTAGTGTCCGTCGGTCCATAATGCGCTCCTTTCTTTTTATATGTAAAAATTATACCTCGCTTTTTTTGCTTCGCTTCTTTTTTTCCTTGGGGCGCAGCGCCTCCTCGGCCTCCGGATGCAGAGCGAGAAGCTCCGGCCGTCTTTCTCTCGTGATTGCCACGGATTGCTCTAAGCGCCAGCGGCGGATCTTGGCGTGATCGCCGGAAAGAAGCACCTCGGGCACCTCTCGCGAGAGGAAGGTGCGAGGCTTCGTGTACTGCGGGTATTCAAGAAGGCCGCCTGCGATGGATTCGTCCTCGTAGCATTCCTTATCCGCGAGCACGCCGTCAAGCAGGCGGGAGACGGCATCGGTCACGATGCATGCGGGGATCTCGCCCCCGGTTACCACGTAGTCGCCGATCGAAAGCTCTTCGTCCACGATCTCGTCGAGGATTCTCTGGTCAACGCCCTCATAGTGTCCGCAAAGGAAAACGAGACGGTCGTATTGCGTAAGCTCCTTGGCGATCTCGTGATGAAAAATGCGCCCGCGCGGAGACATGTAGATCACGCGGACTTTTTCGTCCTCTGCAAAATCCTTCCTGATGCTTTGGAAGCAATCGTAGATCGGCTGGCAAGTCATCACCATGCCCATGCCGCCGCCGTAGGGCGTATCATCGGTGTTGCGATGCTTGTTCGTGCTGAAATCGCGGATGTTGTGGCATCGCACCTCGATCGCTCCCGCCTCCTGGGCGCGGCCGAGGATGCTTTCGGAAAGCACGGTGCGCACCATGTCCGGAAACAGCGTCATAATATCAAATTTCATTCCACATCCTCAAAAAAGCCCGGGATCGGACGGATGTAAATTCCTTCGTCCGCACGGATCTCTTTCACGAATTCCTTTACGGCGGGGAAGAGAACGTCACCGCTCTCGGTCTTGATGGTATACATTTGTCCGCGCGGAACCTCGGTGATATCCGCAACATGGCCGTAGACGCGTCCGCTGTCAATATCGATCACGGGAAGCCCGATCAGATCCTGGATGAGATATGCGCCCTTCGGCACGGGGATGTCCTCGCGCTTCAGGTAAAAGACGGTGTTTTTCAAGGCAATGGCATCCTCGCGGGTTTCGATCCCCTCGATGCCGAGCAGAACGAACGCCGCCGCAACCGAGCCCCGAGTGATCTTGCATTCCTTCATCGTGCCGTCCTTTTCGGCGAAGAAAATGCGCTTTTGCGCCGCAAGCACCTTCGGTGAGTCGCACCAGGCCTCTGCCTTCAGTAGTCCGCGGACGCCGTGTGCGTTGAGAACACGGCCGCCCTCTAAATATTCCTTTTTCATACCCTTTATTTTAGCATATTTGCGCGCGGATGTCAACTGTTTTCTGCGTATAGCCGTCTGTACCCTTCCAGCATATGCGAAAGGGTGAACATTGCTTCGTAGCGGCGGCGCGCGCCCTTGCAAAGAAGCCGTTTTAGCTCGGTGTCCGTCAGCGCGCGTTCGATCGCGGCGGCGAGAGACGCGGCATCCTCGCTTTTAAAAAGCAGACCGCTCACCTCGTGCGCCACGCATTCGCGGTTTCCGCCGAAATCCGAGGCAACGGTCGGGATGCCGAGGGCCGCGCATTCGGAGGTGGCAAGGCAGGAGGTCTCCGTGCCGCGAGAAGGGTTGGCATTCAGCGTGAAAAGGTTTTGATATGTGTAAGGCGTCGGTGTGTAGCCAACAAAGCGCACGCGCTCTGAGATGCCGAGGCGCTTGGCAAGCGAGATCAGATTTTTCTCCTCGCTTCCCGTGCCGACGAATAAAAGACGGAGAGAGGGAAAGCGCGGCGCGAGCATCGCCGCGGCCTCGATCAGAAGATCCTGCCCTTTCACGCGTTCAAGACGGCCGCAGCAGCCGATCACGGTGTCTTTTTCGGAAAGAGAGAGCGCTGCTCGCGCGGCCTTCTTCTCGGCGGCGGTGAGCTTTGGCGTTTCGCTGACGCCGTTGTAGATCACTCGGATCTTTTTCTTCGGCACGCCCTCGACCTCCAGCTCCTCTGCGGCGGCACATGCGGTTGCAACCGTCAGGCTGGTAACGCGGTTGTAAAGCGTGCTGTATAGCGGCGGTGTGCTATGCGAGCCCACCGCGCAGTGGCGCGTGGAATATAAGCGTGTAATACCTGCCATCGCGCCGGCGAGGCGCGCGCTGAAGGCGGCGTGCGTATGCAGTACGTCGCAGGGATGCCGGCGGAAATATTGCAGAAAGCGCGGCACGTCGGCAAGTGAATTTCCGCCGTGCATGGGGAAGGGAGTGATGCGTACGTTCTTCGGCAAACGGGAGATCAAGGGCGAGCTCTTGGGTAAAAGTATCTCAAAATCATATTCCCTCGAAAGTCCTTCTGTGATGTGAGAAAGAAGAATGCCGGCGCCTCCGATATTCTCGTCGCTGATGACCTGCGTGATTTTCATAGAATGCTCCTTGATCTTTTTGTATGTAGCGCGAAAGCAAAGAATTTTCCATGAAATGTAAATAATATTTTTCATTTTGCGCAAAAAACAAAACGGGAAGCGACGGTGTCGCTTCCCGTGCCGGGATTAGTTTTTGCGTTTTTGCTTGAAGTATGCGCGCAGAAGCGCAAGACATTCCTCTTGCATCAGGCCACCCTCCACGGTGGGCGTGTGGTTCGTCGGAAGCGCGGAAAGATCGAAAAGCGAGCCGAACGCGCCGAAACGGATATCCGGCACGCCGAAGACCACGCGGTTGATCCGTGCGTTCATAATCGCACCTGCGCACATGGCACAGGGCTCCATCGTCACGTAAAGCGTGCAGTCTGGAAGTCGCCAGCCGCCGAGCACGCGGCAGCCCTCCTCAATGGCCAATATCTCGGCGTGGTGGGTAGCGCATTTGTTTTGCTCGCGACGGTTATACGCGCGCGCGATCACCTCACCCTTATGCACAAGCACGGCACCGATGGGAACCTCGTCCTCCTCCGCGGCCTTCTCTGCGAGCGAAAAAGCCATTTGCATAAACGCTTCGTCCTCGGACGAAAAGTTTTTTATATCTGTCATAATCTCTCCTAAGCAAAAGCACCCGCACCGCAGAGGCAGATCGCCGCGCGGAACAGGTGCTTTACACTTTAAACGTTTTAATTAAGCCTTAAATCCACCGGCGTACTGGGTCAGTTCCTTCCAGGAGCTAACGGGCTCGGTTACGGCATAATCGGGCTGGATCACGTATATTGCGAGAACGCAAAGAGCAAAAACAAGACCAACGATCTTAGTCCACTTCTTAAGAGCAAGATCCGTGCGGTCGCCGCCGTCCTTACCATAGAAGGTATCAGCGCCGCCCTTGATGGCTCCGGAAAGACCGTCCTCCTTCGTTTTTTGCAGAAGCACAGCCACTACAAGAAATGCGGCGGAAGCCAGCAGAATTGCCATAAGCACATAATTCAAAGCATTCATAAATTCATCTCCTAAACATCAAACGATGCCCTATAAAATTTCTATACAGGAATTATATCATATTTTTTGCAAAAAAGCAAGCCCTTTTTCAAAAATAATTTATTTTACAATCCGTTGAAATTTTCGGCGTTTTGGGGTAGACTTTCTGCATTGAAAAGTAAGTATGTCCGTATTTTTTATACAAATAAAAGGTGTGATAGGAGATATACCGAATGGAAAAGCATCGGATAACCGATCGCTGGCTCGGTATGCTTCTCGATGCGGTGAAGGAGGCGGGGATCGAGGAGAGCACGGATTTCGTTCTTCTTTCCGATCACGGGCACATCAACGTGCAGCGCATCGTTTCGCCGAACGTCATCTTTTATGAAAAGGGATATATCCAAACGGACGAAAACGGCAATGCCTCCGATTGGCGTGTGTTCTGCAAATCGGCAGGCGGCTCTGCGCATATCTATTTGAAGGATCCCTCCGACCACGCGCTCTATGACGAGGTGTATCGGATGCTTTCGGATATGGCAGAGGAGGGGATCTATGGCTTTGAACGCGTGTATACCGCCGAGCAGACGAAGGAAAAATACGGACTGTACGGTGATTTCTCCTTCGTTTTGGAGGGAGACGGATATTCGGATTTCGGCGAGTGGTATAACCGTCCTTACGTTCGCGCCAACGAATTTTCCGATTACCGCTTCAGCCGCGGAACGCACGGCCATGCACCCGAAAAAGGACCGCAACCGCCGTTTTTGGCTTCGGGTCCGTCCTTTAAGAGTAGTGTCGTGATCCGCGAGGGATCTATTCCGGATCTCGCGCCCACGATGGCGGCGGCGCTGGGACTTTCGCTTCCTATGGCGGAGGGGAAAACCGTGCGCGAGATTTTGCGGTAAAAAAATTGAAAAAGATATCAAAAAATGACACAAAAGTCAAAAAATGACTTGAACTTTTCGTTTTTTTGTGATACAATAGTCGCGGCAAAAAAGCCTGTTGTTTTATCAAAATCTAAAAGTTCGGAGGTATTGAACGTGGAAAAGATTAAAATGACAACACCGCTTGTGGAGATGGACGGAGACGAAATGACGAGGATCATCTGGAAGATGATCAAGGACGAGCTCCTCACTCCCTTTATTGATCTGAAGACCGAGTATTACGATCTCGGACTTCCCGAAAGAGAGCGCACGAAGGATAAGGTCACCTTTGATGCGGCGTACGCCAATCAGAAGTACGGCGTCAGCGTTAAGTGCGCAACCATCACGCCCAATAAGCAGCGCGTGGAGGAATACAACCTGACCGAAATGTGGAAGAGCCCCAACGGCACGATCCGCGCCATTCTGGACGGCACGGTGTTCCGTGCGCCGATCCTCATTGATTCCATTCGCCCCGCCGTGCGCAACTGGAAAAAGCCGATCACCATCGCCCGCCATGCATACGGCGACGTGTATAAGGCAACCGAGTACAGAGTCGAGGGAGAGGGAAAGGCAGAGCTCGTTTACACCGATAAGGATGGCAAGGAAGCCTTCCGCCAGACCGTGTACGATTTCGAATGCCCCGGCGTTCTGCAGGGACAGTACAACAAGGACTCCTCGATCCGCTCCTTTGCGCATTCTTGCTTCAAGTTTGCGATCGACAGCAAGCAGGATCTGTGGTTTGCCACCAAGGATACGATCTCGAAGCAGTACGATCAGACCTTCAAGCTGATCTTCAAGGAGATCTACGACGAGTGCTATAAGGAAGAGTTTGAAAAGCTCGGCATTACCTATTTCTATACGCTGATCGATGATGCCGTGGCAAGAGTAATCCGCTCCGAGGGCGGTTATATCTGGGCCTGCAAGAACTATGACGGTGACGTGATGAGCGATATGGTTTCCACCGCGTTTGGCTCGCTCGCCATGATGACCTCGGTGCTCGTTTCTCCCGACGGAAAGTTTGAGTATGAGGCGGCGCACGGCACCGTAACGCGCCACTATTACCGCTACTTGAAGGGTGAGGACACCTCGACCAACCCGATGGCAACCATCTACGCATGGTCCGGCGCTCTTCGCAAGAGAGCAGAGCTTGATGGCCTTTGCGAGCTTGCCGCCTTTGCGGATAAGCTGGAGGAGGCCTGCATTGATACGCTGAACGACGGCATTATGACCAAGGACCTTGTCGGCCTCGTTGAGCCGGGCTTCAAGGCAACCGCTGTCAACACGATCGAATTTATCAAGGCCATTCGTGCGCGCCTTGAAAAGAAGCTTGCGTAATTTGTGCAAAATGCAAACAATTGTTTAAAAAAAGAAGCCATTCGTTCTCGAATGGCTTCTTTTTTTATTTCCAAAGCTCACGGTTGATATTCGGCGTAAGCTGTGCAAGCATACCGCCGTCCACGACGATTTCAGCCCCCGTGGTGTTTCTCGATTGATCGCTTCCGAGATACCAAGCGGCGTTCGCCACGTCCTCAAACGAGGCGATGTCCTCAATGGGGGTGTAGTTCGGCAGGCAGTATTTTGCGTTGTTGACGTTGTTTTCCCAGCGCACGGTCTTGATCATGCCGGGTAGCACGCAATTGGAGCGGATGCCGTATTTGCCGAAGTCCACGGCGAAGGATTTTGACATCGCGTTGATCGCGCTCTTGGAGGAGCAGTAGGCGCATCTGTTTTCGGTGACTCGCACGGAGGAATTAGAGCCGATGAAAACGATCGCGCCCTTTTTCTTTTCCTTCATTTGCTTTGCGGCCTCGCGTGCCATGAGGAAATTCCAGCCTATATTCGTGGTGAAAACGCCCATGAAGTCGTTGATGTCCACCTCAAGGCTCACCTGCCCGATGCCGAGGTTGGCGGCGTTCAGTACCAGCGTATCGAGAAGATACCCCTCGGCGCGGATGTCGTCGAAGATCGCCTTCACCTCGTTTTCATCAAGCACCGAGGTCTGATAGGAATATCCCTTCGAGAAAACGCCGTAGGTCTCGCAGAGCTTCTTTGCCGCCGCGTCTGCCTTTGCTTGCTCACGGCTGCCGACGAAAACCGCGTAGCCCTCCATGGCGAAGCGCGATGCGATCGCAAAGCCGGTTCCGTCATGCGCACCCGTTATAAAAACCGATTTTTCCATTTTTTCTTCCTCCCATTACCAATCGGCAACGCTGCCGTCCTCAAAATACTGGCGCGGTGTCGTCCATTTTCCGTCGTAGATCTTGTCGGCGAGTGCCTTTTCGTCAAGCTCAACGCCGAGGCCGGGCTTCGTCGGAACGTCGATATAGCCGTCCTTGATCACGAAGGGATCGGTGATATAGCCAACGCCGAGGTCGCTCTTATCCGCATTTCCGGGATGCTCCTGAACGAGGAAGTTCGGGCAGCAGGCGTCCACGTGCAGGCAGGAGGCCAGAGAGATCGGGCCGAGAGGGTTGTGCGGCGCGATCGAGCCGAAATACAGCTCCATCATCGTGGCGATCTTTCTGCCCTCGAAGATGCCGCCGCAATGGCATATATCGGGCTGAACGATGCTGATTGCTTGCTTTTCGATCAGCTCGCGGTATTGCCATTTGCCGAAAAGTCTTTCGCCCGCTGCGATCGGAATGGTGGTGGATCTTGCGATATTGACCATGCAGTCCACGTTTTCGGGCAGGCAAGGCTCTTCAATGAAGAAGGGCATATAGGGCTTCAGCTCCTCGGCGAGGCGAAGCGCCATCGCGGGGCTGACTCTGCCGTGAAAGTCGATCGCGAGATCCACGTCCCAGCCGATATGCTCGCGTATCCTTGCAAATCTTTCTACGTGTGCCTTCGTATTTGCGGGGCTGTCCACCTGCTTGATGGGCGGAATGATGGAGTATTTCAGCGCCGTATAGCCCTCCTTGAGCCTTTCGCTCGCGATGTCCAGCATTTCCTCCACGGGGAACTCGCCTGCCGCGCCCGCACGCTTGATATGGGTATACATGCGGATCTTTTCTCTGCATTTGCCGCCGAGCATTTCGTAAACGGGACAGTTGTAGTATTTTCCCTTGATATCCCACATGGCCTGCTCAATGCCGCTGATCGCGGAGAGCATGAGAGGGCCGCCGCGGTAAAAGCCGCCGCGGTAGAGAGCCTGCACGTGGTGTTCGATCATCATCGGATCCTTGCCGATCAGATATTCCTCAAACTCGCGGATCACGGCCTCCACGGAGGTGCAATGCCCCTCCAGCACGGGCTCGCCGAGACCGTAGATATCGGTGTCCGTGTGCATTTTCAAAAACATCCAGCGGGGCTTTACCTTGATGACTTCCAGTCTTGTTATCTTCATTTTAAAACGATCTCCTTAAAAAATTCGGGTACGGTCTTGCTTTCGTATTTAAAATCATGCATGTCCTTTTCGTCAAAAAGTCCGCAGTGCATGGGAACGGCCACAGCGGCGCCGATGCGCTCGCAAAAACGCTTGGCATCCACCATGTTCATATTGTTTCCCACGCCGTTGACGGGGAGAAATACGCAATCGACGTGCGCGGGCAGATCCTCGAAAACGCGCTCGTTATAAAGCGTATCGCCCGTGATATAATAGGTTTTTCCTTCTGCCTCTATGATCACGCCGATGGCGTGGCTGTCGGAATGCTCCGCGAAGACGGCGCGAAATTTTACGCTTCCTTCGGTCCATTCCGTGCCGCGGTTGAAGCTGACGTAATTGTTTTGAATGCCGCCGAACAGCCCTCGAACCTTGTCCCATGCGTTGCTCGATGCAAGCACGGTAACGGCCGTATTCTCACCGAGATAATGCTTTAAGGTTTCGGGGTCGGTGTGATCCGGATGATTGTGCGTCAGGACGATCACGTCGGGGGAGAGCGAAAGAAAGCTTTCGTCCACCGCGACTCTTCTGAAAAAATGGGGCTGTATGCTTGCCACGCTGTTGGAAAGATAGGGATCCACCATGATCTTCATTCCGTCCGTTTCAAACAAAAGCCCCGCCTGTCCAAGCCAAGTGATCTTCATAAATGAAAATCCTCCATGAAAATTTTTGATTTGTATACCTTGCTCTCGCCCGCACGAAGAAAATCAAAGCCCGCCTCTTCTCTCGAAAACGGTGCGCTTGCACAGTTGGCGAGGCAATTTTGCGGCTCAAGGCAGATATATCCCTCCCCACCGCCGTTATAGATCAGGCGAAAGGCGTATTTTTCATCGTTTTCGTAAACGGTGCGCAGTCCCTTTCCCACGTCGGTGATCGCCATTTTTCCGCATCCGCGGTAATGGCGGCTGATCCCCTTTTCAAAGGGGCGGAAGGTTCGCGCGGCCAAGGCGCGGGATACGGCGTCAAACGGAGGCTTCTTTCCCGTCGGAAGAAAATCCTTCTCTAAGTTTCTTTCGTATTCCTCCGAAATGTCAGCAAAAACGAGAATATCCTCGGGGCGGCTCGTGTCGCAAAAAAGCGTGTTAAAGGTCGTGTGAAAGGCGAGGAGAATGGGCATATTCTCGTCTGAAAAATTCGATACCGTCACGGTATGATAGAAGCCGTCCTCTCGCAGCGCGTATTCCATAAGCACCCGAAAGGCGTGCGGAAAATTCAGATATTCGCCCTTTTCGGCACGAAAGCGGCATTGGATATGGCTTTCGGTTGCTTCGACGAGCTCAAAGGGCGTTTCGTGCAGCGTGCCGTGCAGATGGCAGCCCGTGCTCGGCTCGTTGATCGGAAAGGCGTAGGTTCTTCCTTCAAAGCGGAAGCATCCGCCCTCGATCCTGTTTTGCGGAAAAAGGATGGGCATGCCGTAAAGATAGGGATTGTCAAGCTCGCCGCTTTCGGGCGGCTCGCGTAAAAGGGACGCACCGTATTTTTCGTTTCGCAGGCGGATGCAATTTGCGCCGCGCGAAAGATCGACGGTAGCGGTAAAGTCGCCGCCCTTAAGCCTTACGTGCCGCATGCTCTTCATCTGCCAACGCGCAGAATTTCTTTATCAGCTCGATCTCGCGCGGATCGTAGGGGTGGTGGCTCGGGCGGTAGAGATCGTGAAACCACTTCGTGAAGTCCACGTTCTGTGCGCCGCCCTTTTCGAACTGCTGCCAGGTGCCCTCCCAGGGCTCGTAGGTCTGGTATTTTCCCGCAACGAAGCCCCAGTTATAGCATCCGATCCTCTCAAGATAGAAAAGAGGGAAGAGAGAGAAAACGTCGTTGCCGAAGATGCGGCCGAGCCATTCGGTGTTCAAGATCGGGCGTCCGTATTCCTTCAGCCTCTTGATCATCCGGATGTGAGAGGTGTATTCGCCGTAAAAATGGTAAGAAATGATATCCGAGCTTTCAAAAATGATGCGCTCGATCTCCTTAAAGGGATTTTCATCGCCGCCCTTCAGGTAGAAATCGCATTGCCAAACCGCGCAGGTCAGGGGCTGTGACGGCTCGCAGGCGCGCACGGTGTCAAACATTCTTTGCAAAAGCGCGGGCGCAACCTCGGTGCGCTTGCTGTTTCCGGGCTCGTTATAAACGTCCCAGATGCAAACGCGCGCATCGTCCTTGTATTTCGTGACGAGCTCCTTCACCATATCGAAATAAAGCTCGCGCTCCTTCGGATCGTCGAGATAAAAATGGGGCGCCATGCCTTGGAAGGCGCTGTGCTGCGCGCTTCTTTTACCGCCGTGATAGCCAAGCACCCATTCCTGCTTTCCGAGCTGCGGCATTTTCCAATATTCATTTTTGGGAGGCATGCAGTCGTTTGCCAGCACGATCATCGCGCTGATGCCAAAGGAATCCAGCAGTGCGAGATAGCGCTCAAAGCGCTCCATAAAGCCGTCGTGCTCCTCCTTCCAGACCACGTATTCGGGGATGAGGCGAACGGTGTTATAGCCGGTCTCTTGCATCAGCTTCAGCTCCTGCTTGGTGGTTTCGAAGCGCTCCTCGAAGCCGAGGGATTGCCATTGATCCACGCGGTTTGCGCAGTCCGCGCTCATATAGTTGCATCCGCGCAGCCAGGGGCGACTGTTATACCATTCCCAAACCTTTTCCTTGCTCCAACGCATAAGAGTATCTCCTTTAAATAATTTTTTCCTTTCATACTCATTATACAATCTTTTTTATTGACATGCAAGCAAAAAAAGAGTATAATATGTCCAAAAGGTTAGGTGATGAGATGGAATATCAGATCGAAAATTTCAATGGGGAATATGATTTTCGCAGTCGGCTTCACGATGGCTGGCAGGTGCCCTTGCATCTGCACGAATACAGCGAGTGGCTGTATTGCAGGAGCGGGAGCGGCACGGTCAGCGTAAACGGAAGAGAAATTTATCTGAAGGCGGGCGAGATGGTTTTTATACCGCCAAACTACGTGCATGGGTATGATTTTCCCACGGCCGAGGTGATCTGCGCGGTGTTTTCCAACGATTTTATACCCCTCTTTTTCCGCACGCTCGGCGATCGGTATTTTTTGGTATCCGCGATTAATGCATCGGGCGTTTCTGAAATTTTGGAGAGATTTCCGCATCTTCGTGAAGAGGAAACGCTGGTTGCATCGGGGTATCTTTCGCTGATTGCGGCCGCCGTCCTCGCGCAGTCCTCCTTCGAGGCGGCCAGACCGACGGACGGTATCCTTTATCAAAAGGTCATTTCGTATATTTCGGCGCATTTTGCAGAGCCGCTGACGCTCTCCTCTGTGGCCAAGGTGTTCGGGTATAACGAGAAATATCTTTCGCACGCGCTTCATTCTCTGACGGGCGTGCATTTTTGCCACCTTTTAAACCATTACCGCATCAACCGCGCCAAGGCGCTTTTGATCAAGGAAAGAGAGCTTTCGATCGGAGAGATCTCTTCGGCGTGCGGCTTCCTTGCGCAAAACACCTTCAACAGAGAATTTAAGAAAAGCACGGGAATACCGCCAAGTGAATACAGAAGGCGTAGTGCTCCCATGAGGTAATAAAGGTTTATATCATTTTTTGTAGCCAATATCCGCCTAAATCAAGTTCGATTCGGGTGGGTGTTGGCTATTCTTTTTTTGTAAAAATTAAGCGCAAGCATGATATGATTGAGATAAAGCTCGACCGCCCGTGTGATCGCTATAGACGTGCCGAGCGCGCTGTCAAAAGCAAAATCGGAATGCTCCAACGTACAGGTCGGTATGCCCATTTTCTCCGTTATATAGGAGGCATACGTGGCGGCGTTCGAGCCGGTCGGATATTCGCTCGCGCTACCGCAATAAACGAGCTTCGCAGGGCGGCCCTTTACGTTGCGCGACCGCAGCAGATCGTTGAGCCAAACAACCTCTTTTTGATGCGGTAGGTGATCGGGATATACCGTGAGGTAATCGCCCCAATCCTCCGTGGTCGTCGTGTGCAGATCAAAGGCGAAATCGATAACGTCTTTGTATTTTTCAATCACGGACAGGACGTTTTGCGTTTCGCTCAATCGGCGCTCGTAGCAATCTCTGTTACTGTTGATGCCGAGAAGATTGTGCGGAATATCATAGCGCTTTATAATGCTATCTGCCTCTGTCTTTTTGGAAACGCCGTAAACGCTGACGATGGGGATGACCAAAAAGCGCACCCTCGCGCGCAACTCGGGCAGCTCGCTATTTGCGATCATCTCCATGATTCTGGCGAGTCCGAGATAGCCCTCGCATTCGATCGGATGCACGCCACTTTGGAGAAATACGCAAGATTCATATTGATCGGGACAAAAATCGTATAGCCACATCGGATACTGTCCCGAAGTATCGGTGCCGATCATCGCTCTGGAAATATAATTCGGATATGCGCGTCTTAACGGTTCGTAAAGCTTGTCTACAAGCGCATCGCTCCCCAGCATAACATCCGAAGAAAAATCGGGTTGCATCGGGATCTCTATTGGCAAATGATTCATAAAGCTCTCCCTTTTTTGGTTTGACGGAATTTTTATTTGATCTTATCGTATACTCTTACGAAATCAACGATGAACGCGTCATCGATAAATTCGCCCTTGATCTCATAAGGAACGTCTTCCGCGCTTTCGCCGTTTAATAAAACTCTCTTTTTTGCGCTGGAGCGATAGCCTTGGATCTCGGTTGTAAGCAAAACAAATTCGGGCACGTGCGATACGTTATCGTTGCATCTTGAAACCTCTTTTCCGTCGCAGTAGAAAACGTAGCCCTCCGGCTGCCAATCCAAACCGAAATAATGCCAGCCGTCTGCGGTTTTCTCGAGGTCGTAATTGACTCTGCCCTCATCGCGAAATTGCTTTCCGTAGCCTCCCTTGATATTTCCCGAGGTGGCTTTTCCTTTTTTAAAGCATTCCATAATGTCGGATTCTATGCCGCACCATTCGGGCTCAAAGCGTGCGCCGATCGTGGGAGATTGCAGCCAGAATGCGCTCCACATGAGTTCGGGATGCTTTTGAAATTTGCATCTGCATTCATAGTAGCCATAGCGGTGAACGAACTTGGGCGCAGGCAATTCCTCGAGCGGCCATATACCGTCCAGCCCCCACGGATTTTCTCTGTTGGTGGATAAAAAATCAAACGAATTCGAGCCCGTTTGAAGTTGAGGAGATACGTATCTTCCGTCGATCTCCACGCGATGCAGCTCGATATGGCTCTCTCCGTCCAGCACCACGCCCCGATCGGTATATCCGTCAAATTGCTTGCCCCAAAATTTCAATCGAAAATCCCATTTCGTTCTGTCAAGCTCCGTTCCGTCAAATTCGTCTGCCCATACAAGCTTCCACTCTCCATCGGGCAGAAGGCTCGGCTCGTGGTCCTTTACCTCAAATTTTTGCATAGTTTCGTTTCCTCTCGTTTCAAGTATTGCGTTTATAAAAATCTTGACATTTTTATAAATGTATTGTATCATATATATTAGTGCGAAACAACAAAAATATTATGGTTTTTATTAGAAATCTTATTATCAGAGGTTTTTTCAAAATGAGCGAAATCATTTTGCCGAGGGTCGTTGCGATCGGGATCTACAATTCGGATATTGCGGAAAAAAACAAGACGGTCACAAGGAAAAGAAAAACGACCATGTTTGAGATCGACCTTCCCATAGAGCCCGGCGGTACGGCTTTTATCGATTCGGAGCAAGCCCCCATAACCCCCAATACGCTTATTTGTGTCAAGCCGGGGCAGTATCGGCACACAAAATTTCCGTTTAAATGTTATTTTATACACATGGTATTGGAGGAGGGGGCGCTTTACGATATTTTAATGCGAACCCCCACCTTCATTCAAGCATCGGATTTTCAAGAATATTTGTATCTCTTCCGATCTCTTTGTAGCCATAGGGAAGAGGATATTGAATGCAACCGCGTTATTTTGCAAAGTCTGATACTGAAGCTGATCTATACGCTGGGGATGGATTCAAAGAAAACGGCGTATTCAAAACGGTTTAAAAGCATTGAATATGAAACGATCGAGAGATCGATTCAATACATAACGGAACATATTTCGGAGGCGCTTTCTCTCGCAGAGGTGGCACACTTTGCTTCGTATAGCCCCATTCATTTTCATAATTGCTTTAAAGCCGCAACCGGAAAAACGCTTCGCGAATACGTAGAGAATTTACGAATAAAAAAAGCCATAGAGCTTCTTTCGGCAACGTCACTGACCTTAACGGAAATTGCCGCGCGGTGCGGCTTCTCTTCGCAATCGTATTTCAGCTACGTATTTAAAAAGAAAATGAATATGACGCCAAGGGATTACGTAAGAGAAGAGTATAAACGGTATCCGACGTAAGCTCGAAAAAAAGAAAAAGCAATATCATTCCGAAAAAGGTTTGATATTGCTTTTTGTTGTAAGCCGTGATCGTGCTTTTTTCTTTTTACGTAAGGACTGTGACCTCTCCCGACCTTTGATCTACGGTTTCGATCAAGATAATGTCGGAATATTCATCCTTTTCGTAATGCTTGAAATCCCTTAAAAGATCAAGGAAAATATCCGCCTCATCATCGAATCTCTTTTCTATATTATCCAAGCCTAAAATCTGAATATGGATAGGAGTTCCGGCAATATCGGTGATGCAATCCCAAAAAGCATCCCAGTTGTTTCCGTAATACGCCGGAAAATTCAGCGCATCACGGATTGTCTCGTGCATTTCAAGATAATATCTGACATTTCGAAAATCAATGGTGTGTTTTCTGATTTTTCTGTTCATTTTTTCTCCTTATCGTATCATCTCATAATATGTTTTATAGTGGTCGTAGGAAACAAATATAAGTCCATCATTGGAAAAAAGCAATCTATCGCTTTGACGATAGCCGCCTTTGTAGTTGATATCCGCTTCAAACCAATTTCTCCCCGGTGCGGATGGAAGCTTGCCAAGCTTGTTTTTGTGTTCCCCATAGATCATTTTACCGGGAGCAACTATATGGAGATTTCCTTCTTCCTCAATCCAACCTATTGCTTGGGCTTCTTTATTATAATGTATATTTAAGAATTTGTCAAATTCTTGTAGAAATATCTTATCAAAATTTAAGTGATTTGTAAGTATATTTTAAAAAAAGAAAAAGCAATATCATTCCCGAAAACGGTCTGATATTGCTTTTTCAATATAGGGATATTTTTTAGTCGTTTTCTCTTCCAATCAGGAAATAGACGTGGCCGCTGATGCCTTTGCCATTTCAAATCCTTTCTATCTTTTAGCACGATATGTCACAGAAAGCAAGGGATAATTCGTCCGCTTTTGGCACGATTTGTCCGCCTTAACGGTCGATCGCAAAGAGCGCGGTGTCGTTTTCCTTGAGGGTGAAGCGGATCTCGTCGGTCATCGTTTCCGTATAGTCTGTGCCGAAGAGGGCAGACACGCGGTACGGCGCGGGAAGCGTGAGCACCTTTTCGCCGCCCTTATCCGAATGCAGGGCAATATAGCCCTCTCCGAAATAAACGACCTCGCCCGCATCCGCAAAAAGGTGCACGCCGTTTTCTTCGAGAAATGCGCGGATCTCCTCCTTTGTCAGCGCATAGTGCGAGGCGGTTGCCGTAAGGTAGGGAATGCCGAGCGATCTGCAAAGCGCCATCGCGCGCTCGCCCGCCTCGGAGGGAATGGGAGAGGGAAAGATTGCGGCGGCGTAGCCCTCGCGCAGAGCATCCATATCCTCAACCAGGAGAAAATCGCAGGGCGTGCCGACCGAGCCGATCGCCGTTCTGGATTCTTCGATTCCGATGATTTCGGGTGTATTTTCGTATAGATTGGCCAAAGCGCCCTCGTCCGCAAAGAAGGCAACGCGCGGATATGTAACGGTGCTTTCCTTTTTCATTGCCTGCTCGGAGATCCGTTTCATATTCTCGATCTCGCGCATGAGAGCGGGATCGGCAAACCAGCCGCCCCACATATCAAACCACCAGATCGCAGAGCCCCTCGTCAGCTGATGGGCAAAGCATTTGCGCAGAGCGGCGACCGAAAGCTCGCTTGTCGGCGGTCCGATCCAAACCGAAGCGCCGTCCCCCGTGCGGTACATTCCGTCCGGATATTCGCCGGGGCGCACGTCCTGAATGGCGCAGGTGAGATAGGTGCGGATGTCGCACTCGATAAAGGAAAGCTTTCCGTGTCGGCGAACCGAGTCTACGGGGATCATGTCCGCCCAGTCGATGCCGAAGCGGCGGCTCTCCGCGTAGGCGTTCGGGGAAGAGAAAAAGTCGAGATTTTCGGAATCCAAAAGGCTGCGGATGCCGTGCGAGCCGAAAAGCGGCGTGTTGCCCGAGTGATAGGCGTAGCCGTAAAACGAGCCGACGATCTGCGTTCCGTCGGTCGCCTCCTTCACGGCGGCGGCAAAGCCGTCCAAGGTCTTGGCGACTGCGAGGTTTGCGAAGATCGCGTACCGCCTTGCGTTTTCGGAGCATTGCCGCACCTCGCCCTTGTAAGTATATTCCTCATACGAGGGCACAAGCGCCGCCTCGCCGTAGTGCTCTTTATGCCAAGCGGCGTAGGCAAGCTCTGCCGCCCTCGTGCCGAGGCCGCCCTTCATGTCGGGATAAAACCATTCCTGCGTCTGTCCGCCGCAGATCTGCCAGCCGCCGATGCGCGGCGCATAGTCTGCGTTCTTGATATGCTCTACGATCTTTAAAAGAAGTGCTTTTGCATCCCTGCGGAAGGCCTCGGAGAAGAGCACCTCGCGCTCGCCCGCCATATTGGTTTCGATCACCTCGTTCGGGTGCTCCTCGGTCCACCAACGCGGCATGCTCACGTAGATGCGCGGAAGGATGATCGCCTCGGGGCAGGCGGCGAGAATTTTTCTGACCGCGGCCTCAAATTCCGAGTAGTCCTCTTTTCCCTCGGTATCAAAAACGCCGATGCGGAAGGGCGTAAAGCCCGTCTGATAGCTGTTGATGGGCAGGCGCGTCATGGAAACGTTCACGAAGAAAAGGCGAAAGCCCGCCTTCAGAAAGTCAAGATAGGCGCTTCGCTCCTCAAAATAGGTCGTGTAGGCAACGGCGGCGATTTCCTCGCCCTCAATATAAAGTCGGGGCTTGCCGCCCGCGTATTTGATCTCGCTTTTCAGCATCACAAAGATTCCTTTCTCGTTTCATATCTTCATTATAGCATAGAAAAAAAGAAAAAGCAATCAACGCGTGGTTGAGATGCTGATTGCTTTCCAATTTCATGTTTTATATTGAAAATGTTGATCTTATGTGTTATAATTTTAATTATATGCAGCGCTGAAATAAGGGAAAGCTGTGATGTGCTTATATTATCTTAAAGTCTTTTGCGGAGGGATGTATTTTATGAAAAAAACATTTGCGAGAGCGTTTTTTATGGTGTTGGGGCTTGCGGCGCTTATACTTGGGCTATCTTCGTGCGGAAAGTGCAAGCATAAGGAAGGGGCAACCGAGGTTACGTTGCCGACTTGCACAGAGGAGGGATATACCTTGCGGACATGCGAAAAATGCGGTTTCCAAGAAAAATATAACTATCGTTTGGCTGTAGGACATGCGTATGGTGCGTGGTCTTTTGCATTCGAGGATTTTTGCACGAAAAAAATCGGAACACGGTCTTGTTCTGAATGCGGTGTCACACAGACGGAAAGCACCGAAGGTGTATGGCATGATTATACAGAAAACGTGGAGGAACCCACCTGTATAGAGGATGGTTATACGCTGTATCAATGCAAATATTGCGAAGATTCTTATATAGGAAATTATACTTCTTCCGGCGGCGGTCACTCTTTCGTGGATGCAGAGGTGATCGTTTCTACATGCTCCGAACGCCGCGTGATAAAAAAATGCACTGCTTGCGGTTTTGATCTTTTGGTGAAAGAGATTCCAACGGTGGAGCATGCGTATGGCGAAAAAACATGCAATACTTGCGATGAGCCGAAGCCGAGTGAAGGGCTTGTTTATATGCTCAGCAATGACGGTATGTATTATATTGTAAAAGGAATGGGAACTTGTACGGATACGGCAATTGTGATTCCTGAAAAATATAATAATTTACCGGTAAAAAGTATTGGTTATGATGATAAAAAAAGTTGGGAGACATTGACGAGCGTAAAAATTCCCTATAGTGTAAACGATATCGGTACTTGGGCATTTAAATACTGTTTGGGATTAACGGATATAACTGTTTCTGAATACAATGAGCATTATAAATCCGTAGATGGCAACCTTTACAGTAAGGATGGAAAGCAACTTGTTTGCTATGCAATGGGGAAACAAGAATCCACCTTTGATATCCCGGACGGCGTGGAAAAAATCGGTTACGCCGCATTCCAGAATAGTTTTAATCTTACTGATATAACATTTCCGGATAGCGTAATGACAATTGAAAATTATGCTTTTGAAAATTGTTTCAATTTGTCCGGCGTGGCAATTGGAAACAGTGTGAAAGAAATTCATCAAGAGGCATTCGAGGCGTGTGGCAGCCTTAAGAGTGTTTTTATTCCAAAAAGCGTTGAATATATTTCTTTGGCAGTGTTTTCATCTTGTGGCAGTCTGGAAAATATCACGGTGGCAGAGGAAAATCAGCATTATAAATCCATCGATGGAAATCTTTATACCAAAGACGGAAAAACACTTATGCAGTATGCGATCGGAAAAACAGAAGAGGCTTTTGCTATTCCGGAAGGCGTTACTGTTATCGGATACTGTGCTTTTTCGAAAGCTTCCAATCTTTTGAGCGTTGTTATCCCGCAAACAGTTGTTACGATTGAAAATCAAGCATTTAAGGAGTGCGTAGGGATTGTAAGCTTGATAATTCCCGATGGCGTTGAGTATATTGGAGGAGGTGCATTTTGGTATTGTATAAACTTGGAAACCGCTATAATAGGCGATGGTGTAACTACTATTGGATCGCGTGCTTTTTATTGTTGCTCTCGATTAAAAGATATAACGCTCGGTAGCAAGCTTAAGAGCATTGAAAGCGAAACTTTTGTACATTGTAATCTTCAAAGTATTATTATTCCCGAGAGCGTAGAAAGTATCAATCGCAGAGCTTTTTCCGAATGTGATTTCACAACTGTGACAATTCCTGCCGGTGTGAAGAACATTGAACCCGGTGCTTTTTTGAGCGCCGGAACTTTGCAACATATCACCGTTGCGAAAGAAAATGCTTTCTATCAAAGCATTGATGGGAATCTTTACACAAAGGATGGGAAAACGCTGGTATTGTATTCGAGAAAATCGGAGAGCATATTTAAAATACCGCAAGGAGTCGAGATCATCCAGGATTATGCATTTTATAGCTGCGGTTTGAAAGTAATAACAATTCCCGATACAATAAAAAGCATAGGTGATTCTGCGTTCAATTCTTTTAGTTTGGGTGATGGAATTTCAATCATATTCAACTATAGCGATCTGGTTTTTGAGATCGGAAGTAAGGAATACGGCAACCTTGCGAAATTTGCTAAGGTGGTGTTTAATAAAGAGGATGTAAGCTACGAAGATATGACGTGTGAATACGTATGGGGAGAGGATGATTTTCTTTTTAAAAGAGAAGGTGAGAAATATACGTTAATCGCTTATTGCGGAGAGAAAGCAGAGATTACGTTGCCGACGAGTATAGATGGAAGATCCTACGATATATATAAGATGTGGGGCGTTGCATCGAGTATTATAATTCCGGAAGGTATTGAGAGCATTGGAGATTATGCGTTTTACGAATACAGAAAACTCCGACACATTACACTTCCGCAAAGTATTAAAACCATAGGTGAATCCGCATTTTCAAGAAGTGGTCTCGTCAGCATTGAAATACCGGACAATGTGAAAAATATCAGTAGAGAATCCTTTTCCGCTTGTTCCGATTTGCGGAGTGTATTTTTTGGGAAAAATGTAGAAAGTATCGGTTACTATGCATTTTGGGTTTGCAATCGTCTTGAAACAATAGCTGTATCAGAGGATAATGCGCATTTAAAATCGATTGACGGTAATCTTTATACGAAAGATGGGAAAACTTTGATTTTATATGCGCAGGGCAAGCAAAACAATTCGTTTGCTGTGCCGGATGGTGTTACAAATATTGCGTCTCTGGCATTCAAAACATGCGATAATCTTTCCCATATCACGCTTTCCGACAGTGTGGTCAGCATTGGCGACAGAGCATTTGAAGGGTGCGGAAATCTCGAAAAATTAACGGTTGGAGATGGTCTGCAAGAAATCGGTTCTTCGGTATTTTGGGCGTGTTACAATTTGAAGAGCATAACGGTGTCGGAGGACAATGCATATTATAAATCTATTGACGGAAATCTTTACACGAAAGACGGAAAGACTTTTGTGTATTATGCAATCGGAAAAGGGGAGATTTCTTTCACTGTGCCGCAAGGAGTGGAATATATAGAAAATTATGCTTTTTCCGAATGCGCTTTTACAAGTGTCAGAATTGCGGATAGTGTAAAAGAAATTGGATTTTATGCTTTTTATGATTGTACAGCGCTGTATGTGGTCTATAATTACAGTGATATTGCGTTGGAGATCGGTAACTTGTGGGACGGTGGTGTTGCACAATATGCAAAGATCTTGTTTCAAGGGGGAACGGTCTCTTTTGCCAATGATGGATATGAATATTTGTTGACGGATGATGGTTTTCTTTTCGCGATACAGGAGGGAGTTTTTACTTTGATCGCGTATTGCGGAGAAGAGACAACGGTTGCTTTACCGGCGAGTGTCAATGAGGGCGAGACATACAAGATCGTTCAAATGCGTGGAATCATCAATCTTATCATTCCTGAAAGCATAAAAACGATTGATAAAAATGCATTTAAAGATTGCAAAACCCTTGTGAATGCGGTTTTTGAGAATCCCGAAGGATGGTGGTATGTAACGTATATTCAATATTACGAAAGAACGAGTGTCTCTTTTAGGCAGTTGAACAATCCCCAAGAGGCGGCAAAATATTTATTGAGCATCTCAGAGGAATTGCGATGCGGCTGATATGTGGGGAACGAGATAAAGCTTCGCGTTTTTGTGTTTCGCAAAAACATGAAGATCTTCTTTGAGAATGCTTTAGACACAAAAAGATTTAAAAGCGGAAACGGCATCTCCCTTTAGCGTGTTATCCTTAACGGAGAACACGCAGCGATATAAATCCCCTCGGGGATTTGTGATATTACCTTCGGGAGCGATATAAGGCTACGCCTTGCGATATGCCCTGCGGGGCATGAGGGGATTTATATCATATCGCATTGGAGCGAAGCGACAATATATCGCACGTGCAAAGCGAGTATATCGCGTTTGCTTGCAAACATATCGCCCGACAGAAAAAAGAGATAACATTTCGGATACTAACCGATTTGTTATCTCTTTCTGTTGTATAAGGGTTTGGGCTTAGCCCATATTTGCGTTTGACCTGTCAAATGCGATGCTAGCACTTTTGTGAAAGTGTAATTTCTCCGCTAAGAACATCTGCCTTTTGGGCGATGCCGTTTTTTGTAAACTATTATTTGCTTAATCGATAAAAATCGTTTCGCCGCTCCCTATCTCGTAGGGGCGATTGTCGCTCGAAAACCAAACGGTCATCGCCGAGGGGTTGTAAACGATCTTGTTATCCGCTGTGAAAACGAGGCGCCTTGCCGCCTCCATATATTCATAGATCTCGATATTCGTGGCGTACCAGATACGGTCGTCCCCTCCGATCGTTTTGCAAACGCTTTCGATCATATCCCAGTTGTTATCGTTTGCAAATTCATAGCTGTGGCCGTAAACGTAGAAGACCTTGCCCTTGTAGTAGTCGGTCGGCACGATCTTTTCCATAAAGCGCTCTGCAAGCCTTGGCGCGTCCTTATGGTGGCAGGTGGGATGCCAGCAAAGAAAATTTTCGGGAAGCTCGAAGCGCTCGGTGCGCACGGTGGTTCTCGCGTAAACGATGCCCGAGGCTTTCAGCGCCTCGATCGCCTCTGCGGTGTAGCTTCCGTTTGCGTAGGCAAGACCGCGCACGGGGCGCTTTGCAAGCCCCTCGAGTGCCAAACGGTCGGCAAAGATCTCGTGATAGATATTCTGCACGGGCAGAACGCCGAGTGATGCGTGCTCCACGCCGTGGCAGGCGATCTCGTGCCCCTCGTAGAGCGAGAGCTCCTTCACGCATCCCTCCGTGCCGATTCGCGCGGAATTGAGATTAAAGGTCGCCTTGATGCCGTAGCGGTTGAAGATCTCGATCAGGCGCTCGTCGTGGAGCGTTCCGTCGTCATAGCTGAAGGTCGCGGCTTGCTTTCTGCCGCCCTTGAATAAATCGAGTCGTATCATTTTGGATCTCTCCTTATTTCGTTCGTATGCTTTTATAGAAAAGCGCGTTTTGGATAATGAAATTCCCGCAGATCTCCACCGCCATGGAAAGCCCCTCGGCAGAGCCCTTTTTGGGGCTTTTTCCACTCGTGAAGTTCATATATTCCACAGTAAGGGGCGGAATGCCGTGCTCGTTCCAGAGATAGGATTGTACGGTGCGTGTGGCCGAATATTTTCCGTCCATCGCGGCGAGCGTTCCGTAGGCGCTGCTTGAGGGAACAAGATGCGGGCGCTGTTCGGTGATCATGCCCTCCGCCTTCATGCGGTGATAGATATGGTTCGTCGTCTGAAAATTGATGCTTGTGTTTTCGGTTCCTATATTGAAGTTGAAGAAAAGGTCGCTTCCGTTATCGTTCGGCGTGGTATGAAAATCAATGCCGAAGGAAATATCCTTTCCGTATTTTTCCAAAACGGCGCACACGTTTTTGGTTTCCTGCTGTGTCTTCTCGCCAAAATCGCGGTTCAGATCCGTTTCCGTAGAATTGTAGCGAATGCTCCAATTGGCCTTTTGAAGATTGTGCGTTTGGTTCACGCCCCATACGTTCACGATGGGGATCACGACGAGGCGCACCCTCTCGCGAAGATACCGAAGCCCCGCATCGGATTTTTCGTTGGCATTTGCCACCTCGCCGAGGAAGTAAGCGAGAGAAAGGTAGCCCTCCTCCTCGTTGGCGTGCACGCCCGCCGAAAGAAATGCGGTCTGCTCGTAATTCTTCGGCTCGAAAATATAACAGTACATATCGAACGCGCCGGATGCGGCCTTGCCGATATGCTCGCGCTTTATGTAGTTCGGATATTTTTTGCGCAGAGGCTCGTAAAGGTTTTCGAAAACCTCGTCGCTCGTCCATCGGTAGTCCGCAAAGCTATCGGCATTTCCGAGAAAGTCACCCACGCCCGTAG
>JAZQTA010000060.1:0-12134 GCA_045630385.1 Eubacteriales bacterium | reverse complement strand
TGGAATCTGACGGCAGGCAAGGTGCACGCCACGGACTTCAGCAACGCATCGAGAACCATGCTTTTCAATATCAATACGCTTGACTGGGATGACGAGCTCCTCACGCTTTTTGATTTTCCCCGCTCTATGCTTCCCGAGGTTTTTGCATCCTCTCACGTTTTTGGATATACCGATCCGAAGCTTTTCGGCACCTCCGTGCCCATCGGCGGCATCGCGGGCGACCAGCAGGCGGCGCTCTTCGGGCAATGCTGCTTTGAGATGGGCGACGTGAAAAACACCTACGGTACAGGCGGATTTTTGCTGATGAACACCGGAAGCACCCCCTATTTTTCGGACAAGGGCCTTCTGACGACGGTGGCATGGGGACTTGACGGCAAGGTGGAATACGCTTTGGAGGGCTCGGTCTTTACCTGCGGCGCGGCCATTCAATGGCTTCGCGACGGACTCAAGATCCTCGACAGCGCGCAGGATAGCGAATACTATGCCTCCAAGGTGGAGGACACGGGCGGCGTTTATATCGTTCCCGCCTTTACGGGACTCGGCGCGCCGCATTGGGATCCTTACGCGCGCGGTCTTATTATCGGCATTAACCGCGCGACGAATAAAAATCACATTATCCGCGCGACGGTGGAATCGCTCGCGTATCAGACGGCGGACGTCGTTTCTATGATGGAGGCGGAAAGCGGCCTGAAGGTTCCCTCGCTCCGCGTGGACGGCGGTGCTTGCAAAAACAATCTCCTTCTCTCCTTCCAGGCGGATCTGCTCGGCATTCCGATCGAGCGCCCCGCCTCCGTGGAAAGCACGGCACTCGGCGCGGCTTATCTCTCTGGACTCGCGGTCGGCTTGTATCAGAGCACCGAGGATATTCTGAAAAACCGCGCTGTGGAAAGAATCTTCGAAAGCGAAAAAGACGAAGCCTTCCGCGAAGAAAAAATGCGAAAATGGCGGCGCGCCGTGGAGCGATCGCTCGGATGGGCTGAGGAATAAGCCAATTTTCTTAAAAAAATAATCGAGGCAGAATACAGTTCTGCCTCGATTTATTTGTATGTTTTTTATTTAATAGCAAGAGAAGGACGAAGCACGGCGAACATCGGCCACCCGAGCGTGACCTCCAGGCGCTCCTCGAGATCCTTCGGCGCAAGCCCTGCGGCAAGATTCAGAAGTCTGCCTTCTCCGAGATAGAGATACAAGCCGTAGCTGCTCGAGCCCTGCAGATACAGAATATCGCCTACGATGAGATTTCTTTCTCTCGTGAGGCGCGTGCGCTCGCCAAGGAAGCGATCGCTGTTTTTGACCGTTCGGCCGCCGTACTGCGAGGGGGCGATCATATCGGCATAGTAGCCGCTTTCTGCGAGTTTTCTAAGACTCCCGCTTTCCGGGAAAATCACGTCAGCAAGCTCTTCGCGCGTTACGCCGATCACGTTTTCAACGCCGAGTGCTTCACGGTAAATTTCATTTATGAGATCGATCGCGCCGAGGCTTGAGCCTATCCGCTTCTCGGTGGCGGCAACGATTTTTTCTTGCTCCTCGGCCGTCAGAGTGTTTCCGATAAATACGGGCGTTGCCTTGACGGCAATACCGCCGACGCGGCTTTCATCGGTGCAAAGAACTGCCGTTCCCGCTACTGCCGTTTCGGAGATCTTCACGGTGTAGGAGAGCGTTTTCTTCTCGAGCGGTGCAAGCGTAAGCTCCCAAGAGAGCTCTGACTGCCCGGAGGGCGCTCCATCCAAAAGCAGAGCGGTGTTGGCAGGGATACGATCCGAAACGCTGAGCTTGACCTCGGTTTCATTCGTGTTGAACACGGAGAAGGTGTAGGTCAAAGTATCGCCGGGATTTGCGGTTTGTCCAAGGGTTGCCGAGCAGGTCTTCTCCGCGAAGACGCCGCGCATATCTCCGATGCGCTTTTCTGCCGCCTCGGGGATCGCGCTTCCCTCCCACGTATTCAAGGGGCGAATGATATAGAGCGCGGTACGGGGCTTTTCCGTTTGAAATACGTAACGCGAGCGTGCGGGATCAAAAAGGCTCTCCACGCGATCAAAGCGGATCGCAGGCTCTTCGATTTCCACATATCCGTTATGTGTATTGCCCGTGCAATGGATCAGATTGCCGTTTCCGATATAGAGCATGGCGTGATTATTTGAGGAAATGGAATAAAAGACGATGTCACCGATCTGAAGAGAGGCAAGATATTTCCTTTCTACCGCACGCTTCTCTGCATCGGTTTCGTTGCCCGTCAGATAATAGGTGTACGCCTTCATCGCACTTGGGGCTTCTCTCAATTGAAAATTGCCGTAATCATATCCAAGCGCGTGAAGATACACGTCGTGCACAAATCCCGTGCAATTGGAATATCCCGTTTCATCGGTGGTATAGTCCTCGGGGGCTTTGCCGCGCTCCCAACGGTAATTCTTCTCCGATGATACGAGACGCGTATCTGCATATTGCATACGGTCTCCGCGAAGGAGGAAGGCCTCTGCCGTTGCGATAATGGATTTTTCGATATCGGTTTCTCCGTGGGGGAGCGTTTCGGATCGGCAAAATGTATTCATCGCGCGGACGGGGCGAAGAACGGCGTAATAATCGCAGTCCGCAAGCGCGGCGGCAGAAATCCCCAAGCCAAGGCGCTCACAGGCATCGGTCAGATCGTAAAGATACATGCCGTCCGTGCAGTATACGCGTGCCGTTTCGGGCTTTCTTTTCGTCGGCAAAGTGTAAAGAAGATCTCCGGGCAAAAGATCTGCGATCGACAAGCCCTCCGCACTTACACCGGGAAAGCACGCCTCAAGCGTGGCGTTCATTTTTTTGCCGCCGTATAGCCCGGGAACGACTGCTGAGGTGACGGCCTCCGTTTTCTCATGCTCGCGATCCAAAAACAACTCTGTCACAACCGTCTCGGGCGACTGATTGATAATCGCGGGATAATTGCTGAAGGCAATCGAATAGAGAAAGCGCACGAGCTCTGCACTCTTCATTTTTGAATCCTGCATGGCATGCACGGCGTATGCGAATTTTTCGCGATCCGCTTCGTTTAAGGTGCGGCCGATATAAAGCGTATCGCTCGGAACAGATGCGCCGAGGGCCGTTGCGCCGCTCGATACGATCGGCGTTCCGATCAAGCTCTCATCCTCAAAAACACGAACTGTATACGAAAAATATTCCGTACTTTTCCCTTTGACGGAGGCTGAAAGTGAAAGCCTTCCGTCCTTTTCGGTGAAATCACCACCGACAAGAGTGGTATTCGCCGGAAGAACGTCCGTAATTTCTACTTCTTTTTTAAATGCGGTTGGATTTTCTACCGAAAACACGTACGAGATCATATCGCCGGGATGCACGGTGCGATCCTGATCGCGATTTGAGCTTTTTTCCACGGAAAGCTCCTTTGCGCCACAGGAGCAAAGGCATATAAGCGAAAAAAAGAAAAGAGCTGTGAAGAAAATCTTTTTCATTTCAACCTCCAAGCATTTCATAATACACGTTCATTATAGCATATAAAAGAGGATTTGTAAACAGAAAAAGATTTCACAGCTCTTGAAAAAGTTTCATAACTACTGTCGATTCATCCGCCGCAAAAAGAGGAGCACGGCGCCGCCTGTGATGCAGAGCGCATATCCGCTTACCCACAAAAGATGAACGAGCGAATCTCCGAGGTTTCCGAGAATCACCGCGCGCTCCATTTCCACCGCATGTACAAACGGAAGAAGATACGCGATTTTCTTAAATGCACCGCCTACGAGATCGAGATCGAACCAGATGCCCGAAAGCCATGCGGAAAGGTTGGTAAGCAATGCGCCGCAAATGCCGCCGACCTGCTTATCGTTGAATACGCTTCCGCACAAAAGCCCGAGCCCGATATACAAAAGCGCGATCGGCATCAAGAAAAGGAGAGAAAGCAGGATATTGACCGTAAAATCAAGCCCCAATATCAACGAAAAAACAAAGCAAGCGACACCCTCTATCAGCGCGATCGGTATCAGAGGAAGCGTGTATCCCAGAATAAAATCCAGCGAGGTCATCGGCGTGGTATAAAGCCGATGCATAAAGCTGCTTTGCCTGTCCTTGGCGATCAAGGTGGCGGAAAAAAGCGTCATAAAAGCGAGCCCGAACACGGCTACACCCGGAGCGAGGCTTTGAATTTCAAACAGACTTACGGGAATATTTGCCTGAATCGCGCTCAAAAGGAGCAAAAGCACTATGGGAAATCCGAAAAGGAAGGACAGATTGAGAGGATCGCGGATGATCTCCTTGAAATTTCGTTTCGCAAATGCAAGCATTCTCATAATTTTGCCTCCTTTACGATCTTGATAAAGGCGGATTCGATGCTGCTTTCGCCACTCATGGCTTTAATGCGCTCGGGAGTGTCGCAGACAAGAAGCGCTCCGTCCTTCATAATGGCAATACGGTCGGAAAGCGCTTCCGCCTCCTCCATATAATGCGTGGTTAAAATGACGGTGATCCTTCCCTTCAGGGCGCGGATAATGTCCCAAAGGTCGCTTCTTGCAAGCACGTCAAGCCCCAAGGTCGGCTCATCCAAAAAGAGAATTTTCGGCTCGCTGATCAACGCCATAGCAATACTGAGGCGCCGCTGATAGCCGCCCGACAGCTTTCCCGCCTTACGCGCAAGGACGGCTTCGAGCCCCAAAAGCGCGGACAGCTCCTTGATCTTTTCGGCGGTCTTTTCCCGAGAAAAACCGTGAATACCCGAGATCAGCTCAAGATTTTCCTTGACCGAAAGCGCAGGTGCGACCGCCGTTTCCTGCGGCGATAGTGCAATGACGGATTTCACGGCCGCGGCTTCGGCGCGAATGCTTTTTCCGAGGATCAGGGCATCTCCCTCCGTTGGCCGCGTTAAGCAAGAGAGCATTTTGATCGCGGTAGTTTTCCCCGCTCCGTTTACGCCGAGAAGCGAGAAAAGCTCGCCCTCCTCCACGCAAAGCGAGAGCCCATTTACGGCAAGCACCTCTTTATATCGCTTCGTCAGATTTTTTGCTTCAATTGCATACATCGTTTTTTTCCTCCCTTGAAAGACGCTCGCGCACGCCTTGATATACGTCGGTGATCATTCTGCTGACAAGTTCCTCCTCGAGCGACAAAAACGAGGTGGCATGCATCACCGCGATGCCGTGCACACACGCCCACATTTCCATATGCACAAGCGAAGCAAGCTCTCTCGAAATGGCGTTCGCCTCCGCGATCATGCTTACGGACACCTCAAAATCGGACGAGGGCGAAAGATCCTCTCCCGTTCGGTCGCGCATAAACAGAAGCCGGAAAAGCTCCTTTTCCGTCTCGGCGAAGCGGATATACGCCATACCGAACGTTTTATAGGGCGGATACTTTTTCAAGGCAAGCTCTTTTTCTATAAAGGAAAGATACGTTTCGTATGCACGCGCGATCACGCTCTCGCGAAGCGCTTCCATCGTTTCAAAATTGGAGAAGATCGGCTGCGTGGAGCATCCAAGCGCGGCGGCAATGCTTCTTGCGTTCAAGGAAGCTTCCCCCTCGCTACGGATCATGGAAAGCGCGACATCCACGATCTCCTCTTTCGTTATTCTTACCCTTGGCGGCATTTTCATCCCCCTTTATAACAAGTGTTATATATCGAATGTTATTTTAACATAAAAAGATCACATTGTCAAGAGCAGGAGCGAAAAAAGATGCAAAAAAAGAAAAAAAGAGAAGGCGCTTTAGCCGATGAAGGTAATTCGCCTTCTCTTTTCTGCTTCGTTTTATATTAGGAAAGTATGATAATATCCGCGTTCGGCGTGATCTCATAGGTGAAGTGATCCGCCTTCGTTTCATAAAGCGTTGCCGTGCAGCCCGCGTACGAGCGAAGCGGCTCTCTTGTGCTGACGTAGAATTTTCCGAGATTGCCGATGGGCTTCGGAACGGCGCTTACGTCAACCGTAAATACACCGTCCTTTTCCTCGGCTTTGGCAAATCTCTTATAGAGCGCCTGCGTGGAATAGAAGGCAAGATCCTTCGACATCATCGAGCCGAATACGTCGGCACAGGACTTGAAGTATTCCGCTGTACGCGCCGTCAGCTCCGTGCTCTTCTCGGGATCGCGGTGCAAATAGTTCGGCCAATGTGAGCCAACCATGCAACGCGCCTTTGGAAGCACGAGAAAATCCGATTCGCACTGATCCCACGGCAAAATATCCACGCGGAATTTTTCAAAGCCCGCCTCTTCAATAAAATTGAAGCGATCGGTGGTGATGATGCCGTTTTCGGTGGTTACGAGGAAGGGCTTTTCCTCGCCGAAATCCGTATAGACGAAGGGCTGAATGATATATTTAATTCCGTATTCGGGCAAGATCCTCGACATGGAATCGAATATATAGAGAGCGGAGGACGGAACGTAGGAATTGATCTCCTTTTTCACGCCGTGATACTCGAGAAGTCCGAAAAATGCATCGAGCCTTGCGCGAAGCTCCCCCTCGTCGATCATATATTTGACCTTGTTTTTCTGATAGAAGAAATCCGAGGAATCCCAATTGTCGTTCGTATAATCGTAATAGCCGTGCATCAGTCCGTGCACAGAGATATCGATATATTCAGAGGCGTTTATCACCTCGACCATCCGCTTCAACTCTTCGCTGTCAAGATATCGCGCGTTATCCCACGCATCACCGTATTTTGAAAAATGCGGAAGCTTTTTCAGTCGGTTATCGGGATCCCATTCTCCGATCACGAACGCACAGTTGATCCTCATGCCGAGCGCCTTACCAAGCTCGTTGATGGCAGTATAGTCCTGTGCACGATGGTTTCTCGGCATCGCGGTGCGCGAAGGGCCTTTATCTTCTCTATCGTCCTTGCTGTTCATCCAGCCAAGATCGTCAACCACGATCTGAAGGGCGTTCGGAATAACAAATTGATTCATTGCAAATTCTCCTTTGCTCGGCACTTGCCTCTATACTAACAGCATATCACACAGCGCTTCTTTTTTCAATATCGCAATGGGACAAAAAAACGAAAAACGTGTCCGACTTTTCAATTGTTCTCAGAAAAACGCGCGCACAGACGGCGAACGATCGCATCCGCGACCTGCTTTGAGCCCATATCGGTGATATGGATGCCATTGGAGGCGGTGCGGACTTGCGCCGCGTTTCGGGTATTGGCTTCAAATTCGGAAGAAACGCAGTTATAGTCCACGTCGTACTGCGAGGAAATATGGACGAAGGAAAGATGCGCGGGATCCTCGCTTGCGAGCGAAGCCTTTACTTCATCAAAGGCGCGCATTTTCGAAATTTTCGGGAACCAAGGCCATGAGATGCCGTAGTTTTGCGCAAAGCCGTCGCGCGCGGGATAGATGCCGCTAAGGAGCGTAATATGGCACTCGGGAAAATCTGCGTGCACTGATGCAATAAATCGGCTTGCGATCTCTTTATATTCCTCTGCGGAAAGAGAATGGCTGTTCCACGTGAGCGTTACGACGATCTCGTCAATTCTTTCCTTCCCGAAGCGGCGCGCATAGGCCTTAAAATCATTTCTTCCCTTTTCCGAGCTCCAGAAGGGGTTTGCGTTCGTGTGGCGTGCGGCGGTATAAACGATATCCGCAGTATTTTCGCCACCGGATTCGTGAACGAGGCGGCCGCCGTCCATTGACGGAAGCCTCCCCATACCCGCGGTGCAGATGATCTTGATCTCCTTTTGCGAGATCGTTTCAAGCTTCCAGACGAAGCCGTTTTCGGAGCGATAGGTGCTGTGCTGATCCATGGTTGCATTCTTATCCGAAAAATCACCCGAGATGATCATGAAATCGTTGCGGTTATCGTTGCCCGTGGTGTAGGAGGTGAAGCTCCAGCCGCCGTAGCCCTCGTAGCGAATGCCGTCACGCTCGCGCGAGCCGATAAAGCTGACGTTTTCGAGTCCGTAGCCCTCCGGCGTGCCGCCTATGCCGATCAATCTGCGACCGACCTCGGCGGGCCAGACGCCCGGACCTGCATCGGATGCGCCAATAAGCAAGATAACACACTCGGAGGACGGGGATTTCGGGGGCATGGTAATAGATATATTGGTCGTTTTCTCCTCAAGTATCTCGCCCTCGTTGCTCCAAAGGCGCACGTGAAGAGAATGCGTGCCAACGTCCTGCTCGGTGGGAGTGAAGATATATTTTCGCGAAAAGCCCTTGCCGCGATTTTTGCCGTCCTCGTAAAAGAGCTCGAAATCACAGCCCTCGATCGTAAGAAAATTCACGAGGCCATGATAAAAAAGCTCAAAGGTGTCACCAACGACGAGGTCATACTGCGGTGGGAGATATAAATATTGTTTCATTTTTTCTCCTTTTCGGGGATAGAGTGAAAAATGCACCTAACTTTATATATTATTGGTTGGAAATTTTCTTTTCGATCGTGATGCAGGATGCTGTGAGCACTCTTTGTATTCGTCCGCAGAGATTGCGATAGCCCTTAAAGGCTTCTTCATCAATCACATTTGTATTATGAAGCAACTTGAGCCAGCCTTCGGTTTCGGCGCATTCTTTTCGTGCAATCTTAAGCTTGGAGAGCATATCGGCAAGGCTTTGCGGATATTGTGCCTCGCTAATATTTGCAAATATACTCGAGGAAGATTTACGGAGCTGAAAAGCGGTGTTTGAATTGCCATGTATGGATTTACAAAGCAATTCACACTTTACGGCAAGCTCTTCGGAATATTCAAGCAAAATATTTTTGGCCATAGCCTACTCCTTTCGCATCCTCGTACTCAATCAGCCCAGAGGGCTGCAAGAAATCCGCAACTCGTTGCGGTATGCAATCGCGACAAAGTCGCGCATGGAATCACGGCTTTGCCGTGCATGTTATCAATCCGAAGGATAAGGAGGTGATGCCATGCTGCGCGGGCGCAGATTACATACACGCCCATGGGGCGTGATTACATGCCAATCCTTCGGATTGGATAAAAATTAAAGCGACCTCGAAAGGTCGCTTTATTTTTTTGGGGTGAGATATGGGATTCGAACCCACGGCCTCCAGGGCCACAACCTGGCGCTATAACCAACTTAGCTAATCCCACCATATTAAATTTGTGTTGATGGCGTGCCTTGAGGGACTCGAACCCCCGACCTACTGCTTAGAAGGCAGTTGCTCTATCCAGCTGTGCTAAAGGCACATGCTCGACAACGCTATCTATTATAACAGTTTTTTTTGCATTTGTCAATACCTTTTTGAAAAGTTTTTCGTAGTTTTTGCAATGAATTTTAAAATAAATATTCGTAATCCCTTGACAAACGATGATATATATGATATAATATTTCGTGGTTCGGACACGGTGTCCGACTCCTTGCCACCAAGAAGGTGGCCTTAATGACCATAAGGAGGTGTAAATTCAGATGGAGAAGAAGATTTGTTCTTACGAGACCCTGTTTACCATCAGCGGCAATCTGACCGAAGAGGATTACGTTGCACTGAAGGATAAGTACGTTGGTCTTATCGGAGAGAACGCTACCGACGTTGCTGTTGACGAGTGGGGCAAGCGCAAGCTCGCTTACACGATCAACTACATCAACGAGGGTTACTACGTTCTCGTTTCCTACAAGAGCGAACCCACTTTCCCTCTCGAGCTTGAGCGTGTGCTTGGCCTGAACGAGAACGTTATCCGTTCCATGACCACCACGAAGTGCGAGAAGGCTCCCAAGGCTGCTGCTCCCGTAGCAAAGGCTGAGGAAACCGCTGAAGTTGCTGTAGCAACTGAGGAATAATTCAACGGAGGCAGAAAACATGGCTAGTTTCAATAAGGTTATCCTGATCGGAAACATGACGGCTGATCCCGAATTGAAGCAGACGCAGACCGGTACGTCGGTTTGTAGCTTCTCTATCGCAGTCAACCGCCGCTTCTCTAAAAACGAACAGGGCCAAACGGTGGACTTCATCAACATCGTTGCATGGAGACAAAGTGCCGATTTCGTCTGCCGTTATTTCAAAAAGGGCAATCCCATTCTTGTTTGCGGCCAGCTGCAGACCCGCACTTGGACCGACAATCAGGGACAGAAGAGATATGCTACCGAGGTTGTGGCTGACGAGGTTTCCTTCGTTGCTCCCGCCGCAGGTGCTCCCTCCGGTGCTCCCATGGGTAATGCGCCCCAGGGTGACGTTTACGCTCCCGCAGCGTACGGCGCTCCCGCATTTAATACTGCAGGATCTGCGAATTTCGAAGAAATTCCCAGTGACGAGAGCCTGCCCTTCTGATTTGGGCAAGCCTCCGCTACCGAATAGGCTCTTAACGGTAGCGCAATACAGAACTTGAGCCGGAAAGGTGATTTTGAATCATGGAGAGAAATGACGCTCCTCGCGCTCCCTTCCGTCCTGTTCACAGAAAGAAGAAGGTTTGCATCTTCTGCCAGGACAAGGTGACCGAGATCGATTACAAGGACGTTGCTAAGCTCAGAAAGTTCATTTCCGAGAGAGCGAAGATCCTTCCCCGCCGTGTTAGCGGCACCTGCGCTCTTCACCAGAGACAGCTTACCGTTGCTGTGAAGAGAGCTCGCCAGATGGCACTTCTGCCCTACATTTCCAACTAATTTTCGGTTGGTGTTATAAGACAGCCCGAGTTTAGACCGAAAGTACAAAATCTTTTGCTCTCGGACGACGTCCTTATAGCTATAGGGAAACAGATTAAAAACAAAAAGACACTCTGTATTTTGCAGGGTGTCTTTTTTGTATTCATTCTTAGGTAGAAGGATGCCCGAAAGATGCCGACCGAAGACCTCTTCTGCCTTCTGCCCACTATATAATAGATAGGTAGAAATACGCCGCCGGAAGTCTTCCTTGCCCTAACCCTATGCCCAATAACGAGGACAAAAGTTTTTGTCATTTTGGGAGAAATTCGGTCTGTCGTTTAACAATTGGATAAGAAAAAAGCGCCCTGCAAAGGCGACGTGCCCTTAAGGACAGTTTTGAATTATAAAAAGGTGCCAATTTTTTGCACCTTTTTTTCAATTTTCTTTGAATTTGTAACACATTTGTAACGCCCCCCGTTATATAATGCACACATAGGAAGAAAAATCACAAAAAATGAAGAAAAGACAGAAAGGAAAAACAAAATGAAGAAAATTCTCGCAATTCTTATGGCGATCTGCATGATGGCAAGTCTGCTTTGCGTACCTACCTTTGCCGCGGATGACTCTGTTGTAATGGAGGTTTCGGGTCTCAAGAAAGACGGAAAAACGATCGTCAGCCTCAACTACTGGACAAAATTTGCCGACGGTTGGGAATGTGCCGTTGATTTTGCGGAGGACGATGATTTTATGGAAGAGCAGGATCTCGACCGTATTATCGTTGACTTTTACGCCGACTGGAACGCTAACGGCGACGGCGAGTTCGGTAAGAGCTCTTGGGACGGATTCCAGTTCAGTACCATCTACGTGCCCAGCAACACAAAAATCACCATCAACCTTAACGGACACACCATCAACCGCGGTCTCGGAGACAACAACGAGTATGACGGTGAGGTTATCTGCGTAAACGATAACGCCGACCTTATCATCAACGGCGGTAAGAGCGGCGATCCCTTCGTTAAGCCCGGTGAGAACCCCGACAATATTCCTCTGGGTACCATCAAGGGCGGTAACAGCGATAATGGCGCAGGCGGTATACATATTCAGGACGGCGCAAGAGTAACGCTGAACAACGTAAATATTACCGAAAATGCTGTTGACGACGATGACGGCGCAGGTATTGCCGCGTATGACGGCGCGGTCCTCACTATGAACGGAGGCAGTATTTCGAAAAACGTTCTTTGGTGTTCACTTATGTCTGTTGCACACCCTTACGGTGCACTTTATCTGAATGATGCGACCGCATATCTCAATAACGTTGAAATCGAAGGCAACATATCCAAGGGAGAAGACTGGGCTCAGGGCGTTGCGATCTACGTAGACGACAGTACCTTGGTTGCGGAGAACTGCACCATCAGAAATAACGGACATAAAAATTCCAAAGTGGACCCTTGGGAGGTTGTCTCCATAAACGATAGTAGAGTAGAATTTAATAACTGCCTGTTTGAAGAAAACGGAACAAAGGGCGATACCGGCAGCCCCGAGTTGATAACTATGCGCGGCGGTACCTTGATAATCAACAAGTCTATCTTCCGCAATAACCACAGCTCGGACGTAATTCGCTGTGATGACGGTCTCGTTC
>JAZQTA010000059.1:0-5818 GCA_045630385.1 Eubacteriales bacterium | reverse complement strand
TAGAATTTTTCATGCTTAGAAAGGATCCTGCGGTACGCCTTACCCGCATTCGGCTCAAAGGCCACGGTGCGGCTGATCCAGTGCTTCGCGCCCGTCGCGCCCTCTAAGATCGAGCCGACGAAATGGCCGTGCATATAGGCGGCGGAGGTGCTGTATCGGTTTTGAGGGCAGGTATCCGTTTCGGCAAGGAACACCTCCACGGTGTCCTTCACGTTTTCCTTTAGGATCGCGGCGCGGAACAGCTGCTGCAAAAATCCTCTCGGAGAGGACGAAACGGCGTAAGGACCGCCGTTCAGGCGGATCGTGGGCGGATGGCCCTTGCCCGCAAAGGCGACGGCGGTGGAATCCGAGAACTCCACGAAGGTCGTGGTGTAAATACCCGAAACGATGCCGCGGATCGTGGGATCGACCATATCCAATCCCTCGCGCATCGCGCGAACGGCGGAAACGATACCCTCACGCTGTGTATCCACGTAGATCTGCGTGAGTCGCTTATCCTCCTCGGAGCTTCCCTGCGTGCAGGCGTAGATCTCCTCGCGCGACATTTTCTTGCCCGCGCGGCGCGCGAACTCCGCAAGGTGATACTTGCAGGCGCAGCCCTTCGTGGGCTTATAAAGAAGGCCAAGATCGTCGTCCAGCATAACGAGCGAGGGCTTATGCTCGGCAAGAATGCGGAACTGCTCGCGGATATAATCATGGAAATTCGGATCTAAAGGACAGCAGGTCACGTCCCTGTCCTCCCCCGTCACAAGGCTCACGGAGGGCTGGAAGGGATAGGGCGCAAAGGGCTTCGTGATATGCCCAAGCGTTGCCTGCACGAGAACGCCGTACTTCGCCCCCGCAGGGTCCAAAATCGCGCGATAGCGGTCGTACAGCGCACATTGGCGCTCCGCCTTATTCACCGCGGGCGTGCCCTCGGGATTAAAATACATCATAAGCATGGCGTGCGTGGTGGCACCCGTTCTCTGCTGCTCGATGATATCGGCGCACTCGGCCTCCACGTGCCGCTCCTTCATGGCCATAATGGATAAATTCAGCATATTTTTTCTCCTGTATTACGCGCAACGCATTGCGCTCGATCATATTCCTTGCGAGGCGGCAAACGTTTTCGCGAATGCCACCTCGACAAACGATTTTCAGGCATATTTTTTCGTTCTTCATCCCGAAGCCGTAGAATTCTACGGCGAGCTTGGAGGAAAACAGAAAAACAGGTCAAAAGCGACAGCCACCGCGGCGAACGATTTTTAGGCATATTTTTTCGTTCTTCATCCCGAAGCCGTAGAATTCTACGGCGAGCTTGGAGGAAAACGGAAAAAGAGGCCAAAAAGCGACAGCCGCGTATTATTCAAAAGTGAAGCGAACCTCCATCTCCTTCACTTCACCCGGTGAGATAAACCGCAAAAGCCCCTTTTCGCGCATGACGTCGCGGCCGTCGGGATAGGCGTTGCCGGGCTCGATGCCGAGCACGTACTCGTACTCGCCCATCATCTTCCACTCGGTGAAGCAAGGAAGCGCGGCGGTATCGTATTCCATGGTGAGGCCGCGCCCGATGCGAGGATTTTTCACCTCAACCTTGGCGGTGCCGTGCATCTCGTGATAGTAGCAGCGCTCCTCGTAGCCGGCGGTGGGCTTCTCCATGCGGAGGCAATTTTCAATATCCTCGGCGGCGTGGGCGTTTCGGGGAACGACGTTTACGGCGGGGATCTTCACGGTCGCATCCTCGGAAAGCAGAGGATAGCCGAGATTATAATGATAGAGGATCTGGAAGGGGACCTCGGTGTTTCCGACGTTCGTCACCGCATCGCGCACGGTGAGCTTATTTTCGGTCAAGGAAACCGTGAAGGTGCGGTCAAGGATCAGCTTGTGACCGAAGAAGCGCGTGTCCGCCACGGTTGCCTTGATGATCATTTTATCTTCCTCATAGGAAACGCTGTAGGACTCGGCGGGGGTGTTACCGATCGTGCCGTGAAGGCCGAGGCTCTCGCCGCCGTCCTCACAGGGGTTGCCGACGTTCGTCAAGCCGCAGGTGGTCAAAAATCCGGCGGTAAAGGACTTCAAAAATCCCGCACCCTTCTCATCGTAATACGAGGGATGCACGTAGCCGCAGGGCGAGAAATAGCCGAAGTTTACGCCCATCACCGAAAGGCGGGAAATATCCGCCGCGCGGTCAAGAGATAGCGTGAAGCACAGGCCCTTGCCGTTTCTGACCTCAAGCAGGCGCATTCCGTCGCCCCTGCCGCCGACGAGGCGGTGCTCCTCTGCTCCGAAGATCTGCGCGTTTTGACCGATATAGGCATTCATATTCATCCTCTTTCTGCCGACAAAAGCCTCTTTTTGCAAATTTTTATTTACATCAGAGCCTTCGAATTTCAAAATTCCATTCTCAAAATATGCGCGCTTTGCGAAGATCGAGCGGCCGCTCCATCCCGTTCCGCTTTCGAGATTTGCGTGATATACGCAGATAAGCTCGCCGTTTTTCTCGGTGAAGGAGCAATGCCCCGGGCCGAACATCCCCTCCGCCTTTTCGAGGATCGGCGCCTTGTGCGGCCGCCATGCAATGGGCGAGAGCGGATCGCTGCCCTCCATGCGGAGCATGCCAAGGCAATAATCGTCGCATTTAGAGTCACTCGCGGAATAGACGAGAACGGGGGTTTCGCCGTCAAAGATCACGGCAGGGCCCTCCACGACGTCGCTCATTTTTCTCTCCCAAGCGTACTCGGGCACCTTGATGGCAACGGGCGCGCCGAGAAGCGCCGTCGGGCTCTTCATTTTCGCGATATAAATCGTCTTACAGGTGGTGAACACCATGTATCTTTCGCCCTTGAAGGTGAACACGGTCGCATCAATCGACCATTTTTCGCCAATGCCCTCCACGGCGCCGAGGGTTTCATAGCGCCCCGTGGGCGTTCCGTCCACCGACTTATAAACGCAGACGAAATGCGTTTCACTTCCCTTTCTCGCGGGCGCAGCGTAGATATAGAAATCGCCGTCGATCAGATGAAGCTCGGGCGCATAGGCTTTTTCAAGCGTTTCATCGTCCGAAACGAGATGCTCCACCCTCCCCTCCGCGCCAAAGGCGTCCAGCGAGGGAATTTCCGCAACGTAGAGCGCATCGTTTGCCATGTAGGTGTGATAATATTTACCGTTATAAAAAAGCACGTGGGGATCTGCCGTTTTGTCAATCGCAGACGGATCGTTTTTTAAAATCGGATTTAAGATCATAGCGACCTCCGTATCTTTATTTTTATATATAATATTGTAGCACAATAGAGAGAAAAAAGCAAGCACATTCTTAAAAGGAATGCGGCGCGGGCCTTTTCTGCCCACGCCGCAAAAGCATTCTTGAAAAATTGACCGCCAACGCCCGCACATCAGGGCTTGAGCGCTTTTTCCTTTTCATCAAAGCCTTTACGAAGAAGGGCGAAGGCAACGAGGAAGACAAGGAAGCCCACCGCCTGCAAAAGCATCAGAAGCTGAACGTTTGACACCGAAAGGCCGAGAACGGTGAAGCTCTTGCCGTCGGTGCAGGTGATGTACTGCGCGCCGATAAACGAGCCAAGGAAGCTCATGAGCGAGGAGACGGAATAATAGAAGGTATAATAGGTCAAGCGATCCTCCGTCGGCATAAAGAGATAAACGAAATTGAGATCGCCAATGCCAACGCCGACCGAGATGATCTGAAGCGCGACAAGGCAGATCGGGTACAGCCAGATCGCCGTGGACGGCATGACGAAAAAGTATCCGATATAAACGAAGAGCTCCAGACACCGAAATAAGAACAGATGATTTACGCATCCCAGCCTTTTGAATACACGGAGCATGGGCTTTGTGAGGAACAAAGCGAGAATCGGCGGTATCATGCCGAGGTAGGTGAGCGTGCTGTACTTCACGCCGCAATCGAGCAGATAATACGCCCAGCTTGACGAGGAGACGGCGAGCGTAAGCGTCATAAAGGCGCGCAGAAGGATCGCGTTGCGGAAGGTTTTTTGCCGTAGCGGAACGGTCAGAATATTCTTGATTTTCAGCGTGACCTCGCTTTTTGCGTAATCAAACTCCTTCGCTCGCACGAAAACGGCCACGTCCAAAAGAATGAAGAGAAAGCCACCGACACGAAGCCAGAACAGCCATATAAGCTGCGTTTCGGGGGCGGTCGTCTCGATCGCGGAGGCGACGATGCCTGCGAGCAGCTGCGTTGCGGCGGCAACGAGCGAGCAGATCAGACTGCGGTAGGCAAAAAAGTCCTCTCGCGTGCCGTCGAGCGGCAGAGCGTTCAGCTCCCAATCCGAAAATCCGCCAACGAATAAGCCCCACACCACGTTGGCCGCAGAAAGGAAGAAGGACATGAGGAATACGCGCATCGCGGCATCCGTGAATAGGAACGGCACGAGCGCCACGCCCACGAGATTCAATAGGAAATACGCCATTCGCGCCGACATAAGCACGGCCTTTCTCCGCTTCATATTACGGAAAACGAAGGGTGTGAAAATGCAGGAAAGGTTGGCAACGATCGGCAGATAGGTCATCACGCCGACGTCCGACATGGAAATATTATTGAGCCTCAAAAAGGCCGTATAGAACGCGCCCTGCGAAAACACGTTTGAGAAATTGATCATCAGCGAATCAAAGAAGAACGCAAAACGAACGTACGCGCGCTCATCCCCACGGTTGAAGAAAAGCCTGTAAAAAACGTTGCCCTTTCTCTGCCTTTTCAGCATAAAGCCCTCCGCATTCTGCGCGTATGAGCCGCAAGGAGAACAAACGAAGCAAATTTTCGTACTTAAAAAAGCATCTCTTTCACTTTAAAAAACGTTCGTTCCCTTTGCGGCTCATACCGTCATTATTTTCTTGTAAGCCTATTCTATCAAAACGGATCTCGCTTGTCAAGGGGTTTTGGAAAAAATCAAAGCCTCTTCCGATATCATCACCGCGCACCGCACGGTGTATATACTCCTTGCGAGACGCCTTGAAAAAATCAAGGCGTGCTATCGCACCTCTTTGCTTTCGCAAAGGTCTCGCGGAGCAATCTGCGCGTGGCTCTCTCATGCAAGCATGGACTCGCTCACGCTTGATTATCATCCGCGAAGCGGTATATCATTGCCGTGCGAAGCGTGGCGTATATCTTCCGTAGGGGCGAACTGCGTTCGCCCGTGTCCCTTCTCGTCGTACAAACGCCTCATCCACCGCAAGCGGTCCCCCTTCCCCCACCGGGGAAGGCTTTTCTCTTTTTTGCTTTTTCGGATAATGAAACTTTCACATTTTTATTACTCCGCATTTTGCGTATATAGTGAAAAAGTTAATAATATAACTGCCTCCCCCGGTGGGGGAAGGGGGACCACGAAGTGGTGGATGAGGCGTAAAAAAGGCAGAGAAGCTTTTTGGGGCTTCTCTGCCTGAAAGGTTTTCATCGATATGTCGACAATGCCGACTCGATATATTCGCCGATGGCGAATTCGATATAACCGCCCTACGGTCGGTTTCGATATGTTGGTCGGCCGATTGGCCGACCAACATGGGAGGGCTTACATCTTGAGCGCGCCGCTATCCTCGCTCCATACCCAGTCGCCGCCGAGGTCGATCGTGGGCATATCCCAATCGAAGATCGAGTTGTCGCCGACGGATGCGGTGATAACGTCTTCTTTTGCAAAGGAAACAACCTCTGCTTTAGGAGCAATGTAGTTCTTTTTCATTTTACGTTCCTCCTTTATCAGTCTGCATTCTGCAGAAGCTCAACGTAAGCCGCCGCATACTGTGCGTAGTTATAAAGAGCCGCGATATCTTCCTTGCTATCCTCTGCATCCAGAGCGTTGTAGTAGTTCTC
>JAZQTA010000058.1:0-27178 GCA_045630385.1 Eubacteriales bacterium | reverse complement strand
AAAAACTGACCAAGCGAGGCTTAGTCAGTCTTTCCGATTACTACCTAAAGGTAGCACGTATTTAATTTTGAATTGAACCGCCGTATGCCGAACGGCACGTACGGTGGTGTGAGAGGTGGATTAAATTTCACCTACTCGATTTCATTTGTAAGAAGCCTTTTGTGATTTCATTTTTTGCCTAAGATATGTGGTCGGAGAGAGTCCGGTCTGCTTTTTAAAGACCTTGGAGAAGGTATATATATCCGCGTAGCCGAGGGATCTTGCAATTTCGGCGAGGCTTTCGTAATCGCTTTCCAGCATTCTTTTTGCCTTGGCGATGCGCAGACCTCGGACGTAGGTAATGGGCGAGCATCCCACCACGCGGACGAAAAGCTTGCGAAAATACACCGTGGAGATGCCGCATAGGGCGGCAAGCGCTTCGTTATTCAGATCGCGGTCGTAGTGCTTTGCGATATAATCCAGCGCGGGGGCAACCCTTGCGCGGTGCGCCGCATCCGCATAGGTTCTTTTTCCCGTGCCGAGCAGAAGAAGGAGCATGGAATAAACGGCGCGCATTTCATCCAGATGATAGCCTGCGGCACGCAGGGTATGCTTCCCCTCCGTTTCGCGCATCATGCGCAGCAGTCTCTCTCCGTCCCCGCCGATGGGAAAGGAGAAGATCTCCTCGCACCGAAACGGCGCATCGAATTCGACCGCGTAATAATGTCCGCTCTCCTTGCACCGCCATTCGTAGGACGAGCCCGCGGGGAGAAGCATGGCGTTTTCCTTGTTGGATATGAAGGTCCTGCCGCCGCATTCGTATTCGGTTTCGCCCTCATATTTATAAATAATGGCGAAGGAGGGGCGATCCTTTCTTGCCATCGCCTTGCCGGGCGCGGTATAAATATTCAGCACGGCGCGCACGCGCGTCACGGTAAGCTCCGAAAGAATATCCGTCATGGCGATCTCCTTGCTTCGTTTTGGTTTATTGTATCATATCCTTTTGCTCTTCGTCAAGTGCTTTTTGAAAAAAGAGTATCAAATTGGACAAATGTACCTTTTTTGCCATTGCACTTTTTTTGCGGCCGTGCTATACTGAAAAAAAACGAAATCATACCTTGGGGGACAGATAAAAAATGAAAAAGATCAGAATCGGCCAGATCGGTATCGGCCATAATCACGGTGCGGAAAAAATGAAGGCCGTCAGAAAATTTCCCGAGCTTTTCGAGGTCGTCGGCTACGCCGAGCCGTCGGAATACTGGGTTCGCGAGCGCGGTGAAAACGTCGCGTATCAGGGGCTTCGCCGCTACACGGCGGAGGAGCTTCTCCCTCTTTGCGATGCGATCCTGATAGAAACCGACGTTTGGGATCTGACCGAGACGGCAGAGAAGTGCATCAAGGCGGGCAAGCATATCCACATGGATAAGCCCGCGAGCGGTAGCCTTTCGGATTATAAGCGCGTTCTGGATATGGCGAAGGAGAAAAATCTCGTCGTTCAGCTCGGATATATGTACCGCTATAATCCGGCGATCGTAAAATGCATAGAACAGATCCGCGCGGGGCGGCTCGGCGAGATCTATTCGATCAATGCGGAAATGAGCACCTATCATCCCGCGAATTATAAAAAATGGCTCGGCAATTTCGGCGGCGGCATCATGTATATTCTCGGAAGCCACATGGTGGATCTCATCGTGTATCTGCTCGGAAAGCCCGACAGAGTGCATTCGTTTCTCAAGCATACGGGGCTTGACGGCGTGGATTTTGAGGACAATAACCTCGCCGTTCTGGAGTATGACAAGGCCTTGGCGCGTATCTACATTTCCTCGGTCGAGGTCAACGGCTACGGCAGGCGGCAATTCGTCGTCAGCGGCAGTAAGGGCACGGTGCAAATCCAGCCGATCGAGAACCCTTGCCGCATGTGGATCTCGGATACCGAGATCGCGGATTATACCTACGCGGAGCGCAAGGTGGATATTCCCATCGAGGAGGATGCCGTGAACGCAAGATACGACGAGATGATGCGAGATTTTCACGCCTATATCGTCGGCGAAAAGCAGAACCCCTTCACCTACGAGCACGACTATGCGGTGCAGGAGGTTCTTTCCGAGATTGTGGGAGGTATACGCTTCAATGGCAAGGATCCTATTGAAAAATGGTAAAATTTTTGACGGAAACGAATTTCTTTCGGGCGACGTTCTGATCGAGGAAGGAAAGATCGCCGCGATCGGGCAGACCCATCCCGAGATCGACGCGCAGACGGTCGTGATCAATGCCGAGGGATGCGCGGTTTGCCCCGCTCTTGTGGATATCCACGTGCATTATAATGAAATTTCGGGCGATCCCTTTGGCTTTCCCGCCCTGCTTGCCTCCGTTCCCTTCGGCGTGACGGCGGCGGTGGATGCAAGCGCAAGTCTTCCCGCTTGCGAATCGGAAAAATTGCCGATCGAAACGGCGGCGCTCGTTCCGATCTGCATGAAGGACGGAAGGCTCGATTTTGCCGAGATGGAAAAAAGGCTTCTTTCCTACGGTGATCGCGCCCTCGGCGTGAAAATTTATTTTGACGTGGCGCAGTCCGTCTATCCCTCGGCCAACGAGATCGCAGAGATCTCGGCCTTCACGAAGGCGCGCGGGCTTCTCACGATGGTGCACTGCACGGATTCGCCCGCACCGATGCGGGAGATCGTTTCCGCGCTTTCCAAGGGGGATATTCTCACCCATGCTTACCACGGCGCACCGCATTCGATCGAGGAAGAGGATTATGCGGCCTACCGCCTGGCAAAGGAAAAGGGCGTCGTGATCGATGCGGGCATGGCGGGCGGCGTGCATACGGATTTTGAGGTGCTCGGCCGTGCGCTTGAAAAGGGCTTTTATCCCGACGTGGTCAGCACGGATATCACGCGGTTCAGCGCCTATATGCGCGGCGGTATCTATGGGCTTCCCATGTGCATGAGCATTTACCGCGCGCTCGGAATGCCCGAGGAAAAGCTTTTTGCGGCGGTCACCGCTTCGGCGGCAAGGGCCGTGAAAAGAGAGGGAAAATGGGGCGCTCTTTCGATTGGAGGCAGAGCGGATCTCTCGGTGCTTTCGTACGGTGCGGCGGCGATTGATATTTCGGATCGCGCGAAGCATCGCCTCACGCTTTCGCAGGGTTATACCTGCCGATTGACCGTGAAAAACGGACAAATTCTTTACAGAAACGAAATTTAAGAAAACAATTATTTTCATAAAGGAGAATGAAGATGGAAAAAAGACAGGTTGCGCTGATTACGGGCGCAGGCGGATATATTGGCGGTGAGTGTGCCGTAACGCTGGCGAGGGAAGGCAAGAAGATCGCCGTTTGCGATATTAACGAGGCGGGCATTGCCGCCACCGTTGCGCGCATCAAGGAGTTTGGCGGCGAGGCGAAGGGCTATCTCATCGACGTGACCGATCCCGCAGACGTAGATCGCGTGGTATCCGAGGTCGTGCGCGACTTCGGTAGGCTGGATATTTCCATTCACGTGGCGGGCGGAAGCGCGCGCATTGCGGGCAAGGACGTGAAATACGTGGATCTTTACGAGCAGGATGCATCCGTGATCGATCGCGTGCTTCAGGTCAATCTTTACGGCGCGATCTGGGTGAGCCGCGCGGCGGCGCGCGTGATGGTCAAGCAGGGCGAGGGCGGCAGAATCGTTTGCTTCTCCTCGATCATTGCGCAGAACGGTCTTGCGCATTGCGCTGACTATGCGGCGGCGAAGGGCGGCGTGATCTCCCTCGTGAAGGCACTTGCCAAGGAGCTTGGTCCGCACGGCATCACCGTGAACGCGATCTTGCCCGGCCTCGTTCATCGCCCCACCGATCCCGACGATGAGCATTACAAGGCCTCGAACTTCCTTGGCCGAAAATGCCTCGGCTCGGAGGTTGCGGATCTCGTTTCCTTCGTTGTTTCCGAGAAGGCGGGCTTTATCACGGGCGCGGAGCATATCATTGACGGCGGCCGCAGACTGTCGCAGAGAGGCTCGGACTGATGAAAATAGAAGGACGCTATATAGAATTTTTCGCACCGCGCAAGGCCAGGCTTTGCACCGGGGTGATCGATTCCGAGGCGCTTGCGGCAACCGAGGTGCTGGTGCGCACCGAATATACCGTTATCAGCGGCGGCACGGAAAAGGCGTATCTGATCGGTGCGCCGAATACGCCGCAGAGCTTTCCCACCCGTCTTGGCTATTGCGGTATCGGCCGCGTAGAGGCGGTTGGCAGCGGCGTGGAGAATTTTAAAAATGGCGATCGCGTGCTCGTGTATCACGGCACGCATGCGGATTATAACGTGGTGGATGCCTCAAAGCTGACGCTTGTGGAGGATGAGAATATAGATTCCTTAGAGGCCGCCTTCGTCGTGATCGCAACGATGGGGCTTGGCGGCGTGCGCAAATTGGAGGTCGAGCTTGGCGAGAGCGCCATGGTCATGGGACTTGGTCTTCTCGGTATGTTTGCCGTGCAGTTCCTTGCAAGAAGCGGCGCAAATCCCGTCATTGCCGCCGACCTAAATCCCGAGCGGCGCGCATTGGCGCTTCGCCTCGGCGCGGATTACGCCTTGAACCCTGCGGATGCGGATTTTTCGGAGCAGGTGATGCGTATCACAAAGGGCAAGGGCGTGAACGCTTGCGTTGAGGTCACGGGTGTTTCGGCGGCAATGAAGCAGGCCTTGGAATGCGCCTCCTACATGGGCAGAATTTCGCTTCTCGGATGCACGCGCGTTTCGGATTGCGCGGTGGATTATTATCAGCAGGTGCATAAGCCCGGCGTGAAGCTGATCGGTGCGCATAACTTCGTGCGCCCCAAGGTGGAAAGCTATCCCCATCATTGGACGCATCATGACGATTGCCGGGCCATTCTCGGCTTGCTTTCGGCAAAAAAGATCGGGATCTTGCCGATGGTCAGCCGCGTGGTAAAGCCCGAGGATGCTCCCGAAATTTATAGGGAGCTTTGCGAAAATAAGGAGTTCCCGATGGGAACGGTGTTTGATTGGAGAGAGTGATGAGAGATGCTTTGTTTCACGGTGCGCTCGCCCTTGAGAAAAAGGAGGGCTACACCGTAGCGAGAAGATTTACGGCGGAGCAGCTCAGGGCGGTTTCGTATAACGAGCTTTTTATATCGCGCGCGGCGTGCACTGCATCGGTCACCGTGGAGCTTTCAACCGAGGCGACCGAGATCTCATTTTCCTATAAATTTTTTATGCGCACGGGCGTGCGCAGTACCTTCGAGGTATATACGGACGGATTTTTGACGCATCTTGTCGGTGACGATACGCTGGCGGATGAGGGAACGCTCACCTTCTCCTTTAAGGAGGGGAAAAAGCGGATCGAGATCTATATCCCGAATTACAGCGAGGTCGGTATCAAGGATCTTTTCGTGAACGGCGCGTACCGCGCTTTGCCGAAAAGAAAAACGAAGGTGCTTTTCTTCGGGGATTCCATCACACAGGGAGGCGGCTCGAAGAGAAGCGCGCAGACCTACGTGAACGTGGTGAAGAGAGCGCTCGGCTATGAGATCCTGAATCTCGGCATCGGCGGTTATTATTTTGAAAAAAATCTCGTCACCGAAATTCCTTTTTCGCCCGATAAGATCGTCGTTTCTCTCGGAACGAACCAGCATTCCATGGAGGAAGAGGAAAGCAAGAGAAGAATTTGCGAGTTCTTCGAGGCGCTCCACGCCCTTTACGGAGAAAAGAGCGTGCTCGTGATCCTGCCTGCCTACTGCGGCAATCCGAATATCGAAAACAAGCCGGAGAAGTATAAAAGGCTCAAGCGCCTTATTCTGGAGGCGGTGGGGCAGTATCCGAATATCAAAGCCGTCAGCGCGTACGATATGGTCCCGCACCTTGCGGATTATTATATGGATGATCTCATCCATCCGAATGCCCTTGGCATGGAGCTTTACGGCAACAATCTCGCAGGGGCCATCAAAAAAATCGGATTTTAAGGAGAGAAGAATGAAAGCGGCAATTGTTGAAGATAAAAAAATGGTGATCTGCGAGGTCGCGGAGCCCGTGATGGGCGCAGATGACGTCCTTGTGGAAATTCACGCCACGGCTTTAAACCGCGCGGATCTTTTGCAAAAGCAGGGAACTTACCCTTCGCCTGCGGGCTGGCCCGAGTGGCCCGGCCTTGAGCTTTCGGGCGTGGTGCTCGATATGGGCGCAGAGGCGAAGGAAAAGAGCGGCTTCAAGGTGGGCGACAAGGTTTGCGCCCTTGTGGGCGGCGGCGCGTATGCCGAAAAGATCTGCGTGCCCTACGGCCTTTTGATGCCCATCCCGAAGGGGCTTTCGCTTGCCGAGGCGGCGGCACTCCCCGAGGCGTACGCCACGAGCTATTTAAATCTCTTTTACGAGGGGCATCTTGAAAAGGGACAGGTGCTTTACGTAGCGGCGGGCGCGAGCGGACTTGCTTCGGCGGCGATCCCCATGGGTAAGGCGGCAGGCGCGTACGTGGTGACGAGCGTGCAGACGGCGGCGCAGGCCGAAAAAATTAAGGATCTCGGCGCGGACGAGATCATCGTGCAGGAAAAGGAGAGCATTCCCGCGGCCTTTGAAAGACTGGAGAAGGTGGGCAAGGCGGTGAACGCTTGCATGGACTGCCTTTCGGGAGAGGATCTCGGTGCGGCCATGCCCTATATGGCGAGAGGCGGCTACTGGATCGTGATCTCCACGCTTGCGGGTATTGAAACGAATATTAAGCTCCGTCCGCTTCTGACGAAGGGACTCCACCTTGTCGGCAGTATGCTCAGAAACCGCACGAACGAGCAGAAGCGAGAGATCCTTTGTGCGCTGGTGCGCGATATGTGGCCGCATCTTGAAAGCGGCAAAATCAAGCCCTCGATCTATAAGGTGCTCCCCTTTGCCGAGATAAACGAGGCGCAGGCGATCCTTGAGCGCTTTGAAAATACGGGAAAGGTGGTCGTGACTCTGAAATGAAACGGCTTTCCGAAATAAAAGCCCCCGCCTTGGCGGGCGTTGTGAGAGAAAAAACCGTCCGCGCGGCGTGGGCGGAAATGAAAAATTGCTATTTGCACGGCGCAGAGATGATCGATCTGCATCTTTCCTGTCTTGAAGATCAGAGCGAGGAGAGCATTCGCGCGATCCTTGAAAAGGCGCCCCTGCCCGTGCTTGCGCTGAACTATGCATCGGCCTACGATTGGTCGGCCGTTCCTTATACCGAGGAGGAGAGGGAAGCGCTCTTTCTTTCGGCGGTGCGTGCGGGCGCTCAGGGCATTGATATGCAGGGCTATACCTTTGATCCTGCTTCCAAGAGCGCCTTCGTCGGAGAGGACAAATATTCCTTCACCAAGGGAAATCCCAAGGAGATCGTCACCGATGCGAAGGTGATCGACCGCCAGTGCGCCTTGATCGAAAGGGTGCACGGCATGGGTGCGGAGGTGCTTCTTTCCTGCCATCCCGGCATTCCGATGAACCGCGAGCAGATCGTGGAGCTTGCGCTTTTCCTTGAAAAGAGAAATCCCGATATTATCAAGATCGTTTCGATCGCGAATACCGAGGAGGAGATGTTAGAGTCCTTGCATACGATGCTACTCTTGAAGCGCGAGGTGAAAACCCCCGTTTCCTACCATGCGGGCGGCAAATTCGGCGGTCTTTCGCGCGTGCTTTGTCCTGTGCTCGGCGGTCAGATCGCCTTTTGCGTGGATCGCTTCTCGGAGAGCAGTACCTTAGAGCAGCTGGAGCTTGCGAGCGCAAAAATGATGATCGAGGAGATGAAAAAGCTGTTATGAGCGAAATGAAAAACAAGGTCGTTATGGTCACGGGCGGCGGCGCAAACATCGGGCGCGCGATCTCGCTTTCCTTTGCAAAGCGGGGCGCAGCCGTCGTGGTTTTGGATTATAATGAGGAAAATGCAAGGCGCACCGTTTCGGAAATCGAGGCCATGGGCGGCAGGGCTATGGCCGCCGCCTGCGACGTGCGCGACAGAGAGAGGATCTTCGCCTTCGTTCGGGAAGCGGAGGAAAAATTCGGTACGGTGGACGTGCTTGTCAACAATGCGGGCGGAAGCGCCGGCCTTCTCGGAAAGCTTTCGCATTTTGTGGATGCCGAGCCTGAAACGCTGGATTTCGTCATCGATACCAACGTAAAGGGCGCGATGCATTGCACGCAGGCGGTGCTGCCCGGCATGATAAAAAAGAATTACGGAAAGATCGTGAATATTTCTTCCATCGCCGCCGTTGTGGGGCTTGCCGACCGCGTGGATTATTCCGCAGCGAAGGCGGCGCTGATTGGCATGTCCAAGGCGCTTGCCATGGAGGTCGGTGAATATAATATCTGCGTGAACTGCATATCCCCCGGCGCGATCTGGCGCGAGGGCTATGCGCCGATGGAGCACATGACGCATCTCGGAAAAACGGGGCACGGCGGTCAGCCGCAGGATATTGCGGATGCGGTGCTGTTTCTTGCCGAGCAGGATTATATCACGGGTGAGAACCTTGTGGTGGATGGTGGGCGCACTCTGGGAGCGAGCCACAGATAATGTAAACGATTGTTTTCTTTTCGGAGCGTTAATTACATGAAAAAACAAAAAACACTTTTGCTTGCCCTCTTGGTTATGCTTTTGTGGGGCTCGCTTTTTCCTATGGTGAAGCTCGGATTTGCCGCGTTCTCGGTGGTGACGACGGGGGATATTTTGCTCTTCGCGGGCGTGCGCTTTCTGATCTGCGGCGCGGTCATTTCGGCGTTCGCGCTTTGGCGCGATAAAAAAAGCTTTTTTGCCGTGCCGCATTCGCTTCTTCCGATCTTGCTTTCGGGGCTTTTTGCCATCGTGCTTCACTATGCCTGCACCTATTGCGGCCTTTCGCTGACCGCAAGCGGAAAGACCGCGATCTTAAAGCAGGTCGGCGCGCTCTTTTACGTTCTTTTTGCGCCTCTTTTCTTTCGGTCCGAGCGCTTGACGGCGGGGAAGATCATAGGCGTGCTTCTCGGCTTTTTCGGGGTTGTTGCAATGAATTTCACGAAGGACGGCGGTGTCGCGTTCGGTGTGGGTGAGCTTCTTATCATTCTCGCCTCGCTTTGCACCGTGGCGGCCAACGTGATCTCCAAAAAGCTTTTTGCAAGGGTCGATCCCATCACGGCGACCGGCGTTTCTCAGTTTTTCGGCGGCGCGGTGCTGACGGTGGTTGGGCTTGTGATGGGCGGCGGTCTCGCGGCCGTGCGCGCAGATGCGCTCCCGATCTTCTGCTATATTTTGGCGGCCTCCTCGGTTTCGTATTGCCTGTGGTATTCGATCCTGAAAAGCAACTCGCTTTCGGGGCTTTTCATCGTCAAGTTTGCCGAGCCGCTCTTCTCCTGCCTGATCGGCGCGCTTCTTCTCAAGGAAAATATCCTCGATCCGAGATACCTCGTTGCGTTCCTTTTGATTGGCGGTGGTATCACCGTAGCGCACGGATTTCCGAAAAAGAAAAAAGAGGATTAACCGGAGCATATTAAAACGGTAGGAGTGCAGATCGCGCTCCTACCGTACGTTTTTATTTGCTGAGCAACCAATCGATTGCATTGACGACCGATATTCCTTCGTAATTGCCGAGGGAAAAACGGTCCAAGGTGATTACGGTTTTCGGATAATTGTCATTGATGCTTTTGAGAGGTCGCATTTCTCTTTCGAAGGTGGATTCCTCCGTCATAGAGGCTGTTACCTGATAGTAAAGAATTTCTTCGCCCTTCCTTGCAACAAAGTCGATTTCGGTCGTACCGACCTTTCCCACGTTTACGCTGTAACCGCGGCGCAAAAGCTCGAAATAAACGATGTTTTCAAGAGAAAATCCCAAATCGTATTTTTCTCTGGCGAGAAGATGGCGGCGCAGGCCGAGATCCACGATATATATCTTTTGATTTTTTTTCAAGAGCTGCTTGCCGAGAACGTCAAATCGCTCTGCGGCGTAGAATATATAAGGCTCGGTCAAGGCGGATACGTAATCATCGACGGTATTCTGAGATATTTTTCTGCCGCTTGAGGTGATGTAATCCGTTATGCTTTTCACCGAAATGGGATTCCCGATAGAGCTTGCGAGAAATTTGGATATGTTTTTTAAGAGTGCAATATCGGTTATTTTTCGTTTGTTGAGATCGGCTTCCTTGCGCCTTTGCCGTTCTTCGATATCCTTGATGATGATCGTGTTATAGATGCCCTCCAAATACGTGTCAATTCTGTCGCCGTCGTTTTCGAGTGCCGCAACGTAGGGAAGGCCACCGTTTCTCATATATTCTGCGAAGAGCGCATCCTTGCTATCCTGCGGCTTTAGCTCGCAGAATTCCGAAAAAGAAAGCGGGAGCATTTTGATCTCTATATATCTGCCCGATAAAAGAGTTGCAAGCTCGCCGGAAAGCAGATATGCGTTGGAGCCTGTGATATGAATGTCCACGTTTTTTTGGATATATAGGCTATCCACAGCCTTTTGAAAATTCTCGACCTGCTGAATCTCATCGAGAAAAACGTACGTCATCTTAGATGGATGCAAGCGCTCCTTCACGTAGCAATAAAGCGATTTGTAGTCTAAAAGATCCTCGTATTCGAGATCCTCGAAATTGATGGAGATGATCTGATCGTCTGCGACTCCCTCATTCCGAAGGTGCTCTTGATACATTTTCAGTAAGGTAGACTTTCCGCAGCGGCGGATTCCGGTAACGACCTTGATGATCGGCTCGTTTCTCCATTTTTTGAGTTGCTCCAAGTACGTATTGCGTTGTACCATATGGTTCTCCTATAAAGCTTTTTCCTTTTTAAATATTATATAGCATTATAACCGTTTTGTCAATAGAAAATTCCGATTTCGGCATTTAGTCTGAAAAATGCAAAGTTTATTCCGCTTTCGGAATTAAAAAAATAAAATTCCCTATTGCAAAAGCGTGAAAAAAACAGTATAATAAAGATAGAAGAAATCAAAAGGGAGATCTGCCGATGGAGAAGAACGAAAAAAGATTGCGTGCCGTGTATGAAAATCCCACGCTTGCGGAAGGGCTTTTCGTGCTTTCGGTCTTTGCCTCGCTCGTTTCGGTATACGCCTTCGGCTTTATGCTTGTTGAGAGCATTTCCGCCTCGGCAGAGCGGACGATCCGCCTTTTGCTGATGCTCGCCGTTCCCTTTGCGATCGTTTCCTTGGTGCGTGCTCTGGTGCGCGCGCCGCGCCCCTACGAGGTGTATGATTTCTACGAAAAAAAGCCGCACCGCGCGAAGGGAAAGAGCTTTCCGAGCCGCCATGCGTTTTCGGCGTTTGCGATCGCGGTCGCGATGCTTGCCTTTGACGTGACGTTTGCCTTTTTGCTTCTTGGACTCGCCGTGCTTCTTTGCATTTGCCGCTATCTTTTGGGCATTCATTTTCCGAGAGATCTGATTGCGGGGGCGCTGATCGGCATTCTTTCCTCGGCTCTGGGGCTTTGGATTTTGCTTTGACTTGAAACGGCTCGCGTGCATGAAACGCTTGCCGATTGAAAAAAATAACTGTGCCGCAGGGCGGCGAAAGGAGATTTTATATGCAGGTAACCAAGCTTTCTGGGGCGGCGCTTCTTTTCGAGGGGGAGCGCGCGCGTATTCTCGTTGATCCCGCGGAGGGCTGTGCGATCGAACGCGTCGATGCCGTGCTGATCACGTCGGCAAGTCCTTTGCATCTTTCCAAGCTGGCGCTCCTTTCGGTGCTTGAGGTGAATCCCGCCGCTATCGTGCTTGCCGCTCGCAGCGCGTACGCCGCGCTTTCCGACCTTGCGGGAGAATATAATATCATTCCGCTGTCCGCGCATTCGGTTTGGAGCGAGAAGAATATCACGATCTACGCCGTGCGTGCCGAAACCGTGGATAAGGAGGCGGTCGGTTTCATTATCGACGACGGAAACAAGACCTATTATATCAGCGGTGATACGCTCTATAATTACGACGTTCTGGACGACGTCCTTGAGCTTGTGGAGGATGGCGTGGATTATGCCTTTCTTCCCATCAACGGCCGTGGCGGCGCGATGAATGCGAAGGATGCGGCAGACTTTGCCTATGAGCTTGGCGCGGAGCACGCGATTCCCCTGTATTACGGTGCGCACCCCGGCGATCCCGATGATTTTGATTTTGAGGAAGGCAAGATCGTGCTTTTGCCGAATAAGGCGGCAGAGCTGTGATAAAAAGCGTTTGACCAAGTTGTTTGCAATGCTCGAAGAAGTAGTGCGTATTAAAAATGGAGTCGATAAAATGATTTGTTATCACGGAAGCGATACGATCGTAGATGCACCGAAAATTTTAGAGGCAAAGCGCCCTCTTGATTTTGGCGGTGGATTTTACGTAACAACGAGTGAAATACAAGCAAAAAAATGGGCTGTAAAGGTTGCCTATCGTAGCAATAGCAATCATAGATGTGTCAATCGTTATGAGTTTGATTTTGAAAAAGCTAAGGCAGAGCTTTCGATAATTCATTTTGATATAGCAGACGAAAAATGGCTTAATTTCATTTGTGACAACAGAAGCGGAAAGTACACGAGAGCCTATGATATTGTAATAGGACCGGTTGCCGATGATAGAGTGTACCGTGTGGTTGTTGAATATGAAAACGGAGATTTGGATAAGGAAAACGCTCTGAAAAAATTAAAAGCCGAAGCGCTTTGCGACCAAATCCTATTTCATACGGAAAAGTCGCTTGCATATTTGAAATACATTGATACAGAGGTGTACGAGGGATGAACGAGCGCAGTTATGAAACACTCCTCTACAGTATTACCGCAAACGTGACGGCTAAAATTATGGCGTTAAACGGTTGGACGGAAAACGAAGCGATGGAGCGGTTTACAAATTCAAAGATGTATTCATATCTTGAAAGAGAAGAAACAAAGGTGTGGCAATACAGCGCCTTAATGCTCGCGGAGCTTTTTAACGAGGAACGTGCAGGAAGGCTGTCATTGCCGGAGGTGTGACATGAGTAAAACGTTGGAGTTTAAAGCATTTTGCTTTGAAGCGTATCGCGCTGATAAAAAGCTTAGCGGTAGAGAGACGATGTGCCTTTTTAAAAAATATGGAGTTTTAGAATATCTCGACGTTTGCTTTGACGTTTTGCACACGACGGGAAGGGCTTATATCGTGGAAGATATTGACGGCTTTATTGATGCACGCAAAAATGCATAAAGGCGTTGAAAAAAACTCGAAATGAATATCCCTTCTGTGGGGCTTTCTCGGTTGCAAAAATTGAGAAAGCCTCTTTTTATATCATTTTTAAAAAATTTGCCATCTTATTTACAAAGCGGCTTTTGTGCTAAAATCGATACGTACAAAAATTTGCATAGTTTTTAAAAGGAGACGTGGAAGATGAAAAAAGATTCTTTGCGCATTTTTTCTCTTGCTTTTGGCGGTGCTTTCGCTTTCGGCGTGCGGTAAATACGGAAGATGGTAGTCATTGGTGGCACTACGTGAACGGCGAGATCGTTATTTGGGAAGATTAAAATTCCCTAGGAAATTTCAAAAGAATGCGCGGCTGTTGCGCGAAGAAAAAACGAGATAGGCCAAACGTGCCTATCTCGTTTTTTATGGATTGCTTGCTCTACTGAACAATTTTACAAAATATGTGAAAATCTTTCAGTAGTAGTGAAAAAATGCTGAATGAAGAAAAATCTTTCGGTAGAATGTGTTCCGAAAATGATTTTTCGTTTTACCTTAATGCGCGGCAAGCTCAAAAAGCTCGTCCATAAAGGTCGGCTCGTAGCCGTGCTCCTTGCACCAGCGCGCGCTCGTATCCAGCTTTTCAAAATAGTTATTCTGATGGAGGTAAAATTCCTCGTAGAAATACTGCTCGTGCAGGCAGATCTCCTTGAACATATAGTCGGGCATATCCTTTTCCTGCTGCTCGAACCGCGCGGCATATACCGAGGGCTCACTATGCTGGATGCCGCCGTTGTAGCGGAAGTGGATGATGCCCTCCTCTTTATCGTACCAGAAGCCGAACTTGCGAAGGATCTCGCATTTCTCGGAATCCAGGTACATGCGGATATCCACGCCGTTTTCGGACTTTTTGTAAGAGGAAACGAAGGCGCGGTAGCCGAGATCGCGGAAGGCTCTCGCGCTTTCCACGGTGCAGTCGCCGCAATGCACGGTCGTTATTTTGGAGAGGCATTCCTCACCCGCAAAGCGCAAAATCTCGCGGTGCACTCTCTCGCATTCGAAATACGCCTGCTCATAGGTCGTGTGCGCGTAGGGGCGGGCGGGGGCATCGGCGTTGGCGTGGAAGGAGAGGCGGAGCCAATCGGAGTTTTTCTTCCATTCGTCCTTGTATTTGTCGGTCATCTGCGTGAGGTTGAAGCCACCGTGGCGCGGCGTTTCGTAGTAGATATTGACGTGGAATTTCGAGCCGTACGCATCGTGGATCTTCTTCAGAAGCGCAAGGTAGGGATCCTCGAACATGGAGGTGTATTTTTCCTTGTTTTCGGTCAGGTTCTGCAAAAACCAGATGTTATCGTCAAGGGAGAAGCGGTATTTTTTGTAGCCGTTTTTGAGAAAATACAGGTCGATCGAGCGCTCCTCCTTGCTTTCCTCGTCCCTTGCGACAAGGGTGGTCTTATAATCGGAAAGCTCCACGGGGCAGGAGTAAACGCCGTAGCCCTCGTCCTTCATCGGAACGCCGCAAAGCGTCATTTTTCTGCCGCTCGATGCATCTACGCGCACCGTGACGCGAATGCCGTTTTCGGTTCTTTTGCCCGTTGCATAGGTGAGCATCGCGCCGTCATCGGGATAAAGAAAATAAAAATTATCGGGATGCCTGGTTTTCATGTTGCGGATCTCCTTTGCGTATTTTTGAAGAAAGCTTTATTTATATCTGTACCGTTATACCGTCGCGCGGAAGGCGAGGAACCTCGCCGCGATCTCGGCCATGCCCTTCGCGGTCGGGTGGCCGTCCTTCTTGTCAATATCGTGCAGGCGCAGGGCGGGAACGCCGTAGTGCGCCGCGATCTCGGCAAAGCCATTCTCGATCTCGGGCTTCATTTCGCTGTTCAGCAGCACGAGGATCTTCCCGATGGGAAGGGATTTTGCAAGCGCAAGAAGCGCCGAGAAGCCGGGGAGCACCTTGAACTTTTCTTCGAAGGAAACCTCCTCGTAGGTGATCTCTCCGATGGGAGAATTTGCCCAGGAATCGTTCGTGCCGCCGAAGATCCAAAGCTCGTCAATTTTGTTTTTCTCAAAAAATCCGTTTTCGGCAAGCTTTTCAAGTCTTGCAAGGAAGGATTTATCGCTGCAGTCGCCGCTATAGCCCGTGTGGCAGACCGTCGTTCCGCTGAAGGAGGAGTTGAGGATCAGCTCCGTTTCCGCGCCGCAGAGCGCGATTTTCCACCAGGTTTCCTCGGCGCTTTTCACGTCGTTGCCGGGATACCACGAGGCAAATCCCTCGGGAATCAGACCGCGATAGGTGGAATAGCTATCGCCAAGAATCAGTACGTTTTTCATATCTATCTTCCTTTATGTAAAGAAATGTTTTTATTTAAGCGAGTTGCTTGCGATGTCGGCCAGCGTTTTTGCCATGGCTCTTGCGCCGACGCGGAAATCTCTTTTGTTAAGGTCGTTTCCAACGTGCGCCTCAGCGGAAATAACGCCCGCAAAGCCGATCTCCTTTAAGGCGGCGGCGAAGCCCTTGAAATCCGCCGTGCCGGCAAGGGGCGGCAGATGCTCGTCATGCACGCCGTGGTTGTCGTGCACGTGGAGCGTGGCGAGACGGTTGCCAAGCAGGCGCACGGCATCGTAAAGCGGCATACCGCAAATGCTCGCGTGCCCCGTGTCAAGGCAGACCTTCAGATTTTTCATTCCGAGGCCGTCCACAAATTCGGCGATCTGATCCACGTGTGCCAACGGCAGCTGGGGGAAGGGCATATTTTCGAGGCAAACGGTGATATTATGATCCTTAGCGTAGCTTGCGAGGCGCATATAATGCTCCACGTTCAGGTCGATCACCTTGGCGGGATTTTCGGGGCTGTTTTCGCCGAAGGGCATCAAGGGATGCACCACCATGTAGGGAGCGCCGAGGCAGGATGCCATGCGAACGCAACGCTTCATATAATCGAGCCATTCGGCGCGCCCTTCGGGCGTCCCATCCTCGGGAGGATAGCGCCATGGGCCGTGCACTTGTGCGATGGAAACGCCGTTTTCCGAAAGAATTCTTTTTTTCTCGGCGAGTCGCTTTTCCACGGCACTTTCGGGATCGGTGTAAATGGCATCAAGGACGTTATGCAGCTCCGAGCAATCCACCGCGTCATAGCCGTCGGCGCGCAGATACTGTGCCGCCGTTTCAAGGGGATAGCGCGATGCATATTCGTTAAGACAAAGACCGATCTTCATACGGCAAAACCTCGTTTTTCTTCGTATTTCGTTTTCATTATTATAGCACGGAGCCCTGTCTTTGTCAAGGCGGCGCGGCGTTTTTATGCGGGCATAGATTTTATGCAAAATGCTGAAAACATATTGACAATTGCCGAGAAAGATAGTATACTGATAATAGTAATTTCGGTTACAAAAAGCAAAAGGAGTTTTTTTATGGCAACGCTTAAGAAAATTTTCCCGTTTTCCTTCCAGCCGATGAAGAAGTTCGGCGATCTGCTTGTAAACATTCTGATCCAGTTTCTGATCGGCGTGATTGCAGGCGTTTTGATCGGTATTCTTGCGAAGATCCCCGTAGTCGGAATCCTCGTTGGAATTCTTGGCGGTCTCGTGGATCTGTACGTTGTGATCGGCATCGTTCTTTCAATTCTAAAATATCTGAAGGTGATCAAATAATCAGGGCAAGGCCGTTTTGAATGACAGGGCTTTTCCCGAGGAACAGAGCGGTGCTTTCTGCGCCGCTTCTTCTTTTTCGGTCGATTTAAAAATTCTTTTTGGAGAAAAGACAAATGGTAACTACGCTACTTATCGTCCGCCACGGAATCAGCGTCACGAATAGGGAAAAACGCTATACGGGGCATAGGGACGTTCCGCTTGCGCCTCCCGGGTATGAGCAGGGCCGGGCGGTATCTCGCTATCTTTTGGAGAATTATAAGATCGACGCGGTGTACGCGAGCGATCTTTGCCGCGCGGTGGAAACGATCCGTCCGCTGGCGGATGCGCTTTCGCTTCCCGTGAATAAGAGGCGCGGCCTTCGTGAAATTTTCCTCGGCGATTGGGAGGGAAAGACCTACGAGGAGGTCAAGGTGCTTTATCCCGAAACCTACGCAATGCTGAAAACGGCACGGTATCTCGCACGCTATGAGGGCGGCGAGAGCTATGCCGAGGCGTACGAGCGCGTGAAAACCGCGTTTCTCTCCATTGCGAGGGAAAACGAGGGAAAGACGGTTGCGATCTGCTCGCACGGCGGCGCGATCCGTATTTTTCTTGCTTTCGTGCTCGGTCTGCCCTTTGAGGCGGGGAACGAGGGCGTGCCTCCGATTCGCAATGCATCCCTCACGGCCGTTGAGATCGAGGGGGAGAGTATGCGGCTTCTCTTCGCAAGCGAGGAGAGCTATCTTGCGGGGCTGACCGAAGAGGTGAACGGAGAGCTGCATTGAGAAAAAATGCGCTCGGCCCGGATCGGTTTTACTTGCGAAAAAATAATACATGCGGGAGTGTGCCGTTATGGCTGTCACTCCCGCATTTTTTATGTTAAAAATTATTCGTCTTGCGCTTCGGGCGCACCGGGAATGCGCTTTCTTTTTGCTTTTACGAGGAAATACGCGCCGACCGCGACGGCCGCCGTGCCGAGCGCACAGGGAATTGCGATCAGGAGGATGCGCGCCGCCCCGCGATTCCAAAACGGATTTTTCGCGTTGCCCGTGCCATCAAATCTCCCTGTCTCGAGATCGATCCGCATCTGATTGATATTCTTATAGTAGCTGTCGCGCGTGGGAGAATAGTGCTCTATATCCACAACGCTTCCGTTTTCGCTGAAATAGAACATCGTCACCATGCCGACGCCCGAAAGATAGTAATCCACGAGCTGTGCATCGATCAACATTTGCGTAACGGTGTTGCCGTGAACGCCCTCGCTCTTAAGCACGTTGATATTGTCCCACGAACAATGGCCGCCGAGGGCGAGCACCACGTTTTCATATTGGCTCGCGAGCCGCTCCCACAGAGTCTTTCCGTTTGTGCTTGGAGAAAGCATTCTGCTCATGTAATCGTGCGTCACGATGATGGCGCGGTGATCGGGGTGCGCCTCAAGCACGCCGCCTGCCCATGAAATCACCGCATCGTCCACGCGCCAGTCGAGATTCAAAATCAGCCACTTGTCACCCTCACAATCCAGCGTGCGGTAGGTGTTTTTCACCGAGCCCTCCTCGTAAAGTCCGCCGTTTGCCAACAGATCCGTAAGGTAATAGCTGCCGTCACGGGCGAAGATCTCGTCAAAGGCCTCGGGAGTTGCGGTGGGCTCGTATTTGGAATCAAGGCCGCTCAAGGCGGTATCGTGATTGCCGCGCACCAGAGAATAGGTGATCCCCGCATCCTCCAGTATCTTCAGCGCATCGGCGACCTCCTGCCATTCCTTCGGCTGGCATTGGTCGGTCAGATCTCCGAGAAAGATCGCGTGGCGGATGTTCCTTTCGTCCTTGTTCGCCGCGATCCAGCTGTAAGCCTTTCGCATGGCCTCGGGGTTGCGCCTCGTGGCGTACTGCGGGTCGCCGATCACGGCGATCGCGTAATCGTAATTGCCCGAAAATCCCTTCTTGCTTCTTTCGGCCTCCATCTCCTCCTCGGTCATCCAGGTCTTGCTGTACGTGAGGTGATAGCCGTTTCCGCTCTTGTCCTCGATATCCTTTCCCCTGCTCGAAGCGTCAACATCGTAAAAGAGGATCAGCTTTTCATTGTTCGGATCAACGCCGTTTTGAAAATCACTCGCAATATCGCTAACCGCAAGGGCTTCGCTGTAAAGCGCAACGTCCTGTATCTGTCCTCGGAAGTAGTTCGGGTTAAGGGCGGTCTGATCTCCGCCGAGAAAAACGCTGTACCGCGCCGCGGCCGCAGGCGAGAAGATCCCCTTGCATCCGTTTTCGCACTGCGTCGGGCAGGTGTCGGCAAAGGAGATCGTTTCTTTTTTCTCTCCGTTCACAAAGCAACGGAATTTTTGCGCCTGCTCGTCGTATACGATCGCAAGATGCGTCCATTCGCCGGACGGAATTTCGACGTTTTTGAATACGGCGGAATGCACCGCGCCGTTTGTATTTTTAAAGGAAAGCTCGGGGTAAAATTTTGAGTTCAGCGCAAAGGAGAAGCTGCCGCTGATATTACCTTGATTTCCGAGAATCGTTCCGCCTCGCCAGCCCGAGCGCCTCGCAAATATCCAAGCCTCGAAGGTATGGGGCACCTCCTCTAGTCTTTTTACGCTTTGGTAAGAGTCCATGGCGTAGCGTGCTGTTTTATGCGTGTAGTCGTCCACGTAAAGCCCGATCTCTCTGATCGATGCGCTTGCGGCTATTGGCAGAGCACAGGCACCGAAAACGAAGCATAAGGAAAGGATAAATGAAAAAACGCGTTTCATAAAAAGCTCCTTTTGGGTTCTATTTTTTTGGATAGCCTCGGTATAAATGCACGATATTGATATCCTCCGGACGGTCCGATCCGTGCGAGCCGCGGCCGCCATCGATCTCATGGCAGCCGTGATCCGCCGTAAGGCCGATCAGGACGTTGCGATGCGCAAGGGCGTTCTTGACCGTATCCGAAATGAGAGAAAAAACGGCATCGCACGCGCGAAGCTCCGCGAGCGCTCTCGGATCCTCCGGCCCGCGCTTATGCATGACGGTATCGTAGTCGCTGCTAAAGAATACGATAAAATCGTGCTCATCCCGAAGCATCAGCTCGATCGCCTTGGCGTTGGATTCCGCCGTCATGCCCGTCGTGAAATGATAGTAATCCATATCCCGTCCGAGGAAAAGCTTTCCGAGACTGCATTTTCCGTAAGAGATCAAGGCGGGCTTTTTGCCTGCTCGGATCAGCGCGTCGAAAAGCGTTTCGACCGTGAGCGTGGGTTTTTCGTATTTGCGGATGCCGTGCACCTCGGGCTGAACGCCCGAAAACGTCGTGGCGAGTCCCACGGGTGTCACGGGCGGCATCACGGCGGAAAGAAAGATCTCGATCCCCGTGCGTTTTTTCGTCCCCTGAAAATAATCGGCGTATTTTTCGTACAGCCACTGTGCGATCGCGCCGTTGTGGTAGAGGATCACGCGGTCGGCCTTTTGGCCGTCAAAGACCTTGTCGATATAATTGGAAAGCTCAAAGTTTTTTTCCGCGGCGGCCTTCGGCGGCTCGATGCCCAGCGCGTACGCAAGTGACGCGCACACGGTGTCCAGCGAGCTTGCATTGGTTGCCGTTTTCTTGGATAGCGCCGTGCCGCAAACGATATCGTCGATCGAAACGCCGAAGATCTCCTTCAAGCGAATCAGATTGTCGATGGTCGGCACGGTTTGATCTTTCTCCCAAAGGCTGATCGTTTGCCGGCTCACGAGAAGCTTTTTTCCAAGCGCGTCCTGCGATATGCCGAGCCTTTTTCTGTGATTGCAAATGTTCTCGCCGATTGCCATGCTTGCCTCCCAATTGCTGTATTGCTTTTATTGTAGCATACTTCGTTAAAAAAATAAAGAATTTTTTACTTGATTTTGTCAAGTATGGCTTGACAAAGCGGGGGTTAAAAGAGCCGATTTCGTTTGAAAAATCGGCTCTTCTTTTTTGATTTTTAAGCGGCGGGATCAGAAACGGATCATCACGAAGTCGCCGCCGTCAAGCGTAAGGCTGTATGCATCGCCGCTCTTATTGAGAGCCGCAGAGCCGAACACGACCTCGGGCTTGCACTCGTTTTTGAAGGTGACCGTAAGCTCCTTTTTCGCCTCGGGAAGGATGCTTTCGCCGTCTGCCACGGTGCGCCGGATGCCGCTGTGGTTGAAGATCGAAAGATAATAGCCGCCCTCGGTGCATTCGTTGACAACGAAGTGCGCACCGCCCTCCACGAAGCAGGGAAGGGCTTCCTTCATGGCTGTGACCGCATCCTCTGCCTTGATGCGCTTCGCTTTTTGGCCTGCGAGTGCCTTTTCGTCACAGGTCAGGTCAATGAGATAATCGTAGCCCTCGATCGGCCTTCCGTCATCGTTCAGCACGTCGATGCCGTCGGGGATCTCGGAGTTGATCAGCGCGTGTCTCTCGTTTCCGAGCATTTCGGTGGGCGCCGCAAAGAGGGAGCAAAGCGTGCTCTTGATAAAGTCAAGCTCGGGGCTTTCCACGGGGTAGCGGCACATCTGCCCGGCTTCCTTAATGCCGTCAAGCACCAAAAGCTCGCGCGGAAGCACGACCGCCACGGGCGAGAGCTTCTTGCCGACGGCAGGGAAGTCGCGAAGAAATTCGATGAAGCGCTTCTTCACCTCGCCATAGGGCGAGAGCGGGAAGTCCTCCCAGTTTTCGAATACGTTGCAAAGCCCCCATTCCTCGGAGAGAAAGTCGGCGTTCGAAAGGTAAGCGTAGAGGAAGATATGCCATTGCAGAGCGCGGGAGGAGCCGCCGTTTGCACCCGCGGCGGCAAAGGGAGAGTGCCTTTGTCCGGTTCTCGAGCGCCATTCGCAGCGCGCGTCCCTGTGATAGCAGCAGGTGGAGAAGGGCTCGCCGCCCCAGGTTTCGTAGTAAACGCCGAAGTCGATGCCATGGTGGCGTGCCATGCCGCGCGCGTAAGCGATTTGCAGATTCGCGTAGGGCGTTTGTGCACCGATCTCGGGAAGCAGACGGCGCGCGCCGTTCTGAATCTCAAAATTGTAGGCAAGGAAGGCCGAGTCGCAGGGGATCAGCTCGCCAAAGGCCGCGCGCTTCTTATAAATGCTTCCCATGTTTGCAAGATGCTCGCGGAAGCATTTCGGGCGGGGCATGGAAGCCATTTCCTCCTCGTTCATCGATTCGATGAAGGTGAAGGGGTAGGGGAATTGGCGGTGCAGCTCCTCGCGGATATGCGCGGCATCCCAATCCTCGTCGGGGATCGTTTTTAGGCGCGCAAGGTCGGTGAAGTAGTTGGAGAGCCATTCGTGCATCTGGAAGCCCCAGAATTTTTCGCCGAGCATCTCCTTATATTCGTTGAGAAGCGCCTCGTCGTAAACGTAGTTCTGATAAGCGCTTCCGCCCTGCAGGCGGTCGATATAGAAGGGGCGCTTTTCCTTTTTGCAAAGATTATAGAGATCGCCGCCCTTCTTGGCAAGCTCGTTGAATTTCACGTCCGCATCGGTTTGCAGAGATTGGCAGAAGCGAATGCCGTCCTCCTCTCGCACGAGGCCGGCCTTGACCTGCGCCTCCCATACCTCGGGATAGTAAGCGTGTAAAATGATCATCTTGTGCGTCCTTTTCTTTTTAGAATATCAACTGATTTTCACCCGACTTGAGGGGGATCTCTTTTTCGCCGAAGCGGAAGGTCGCCGTAGTCTTTTCGGGTACGGTCACGGTGAAGTGTATCTTTTCATTTTCATGTACGTAGGATACGGCGATCTTGCCGCGCACGGTTTCGATGCTTCCCGCCATGCGGCCGAAAAGCGCGGTTGCCTTCGGCTCGATGAGAAGATCCGAAAAGCCCGCCGTGCCTGTGCGCTGTCCGATACCGAGCAGATGCTCGAAAAGATACGCCACGGGTGCGCCGAACATCGGGTGGTTATGCGATCGGGAGCGGTTCGAATCCCAGTATTCGTGGAAGGTGGTCGCGCCGTTTTTGCGCCAATGCTCAAAGCCCTGATCGCCGTTCTGCGTGAGAAGCCTTGCGGCAAGCTCTGCGTTTCCGTTCTCAAAGAGAAGCCGTGTCACCACGTCGGTGGCAAAGATGCCCGTATCGTAGTGGCCGAGCTTTTCATAATAGGTCACTAAATTTTTGTACGTACCGCCCGCGGCCGCGGAGGTCTGCTCGGAGCAGTGGCTCGTGCCCTGCTCCACGGCGTACACGTCGCCGAGCCCGAGATCGGCGGGGGAGGCGTTTGCGCCCTGTACGCTCATGACGAAGTTGTTGTCAAAGGCGTTAAAGTAAGCCGCCTGGATCGCGCGCTTGCGGTAGGCGATCTTTTCCTCCAGCATCGGGATATCCTCTGCTTTGCCGATAAGCGCCGCGATCTCCTTCATGCAAAGAAGGGATTTGACCATGAAATAGGTGTTCACGTAGGGCGCGGGGAGAATCACCTGCTGATTGTGCGAGGTGATGTCGCATTCGGGGTAGAGAACGTTCGGGCCGCACCAGTCGCCAAGGCACCATTCGCCCTCCTTATCACTCGTGACGAGGCCGAACTCGGAATGTGCCTCAAGATAATCGATATAGCGCAGCATTTGCGGATAGTATTTTTCGAGATAGGAGAGGTTGCCCGTGTGCTTATAGAGCCGATAGGGAACCTCCACGATCGCGCATCCCCAGCCGCCCGGGCCGCCGCCGCTTCGGATATAGGGCGCGGTGTACTGAATATGGCCGCTCAGCTTATCCTGGCAATCGCCGATATCGGCAAGCCACTTTCTGTAAAAGGCCTCGGCGCCCATCGTTGTCAGAACGGCGTTGGCGGTCAGCTGTCCGTCGCCCGTGTAGCCGCGGCGCTCGATGTGCGGGCAGTCCGAGGGGTGGCCTGTGTGCATATTGCAAAGCATTGTGTGCAAAAAGGTATTATAGATCCAGTTCAGCGTTTCGTTGTCCGAATCAAAGGTGGAGGTGATCTTCACGTCTGCGTGGATCTCTCTGACCTCGATGGGGCGCGCATCTCCGACGATCTCGAAGGCGCGGAAGCCGTACCAGAGAAGCGCGGGGGTGACCGTGCGGCGCGTGCCGTCCGAGGTCACGGTGAAGCGCTGACCGTGCGCATGGGCGCGGTCGATCTGTCCGTCGGGCAAAAGCTCCTCGGAAAAATAAACCTCCACCGCATCTCCTTCCTTGGCAAGGATCTCGATGGCGGGATAGCCCGTGGTGTTGCGGCCGCAATCGTAGGTCACGCGCGCGCCGTCACGGTGCGTTTCCTTCACGGGAAGGCGGCAGATCAGGGCATCGGGAGGGCAATCGGTCGTCATGTATTCGGTTTCAAGCGGCGCGCAGAGAGAGGCTCTTTCCCATGCGCTGTCGTCAAAATCCTTGGCAAAGGCGTTCTTCCATCCGCGGTAGTCGTGTGCTTCGCTCTTCGTGAAATTGTAGCCCGTAATAAAGCTTTTTCCGATGCGGCATTCCTCGTCCGAAACGAAAACGCTCTCGTTTCCGTCCTTTTCCACGGTAACGGCGTAGATCGCTTTCGGATGGCCGAAGCGGCGGCAAAGATGCGTGTACCATCCGCCTCCGAAGAGCAGAGCGATCGTGTTCTCGCCCTCGCAAAGATACGGCGTGATATCAAATTGCGGCACGTACACGCGGTGTCCCGAGATCACCTCGTCGATGGGATCGTTCGTTGCCTCAAAATCCGATGAAAGCGGCAAAAAGGTGTCGGGATTGATCAGCGTGCCGTTGACGTAGCATTTGAAAAAGCCGAGTCCGAGCACGTTCAGAGAGGCGCTTGCTCCCTTTTCGGCAATGAAGCGGCCGCGAAGCACGTAGGCCTCGCTCATGTTCGTCAGCGCCGTTTCGATCGGATAAGAGTCGCCTCTCGGGATCGGGGCGGCAATGCCGATCGAGCATTCTTTCGCGCCCACCCACTTGGCGTGCTTAAAAAAATCCTTTTGTGTCATAGCGTTATCCTCGCTTTAATTTCTTTGCGTTTATTGTAGCATATCACGGAATAAAAAATCAACCCTTTGCGGAAAAAACGGAGCAAAACAACAAAAAAACAATACAATAATGCAAAGAAAAGGCGAAGCGGATTTTTTCGTTTGCCGCCCGACTGAAAATCCGTTGCTTTTTTGAAAAAAAGATTGACGGCGTAAAAGGAGAGTGGTATAATAAAAAAGGATTTTGATTCGGAGGGCAGATATGAAACGCTCACTTGGTTATAAGATCATGTTTATGTCGGCGATGGCGGTGTTCGGCACGATCGGTCTTTTTGTGAAAAGCGTCAACGTTTCCTCGGGCGAGCTTGCGCTTTACCGTGCGCTGATGGCAACGGTGCTGATCGGCGGCTTTATGCTTTGCACGCGCCAGCGCATCGTATTCCGCGAGATCAAAGAGCAATTGCCCTTGCTGCTCCTTTCGGGCGCGGCGATGGGCTTTAACTGGATATTGCTTTTTGAAGCATATAAGTATACCACCGTTTCGGTGGCAACGCTCAGCTATTATTTTGCGCCCATTATCGTCACCGTGGTTTCGCCCCTGATCTTTAAGGAAAAAATGGGAGCAAGGCAATGGGTGTGCTTCGGTATGTCCACGCTCGGTATCGTTTTGATCACGGGGATCGGAGATCTTTCCGCGGGGAGCAACCATTTGCTCGGCATCGGCTTCGGTCTCGGTGCGGCGGTGCTCTATGCGTGCGTGATGCTTCTGAATAAGGGAACGAAGGGCGTGGAAGGCATTCAAAGAACCTTCCTTCAGTTTATTGCCGCGATCGCGGTATTGATCCCGTACGTGGCGTTGACGGGCGGCGTTTCGCTTTCCGGGCTGAATGGCGTAGGCTGGGCTTGCCTTTTGGTGGTCGGCATTGTTCACACCGGCGTGACCTACTGTCTGTATTTCACCTCGATGAAGGAGCTGCCCGGTCAGGAGGTCGCGCTTCTTTCCTATATCGACCCCTTGGTGGCGGTGCTGTGCTCGGTGCTGATCTTGCGCGAGACGCTGACTTTGCCGCAAGCGATCGGCGGCGCGATGATCCTCGGCTTCACGCTCTATAACGAGCTTGCGCCGAAGAAAGAAAAGAAGGAAAAGGCGGAGAAGGAAAGCGCGGCCGAAGAGGCACGCTGACGAAAAAACAAGCCTAATGAAAAAAGAGAGCAAAGAATGCACTCTTAGGGTTGGACTTTTCAAGAAAAAAAGAACACGCTGTCTATCAAAAAAGGACGAGGATTGAAAGTGATATGCACCCCAAAAGTTAGACACTTTTGGAGGTGCATATTTTTTATGGCAAAGAAGGGTCAAATTCAAAAAAGGTACTCGACGGAATTCAAAATAGGTGTTATAATGGATATGCGAGAACAACGTTTGGGATATCGAGAGACCGCCCGCAAATATGGATTGAGTGAAAGCGGAAGTACGGTAGACCTTCTGAAACGTTGGGAGCGTATATATCTCGAAGAAGGAGCGGATGGATTTATGAAAGAACGCCGCGGAGCGAAATCCACCAAAAAGGCTCAGCTTGATCCCAAAACAAAAGAAGATCTCATTGCCGAGAACCAAAGACTTAGAATGGAGATTGAATACTTAAAAAAACTGAGTGCCTTAGTTCTTGCGGAAGAGCAAAAGAACGGCAAAAAGCGTTCATAATTGCTGAACTAAGGCAAAAGTATCCGCTTAAAGATTTGTTAGAGCTTTCCGGGATAGCAAGAAGCACGTACTATTACTATCTGAAACAGAAGGATAAAGACAAATACGAAAGCGAAAAACAAGATATATTAGAAATCCATAATACTCACAAAGGGAGATACGGCTACAGACGTATTTGCTCTGAATTGAAGGCAAAAGGTTATCCAATTAACCATAAAACCGTATTAAAACTGATGAAATCCCTTCATCTACGTGGAAAACAGAGCAAAAACGGGAAATACCATTCTTACAAAGGCGAAGTTGGCAAAGTAGCAGACAATCTGTTGAAAAGAGATTTTCATGCAGACAAGCCGTTTGAGAAACTAACAACAGATGTTACGGAGTTTAAGATTGGCGATGAAAAGGTGTATCTTTCTCCGGTGCTTGATATGTTCAACCGTGAAATTATATCTTACTCTATTTCTACAAGTCCTAACTTGCAACAGGTTAGAGATATGTTAAATGGATTATTTGAAAAGCTTCCTGCCGATGCGCGACCTTTATTTCATTCAGACCAAGGTTGGCAGTACCAGCATGCCGAATACCAAAGGCTTCTTGCCGAACACAACATTACGCAAAGTATGTCTCGCAAAGGAAACTGCATGGACAACGGCATAATGGAAAACTTCTTTGGTAGGTTGAAAGTTGAAATGTATTACGGCGAAAAATTTGAATCCCCTAGGGGATTCATTGAAAAGTTGGAAGAATACATACATTACTACAACAACGAAAGAATTTCTCTAAAACTAAAAGGAATGAGCCCAGTGCAATACCGAGCTCATTCACAAGCAATTTAATATTTAATTTTGTCTAAACTTTTGGGTTCACTTCA
>JAZQTA010000057.1:0-82187 GCA_045630385.1 Eubacteriales bacterium | reverse complement strand
CATTCTTACTCTCAATTATAGTGGGAAAGGTTGCCCAAGGCTTTTGCTTTGCAAAAGCCGGCGACTTGAGTCGCTGGCTGGTGATATTGGGCTTTTAGCCCTTGTGCATACCACCCGTTTGACGGGTGGTTATGATTTTTCTGCCGTAAATATTTCGTCGATCGTGGTTGCGATCTGATCGGTGTGGAGCCATCTGCCCTTTTTGCCGTAAAGCAGCCTTTGTGCAAGATCCCCCGCACCGCACCAGGTCGTCATCAAGGTGCCGATGACGTGACCCCGATCGTTCTCCGCCGCGTACTGCAAAAACGACTCGAGCCGTTCCTTATCTCTCCAGGGGGATACCATAATTTTGAAGCCCGCCTGTCCGAAAATATCCACGGAGGTGTATTTTTCGTATTTGTTGTAGTGCCAATCGCAGATCACGATATCCCTCGGAAGCATCTCAAGCGCCTTGTGCGTTCCGTTTCCGTCGCTGTCCCAGCAATCGTATCCCGTTTCCTCGGTGGAAAGAAGACGGTCTCCCCACATCATGACCGTGCCGCCGCGCTTTTTTACGTGATCGTTCAGCGCGCCTACCCAATCTGCGATCAGCTCACCCTTGGATTTTTTTGAGCATTCGGGGCAAAGACCGACGTTCAGTGCCTCGTCGCATCCGATGTGAATGCAGTCTGCCTCAAAGACGTCCATCAGCTCGTCGATCAGCTCGCAAACCACAATTCGGGCAGGTCGGCTGCTTAAGCATATACTGCGGGCATAAAAAACCTCCCGCACCCCCGGCTGCTCGTCAAAGCTTGGGTAGGCGCGCAAAAGTCCGTCCGGAATATCGCTTGACGTATCGTTATGGCCGTGAAGGATGCCGTCCGTCGGCTCGTTGGGGAAGCCGGATTGATGACCGATCAGATTCATCTTCGGAACAAGCTTTATATTGTGCTTTTTGCAAACCGCCAGCAACGCTTTTACGTCCTCGTACGACAGGGGATCGTATCCCCAAACCTCGGGATGCTTTTTGAATTGATAGCGGTATCTGACCTGCAAAACGATCATATTGAAGCCGCGCGGCGCGAGATATTCATCGATCAGCCGAACGGTGTCGTTCACCTCGCCGTGCATCGGCGCGGTCAGTACGATGCCTGTGGTTTTCCATGGAAATTTCATTTTTTCACTCCTATGATCTCGTAATACGAAAAAACGGTTTTTCGGGAAAAACGGAAAAATTTTAATTCGGCAAAAACTTTGTAATTTCGGGGAAGGTGCGGTAGCTGTTGATCGTTAAGAAATTGAAGTCGGAGAGGGAGACGGATTCGTCGTTTTCACCCATGCCGTAATCGTCACCGATGAAGAGCACCTCGCTCGGGAGAATGCCGTTTTGCTCGCAGTTCATGATCGTTACCTCTTGCGCGTGTGCGCATAGTTCTTATTTATTGTAGCATAAGTGCACCCAGAGGTCAAGAGTGTAGGTAAAGAAATACGAAATATGCGTAAAAATTCGCCACCGACGTCTGCGGATCGGCGTTTTGATATCTTGTGCAGGGGAGGCATTCAAAGAAAAATAGGGAGCATTTTAAATGAAATTTTAAAAAATCCCTATTATGAAAAAAGGGGGTGTCTCAAATGCAAAATTTGAGACACCCAAAAAGTTTGATAAGGGGATGGTGATCAATCTGCCTTGGGAGAAATGGGGACGTAACCCGATGCATCGTCGGAAAGCCATTTTTCCGAATACTTGTCGCTATAGGTGATTATGACGTCACCCGTCGTGTTGAGATCCAGAGTGACCGTACCGGTTTCGGCTGACGGCGCTTGGTCATTGAAGGTAACGGTGTCCGGATGGCCGAGGCGCCATGCCCAGTGCAGCGTTGTCAAGGTATATTGACCGAAGGGAAGGCGCTCAATATCGAGGTAACCCGTATCGAAGATCGTGAAGGTCACGTCGATGCCCGCGGTCTGCGTTCCTGCCTTGCCCTGAAGACGGAATACGAATGCCTGCGGGTCGTTATCATCTGTAGCAAAGCCGTCTACGCGGAAGCGCCTCGTGGTGGGAAGCACCTCTGCAAAGATGTAGACCGTTTTGCCCGCCATATCGGCTTCAGGAGGCTCCACCGTAATGACGGTCTTGTTGTTGGAGAGCCACTTATCCTCCGGAACGGGCAGGAGCTCGCCGTCGTCGATGGAATAATACCATTTGTTGATGAAATATCCTTCGCTCCAAAGCGTAAGCTTCTTTGTGCTTTGATCGCCGCTGCCGATCGTTATGGTATCGGTCGGATTTTCAATGGTGGCGCCCATACCCGTACCCATGATCTGATACTGATAATACACCTCAAGACCGGTATAACGGCATATGATCTGCTGTGTTTCATCGGAGGAGATGGTCAACGGCTTATCGTTTATGTTCACGAGGGTGTAGCCGGCGATCTCCTTGGCAACGTCTGCAACGTAGACCGTTGCCTGATACTTTGCTTTTAGATCCGTCCTGGACACTGATACCGGGCTCATTGTTCCCTCTTTGTAATAGTGAACCGTGAAGCCGTATTCCTTACGCGTGTAATAGATCTTCAGTACAAGACCCTTTCCGAACTCGCCATTACTGTCCATCTCCAGCTTGACTGCTTCGCCGGACGTGACAGAGAGATCACGGTTGAAGTCGAAGTGATCGAAGTACTGAACGTCCTTTTCGGGCTTCAAGAGGTCGGAGGTCTCTGCATTGATCCAGGTGCCGGCGGCCACCTTACCCTGTCTTGTGCTGTGGATCGTGTATTCCTTTCCGTCAACGGACTCCTCGTAATAGATGATCTGATACAGAACCTCTGTGTCCTTGTTGTCCCAGTTAAAGGTTACGTGATTGTCTTCGGGGTTCGTCGTAAGGATCAGATTCTGTATAAAGAAGTCGGGAGACATATTCGCAACGGTATCGGCCAGCAACGTTTTTTGATCGTCCTCCAGGGTTATTTCGTATTGCTCCTCTGCGGCCTTTGCAATGACGTCCTCTAAAACGCCCTTACGGAAGGATACCTCGGTCATAGCGGCCTGCGTTCGGATGCTTTCACCGCTGATCGTAAACGGCAGCGTGAGAGTCAGCGAATCGTTGCCCTCGCCGAAAAGCGTCTCAAAGGTCGTCAGCCCCTCGGAGGTGCTGAGCCTTGCGATGTTGCTTTTAACCTTTTGCAAATCGACAAAGTTGTGCGTAACGGTATACGAAATCGTTTCTACGGAGGAGTAAACGAAGAGGTATACGTTTTCCGATTCGTCACTGCTCATCGTGATCGAGTGCGAGCGGATATCGGGGAAATAGAAAACTCTGTATTTATCATACAGATCGGTGGTAACCTTTGCGGAAAAGTGCTTTGTGACTCCCGCAAGAGACAAGCCGGTTGTCTGATCGGCGATGTCTACGTAATCGGTGCCGTTATGATACACGTAGCGAACGGTGTATTTTACGGGCTTGCGTGACGTCCACTTCGCGTAGATCTCCATATCGAATTTGACGGACATGGTGTTGAAGTCGAATCGCTTTTCCTTGCCGTCCTCCTTGTAGAACCAGCCCACGAAGATCATGTGATCATCATCGTTATAGCCGGGATGCTCGTGTTCGGGAAGACCGCCGGGATGCTGAACGTGCGTATAGTCGGGCTCTACGATAAAGGAGTCGAAGGGAACGGTCACACAGTCAAGGAGCATTTCCTTTTCCACGTTGGAATATACGCTGACCGTGTAGGAGCACGTTTCCCATTTCGCGTAGAGAACGAGACCGCCGACCGGCATCGTGGTGCTTCCGTCAAAGGTAAACTCGGTTCCGTCTGCACAGTTCGGCGAGGAATACCAGCCGACGAAGCGAATCGCGCCGCTTTCCTTGCTGGAGGGATAGGGGATATCCTCCGGCATCAATTCGAAGGAAGCGCCGATGGGCTGCTGATATTTCAGCACCTTGGTGTAGGGCGAAAGCGTGGTGCCAAGGCTGACAAATTCGAGAGGATATTCGTTTCTTTCGTAGTAGAGAGAAACGTTAAGGTCATTATCCTTGATCTGTCCGCCCGAGGCGGCAGGATCCGATTCAAACTGCGTAAAGCCGAGGATATCGAAGAAGTCCTCCTTGGTCGTCAGATAACTGTAGTTGGCCTTTACGGTGTTATTCAGATCGAAGTATTTCTCCTTATACTCGATTTCGGTCGTGCCGAGCGCTTCAAGGTAATAATTGATGGTGTAAGTCGCGTTCGAGCTGGTGTTGGACGTAAAGGTGATGCTTGCGGGGGTCATAAAGGGAACGTAAACGAGAACCTCGCTGAAATACGTGCTGGGATCCCAGCGCTCACCGTTGGGGAAGATCTCCCAAACGCGGCGCCATATTGCGGATATATCGGCTTGGTATTTTGCCTTGAATTCCAGGAAGATATTCTGGCTATCGCTTGGAGAGCTACAGCGCGAGGAGTGCGTATGCGCCTGCTGCTGGCAGGTTCTCACGCAGTTTCCTCCGTGCGTATGTGCCGTCTTTCCACAGTTATGCGTGTAGCAGTTCGTGTTATGGCGGTGCTGCTCTTGGCCGCACTTAGAGTTATCGCAGTCTCCCTCGCCGTGCACGTGGCGGGTGATCGAACAGGTGCATCCCGACGTATGATCGTGCTCGGTAATGGGACAGGTGCAGTTACCGTCGCCGTGCGTGTGTATCTCGTAGCCGCAGATGGTTTTTGCCGCGGCCGAGGAATAGGAGTTTGCAGCCGAGGCGGGGTTGGCGAAGCTTGAGCCGGTCGCCGGATTCACGTTGTTGTAGGTGCTGTTCGTACCAAGGTAGAACCAGTGCTCGTGTACGTATAAGAAGTTATAGATCGTTGAATTTCTGGAGAGTCTGATACGGTAAACGTAACCGTTCAGCGGACCCGTGATCTTGCTTTTCAGAGTCGAGTATGCTTTTTTCTGGTTGTTGTTTGTCAGAACATCCGCATCCGTCAGCACGTTTTTCGAATAGCAGGTGTCGTGGTGCCTTTCATGCACGGGCTTTGTGCAGTCGCTGTTTGCGCCCGTGCCGTGCACGTGGTAGGCGATGCTACAGCAGGTGCTGTCGTGCGCGTGCTCGGTTATCGTACAGCATTCGTCCACATGCACGTGCTCCGTTTTTCCGCAGATCAGATCGGCATTGCCGCAGGCGGCGGTATGCGCGTGGTTTTCGATCGTGCAGTTGCCCATCAGGCAGGCATCGGAGTGCGTGTGCTCCTTGGTGATGCAGGCTGCCGCGCCCTTGAAGGTGTAGGTGTAATAATTTCTTAGATAATAGGCGTTGATCGCCGTTGTTCCGTCAGAGGAGACGGTGACCTCCTTGTCCGAAAGCTTGTCACTGAAGGTGAAGCAGCTTTTGTCGGGGATATCAAGACTGTCCGTCGCGCTGACTTTCGTACCCGGATTCACGTCGCTCACAACATCAAAGCTATCCAGCGTAAAGCCGTCATTCTCTGCGTTTTCCAGCCAGTAAATGATTGTATAGGAGGTCTTTCCTTCCGACCAATGGGCTCTGTAGACCAGATTGTGCTCAAGGGAATGGATGATATATCCGCTTTCCGCTGTCGCGGGATAGCTGTGCTCTGTGACCTCCTCCGCGCTCTTCAGATCGCTTTTCACCGAGATCAGCTCCCAGTTTAAGAAGGAATGGGCGGGACGGGTCGGCGGCGGGAGAACCACAGTGGTCTGATAGCGAACGTAGTGGTTTACAACGCCGAAGGCATCGCCTTTATCGTTCAGATCCAGGTCGAGAAGATAATAGTTTCTATCGTAGTAGATGTCCAGGATGAAGGAGCCGTCCTCGTCGATGGAGAGCTTTTCATCGTAATACAGGGGAGAGAAGCCTGTGCGGGGCGTATCATGATTTTCGCCGACTGCGGCGTTGGCGACGCCCGTCTTCGTGATGGTCTGCACCAGGGTGTATTCATCATCGTAGAGGTTTTGCTCGTAGATCTTGACGCGGAAGGTAACCTGCTGGGGGATAAAGTATACGTTAATCGTTACGTCTTCGGACTGCTCAACAAACTCAATGCTGTTGGCCAGGACATAGTCCACGCCGTCATACGTGATATAATCCGCTTTCGATGGCGTTCCCAAAACGTATTCCGCCTGATCGATCGTAACGTAGGGGAGGTATCCGATCTCGGGCGGGGTTGCGACCGTACCGGTATAGCTGGTATAGTCGGGAAGCGTAACCGTAAATACGTTGGCGGCATTCTTGCCGTTCAGATCGAGACCGGGAGCCGCCTCTGCGTGGCGGTAGGTGTAGTTGATAACGATGTGGAAGGCATCCATGGTCGGCTCGTCAGCCGAAAACAGATCCGATTCCTCCGATGCATCCGCGGATAGGGGGAGAACCTGTCCGCTCGCCATGGCGGAGGCTTCCGTTTTGGTCTCGGAGAGAGACACCTTCAGCACGTTGCTGACATACTTATCCTCTCCAATCGTGACGATACAGCGCAGATGTGCCGCGCCGTCGATGATGGCGGCATTGGAAAGCAGGGCATCCGTGATAATGGCGTAGCGGAATACGTAGCCGCTGACGGTGGCCCATCTGTCTTCACCGGATTGGATCTCCCAGGCATACCGAGCATATTGCCGGTCAAGCGAGTCGTCGATCTCCGTAAAGGCGTAAAGCTTGTCACCCTTTTGCATAGCGACGTGATCCTCGCCATCATAGGTAAGCGTTACAAAGCCCTCAATATAGTCTTCATTGGGTTCCTGCTCCTGCGTCGGTTCACTGTCCTCCGCGCCCAAACGAAGCGGCGGAAGAATGGCGAAAACGTCCAAGATTATAATCAAGGAAAGAAACAGGGACAATATTCTCTTTTTCACTATGAACCTCCTTAAGGCGTTACGGGAGTAAGCCGGCCGTTTGCATCAACATCAACAGCAGGCCATGCATCGTGTATTGCATCGATGGGATTGGTCTGAATAGACTCTGAAAGGAGAAGCAAACGGAGCTCATAGCCCGTCTTCTCCGTGATTTGGTGAGCCTCGGTAAAGAGCACAACGCTCTCGCCGGGGAGAAGCGTTTTTTCGTAATAATAGAAGCCATCACTCCCGGGAAACCAGCCGGAGGAAACCGTGTCGATCTCGAAATCCACGCCTTCCTTGGGAACCTCGGACAAAATGGTGTGCTCCTCTTCCGTGGAATACCAATTTACCACGGCCATCGCGCGCACATAGACAGGGATATTACCCTTATTGAGGATCTCGTCATGGCTATCCAGGGCAATTCGCGCGTCGGGCGGCGTGAAGGAGCTGCCCTGCGAGTCGGTTTTTTGAACGATCCATGCAACGGTCGTTCCCACCGCCGCGGAAAGAAGCAGTGTGCCCGAGATCAGAAGGATGAGTGCACGCTTATTGATATGCTTGAAAAAATGCAAAATGCGTTTCATACACCCTCCTTATGATACCGATCCGTTTGCCTCGGCAGGCCAGCCCCAAGCAGTGATGGGATCGGGGGAATTGTTGCTTGCCTGCACCGATTGGCAGATTACGTCAAATCGAATCGAGCTGTTTTCAAACTCGTTGCCCATGCCGGGGGAGAAGAGCACCTTGTCAAAAAGCGCGGTGGTCTGCTCGCCGGGGGCGAGAGTTGCTTTATAGTAGTAATATCCCTCGTTATAAGCCCAAAGATCTCTTTGCTCTTCGGGAAGTGCCTCGTTGCTCGCTCCGAAATTGCAGGCGATAAGGCTTTCCCAACCGGGGGATATTTCATGTTCGGATTGAAGAATGGTTTTTTCAACCTTGATTCTTACGTAAACGGGAAGAGTTCCCGAATTCTTTGCGCCAACGCCGCCGTAGGAATAAACGCCGGCGGGCATCATTTTTATGGGCTCCGTGTTCATCCGGAAGCTACCGCTTCTGCTTACCTCGATCAGAGAAATATCGAGCGAGCCCGCTGTAATCGTCATGGATTCCGCAGTTGAGGAATCCCTAAAATAAGCAAAGGTCTGCGCGGCAAAGATGGCCATGATGGCAAGAAGGGAGATCACGGGAGCAAACGGAAAGCGAATGCCGCTCTTATGCCTTGTGACTTCTGCTTCGGGCGCGGATTCTGTCATAAAGTCTGTTGTATCGTTGCTTGTCGCCTGAAAAATTTCGTCCATCATTTTTCCTCCTTCGCCTGTATTTTTTTGTTTGGCATTTTTATTTTCCTTACTTTATCAGTGCCTCTGAAAATAATAATTCTTGGTGATTTTTATGGGAAATCGTATAGGGGATTTTATGGGTGTGGGGGAGCGTAGACATCCTAACGTAACTATGCTTCCGCCATCACACCAATTGTTTTTTTGCGGGGTGCGGCCCGAGAAAATCGGGTCGCACCTGCTTCGAGAGATCCGAAGATATTTTTATGTAGCTTTGGATCAATTGTTCCGGTTCGTCTGCTTACGCGTTGGTAGCGGTCTGATAGCCTGCCCAAGCGGTATCGAATGCGGTGGTGAGCGCCTCGGTGGCGTCAGCAAAGCCAACCTTCTGGGTTGCGTATGCGGTAACAACGATGCTCAGATCATTGAAGGCCTTCAGATTTTCATTACCCCAGGCTGCGGGAATTGTCATCGCGGAGAAGACGTCGACAGTGCCGTTTACTGCCAGCTCGGCTTCAACAACTACGTAAATTTTGTAATCGTTGTCGGTTGTCGCATATTTCACAACATTGGCGTTAAGACCGGTGAGAACGCTGGAAATAGCATCAAAGGAGAGCGTCTGTCCATCTGCTACGGTAACGTCGATAATCGCGCCAACGTAAGCGATTTCCGTGCCATCGTTCGTGATGGTTGCCTTCTTGTTGTAGGTCTGACCGGGGTAGAGTCTGGTGGGGGTTTCATCCTGCGTGAGCGTAATACCTACGTTGCCTGCAGTAAAAACGTTCGTCTTATCATCGGTATCGGTGAAGTACGCAAGAGAAGCGCCTGCAACCGTAAGCGTGATCAGGCAAGCCGCGAGAGCCAGCATGAAAATTCTTTTCATTTTCATTTTGTTTTCCTCCGTAAGTTAAATTCGTGGATTAACCGAGGGCTTCGGCCTGGACCCAAGCCGCTGCTGCGGTATCGAAGCCAACGCGCTGAACGGCATATGCGGTCAGCTTCAGGTTCGGCTTTGCGTCGTTCAGCAGGTCGTATTGTGCCTTGGTACAGGTTGCGGTTGCGGTGACGGTGTTATCTTTGATTACGAACAAGCCCGTACCTTTTTCTACGTCGGTCACGGAGCGGTAATAAACGCCGGTTTCGCCGTCAAGCTTCGTCCAACCGTCTGCGAGCGCATAGGTCAGATAGGTTGCAAAGGTGGTGCCGTCGGGGAATCCCGCATCGGAGCCCTCAAGAACCTCGTCGATCTTGACGAAAAGCCAGCAGTCCTCGCTGTCCGCTGTTACGGTTACCGAGGGATTTACCGTGTAGGTCTGACCGGGCATCATCTTGAATTCATTCAGGGTTGCTGTCTGATCAAGCGTGATCTCGATATCACCTGCGGTGAAGGTGTTCTGCACGGCGTTGGTCTTCATGGTCAGGTAAGCGACGGTTGCCGCGATCGAGCCCGTAACGAGCGCTGCCGCGCAAAGAACGATTGCGAGAATTTTGGTAAGCTTCATGTCTTTTCTTTCCTTTCGTTAATTTTTTTGTTAGGATGTACTTGGCGTATTAAAGCGCGATCGGTGATGCGTCTTAATATCGTCATATATGAGTCAGCCTTTCGGCGTAGCTCCGAAATGAGGGGCGCGGATTCAGGCGGTCGGCCCGTCCTCTTCATGCGCGGTGCCGCCCTCGGCGGGGGCGCTTTTTTCCTCCTCCTTCTTCTTTGCGGGCGAGCCTCCGAAGAGGGCGGATAGGATCAGAAACGCGCAAATGCCGATGACGACGTATTGCCCGGGGGGATTTTGTGCAAAGTGGGCAACGTATCCGAGCAGGGGGATGGAGAAGAGGGGCTTTCCGTAAACGTTGGATGAGCCGAGGTTGCCAACGCCCTCCTTGCCGTCCAAGGTGTATCCCGAGGGGTGGCTTTCATTTTTGTTGTTGATGCCGTAGGTAACGTACATAACGATCGGATTGCCGAAATCGTCCTTCGCGACCACGGGATTTCCGTTTTCATCCTTCACGTATTCGCCGTATTGGTTTTTGACGTACGCAACGCCAACGACCTCGTAGATCTTATGCGTGACCTTCGTGCCCTTGCTGTCTGTCAGGTAGGTAACGGTGTCTCCCACCTTCAGATTCTGTGCTTCCTCGGGTGTCACGCGTTTCACGTATACGAGCGAGCCCGTCATGATCTCGGGCTCCATCGAGCCGGAAAGCACGACGTGCGGCTCAATGCCGAAAAGGCGAACGCCGATGAGTAGGACAACGAGCAAAACAAACGCGCCCATCAGGACCTTTTCCGCGATATTGATTGATTTTTTGAACACAGCCTTCATTTTGCATCTCCTTTCCTGCGCACGTGTAGGCGGACATTATAAATAAAATACTAAAAAATATAAAACTTTTATCGCAGTAATATATAATAAACCAATTTTATCCGTGTGTCAATAGATTTTTCAAAAAACATACAAAAAGATAACAAAAAAGACAAAAAAACGGCGCGTGACGTCGGCTGTACAGGGTATCGCTCGAAAAACACAAGTGCCGCCGCGCTCCGAAGGAGGCGCCTCGAGATGATGTTTTTCGGAAAATTACCCCAAAGGAGCTGTCACATTCGGCAAAACCGAAAAAGTCCGAAAAACAATAAAAAAAGCCTCAAATACAGCCAAAACCGTAAATGAGGCAGTATTAAATTTAATTTGGGGGTGTCTCGAATTTTGCATTAGAGACCCCCGTAAATTCGGTTGCGCTCAATCGAGCAAGAATTTCGTGATCTCGGGGAAGGTGCGGTAATCGTCGATCGTTAAGAAATTGAAATCCGAGAGGTAAACGGATTCATCGTTTCCGCCCTCGCCGTAATCGTCGCCGATGAAGAGCACCTCGCTCGGGAGAATGCCGTGCTCCGCGCAGTATTTTGCGAGCGCGTGGCGCTTATCGTAGGGCGCGGGCGCCATGTCGAAGGAGGAGGAGCCGCCGATGAAAACGCGGTATTCGGGGAAGAGCGCCTTGACCTCGGCGTAGAAGGCGCGGCGCCTTTTGCGGTCGGGATCGAAGGAGAGCTTGTCTGCCTGATCCGCCCTCGTGCCGAGCACGGCAAAGGTAACACAGCCCGAGGGATGGTATTCCACGCTGTCACCCTTAAATTCGGTGAAGCCGTGCTTTTCGCGAAGGAAGGTCACGCGCTCCTCGATGGACGCGCGATCCCCCTGCGGCAGAGAAATATCCTCCACGATTCGGATATCCTTCCGATCCTTATCGTAAATGGCGTATTGCAGGCCGTAGTTTCCGATGATGTCGATGGGGTAATTTCCGAGCTGACCGAAGATGCGGCGCACCTGTCCCGCGCCCACCATCAGAAGGCGGTAGCGCTCGGAAAGACGGTCCAGCACCGCGCGGTGCGAGGGGAGCAGCGCCTCCTTATGCTGGGTAAGCGTGCCGTCAAGATCCATTGCGATCAGCTTGATATTTTTTGCGTTGATTTTCATATTTATATTTCCTTTAATTTTCTTATAATATTCGATGGGAAGTTTGTGGTGATCAGCTTTGCGCCGCTTTTGATCGCGAGGCGCAGAAGCGAGCCTTGTGTTACCGATGCGCCGATCCAAGGCTGAACGCCCTTTTCTGTGAGCGTATCGTAAAGGGCTTTGTTCTTCGTATCAAAGATGCAGGCGCAGAAGAGATATTCCAAGGGATCGATGCTCGTTTTATCCATATTGCTCATGATGGAATAGGGGTAGAAGCCGTGCAATGGATAGCGCTTGCCCCATTTTTTATAGCAGTATTCGAGCAGATACGCATCAAAGCTGTTGATGAGAATACGATCTCCCATGCCGTATTTTTCTACGAGCTCGATGACCTTTTCGACACAAAGCAGACTGCGCTCCTCGTTGCCCTCGTGGAAATATTCCTTAATCTCAATATTGACGGTGAGATCGGTTTCTTTCACCCATGAAAGGAATTCCTCAAAAAGCGGAATTTTTTCGGGGGCATCTTCGTCGCCCGCATTCAAGCGGGAGATTTCGGCGTAGGTCATGTCCTTTGCTTCGCCCGTGCCGTTCGTCGTGCGGTTCACTTTATCGTCATGCAAAAGGATCGGGACGAGATCCTTCGTGAGGCGCACGTCGGTTTCGATCATATCCGCGCCTGCCGCTTCGGCGGCGCGAAATGCGGTCATGGTATTTTCGTAGTGATTATAGCTGTCACCGCGATGGGCGGCAACGCCGATGGCGTGCTTATAATTCCACGGCATTTTTATATTTCCTCCTCACCGAAAAGATCGTACCAAAGCCAAAGAACGGTGTATCTGTCCTTCAGATCCTTTGCGTAGCGAACCGCCTCTTTGATCCTTTCCTTGCCGTAAAGCGCGTAGAAGTCCTTCATGTCGAGATGCACGAGGGAGAGGGTTGCCTCGAGCGTCTCCGCGCTCGGAACCTTGGAAAGAATTTTTTTGATCTCGGCTTCCTTTTCTTTATAGACGGGGGTGAGATCGCGCGTATACGCGCCGACCTTTTTTTGCAGAGCCACGCAGCCTTCGGCTACCTTCTCGCCATAGGCGCGGACGAGCTTTTCCTTGGTGATGCGCCCGTCCTCGCGGAAGCGCCGCTCGGGGAAGCTACGCGCGCAGATCGCCTCGCGCAGCTTGGCGGTGATCACGGTGGAGTACGCCACGTCGATGCCGTGCGTGAGATAGGGAAGATCCTTGACGATGCCCGAAATTTCGAAGAAGTGCGAAAGGTGGTGCTCGCTTCCCGAGGCGGGGCGCGAGTTACCGAGGAAGCTCATCATGATGCCGACGGTGATGAGCGCCTCAAAGAGCGCCTTCACGGCCTCGCCGTCACGCGCGGTGATCCCCTCGGCCATGCTCTTGACCTTTTCGATGCAGGCGTAGGTGGTATCGTAGATATAGGGGCAGAAGCGCTCGCCCGTGACGGCGACGGAAAGCTTCCAATCTGCCAGCGCGCTGTATTTTCCGATGATATCGCCAAAGCCTGCGGCAAGCATTTCCATCGGCGCGTTTTTGAGGACGTCCACGTCTGCCACGATGGCGCGGGGAAGCCCTGCGGGCACGGTTTCCTTCATGCCGCCGAGGATCATGGCCGCGCCCGTGGAGGCGTAGCCGTCCATCGAGGGCGCGGTGGCGACCACCATATAGGGCAGAGCGGAGGTCTTTGATACGTATTTGCAAAGGTCCTGGATCACGCCCGAGCCGATGCCGACGATGAGGGAGGCATCTCCGAGCGCCCGCGTTACGCGGTCGATCGCCGCCTCGTTCGGGATCAGAATCTCCTTTCCGAAGATTACGCGCGCGGCGATCTTGCCCGAGAGCGCGGCTTCGGTTTTCTCGCCTGCGGCGGCGTAGGTGTTTTCATCCGCGACGAGAAGAATGCGGGCGTAGCGCTCGCAAAGCGCGGCGAGGCGCGAGATCGCGCCGCTTTCCGCATAAACGGCCTCGATATCGCATTCGTGGCGCATGCCGCACGCGCAGTCGATACCTGAGAGCAGATGGTTGATATCCATAAATCGATCCTCCGTACTTGACAAATCTTTATAAGGCTATTATAATAAAACTGTCAAAAAAAGTCAATATCGCAAGCAAGAAGCGGTTAAAAAAGGGAAAACGGTCAATGTTTGACTGAAAAACGGTCAAAAACAGTCAAGGAGAAGAGATGCTGAAAACCGAGAGAGAAAGAGAAATCTTGCGTATCATCGAAAAGAAGGGCGGCTTTGCCACCGTGCGAAGCCTTTGTGATGCGCTTTTTACCAGCGAATCCAGCATTCGCCGCGATCTGCGCGCCCTGGAGGCACAGGGGCTGATCCGCCGCAGCCACGGCGGCGCGGAGCGCAATGCAAATCCTTCGGGCGGCATTGCCTTTTCCTCCCGCACGGTGCAATTCGCGGACGAGAAAAGACGAATGGCGGAGCACGCAAGGCAGCTCGTGAAGAACGGGGATATTATTTTTCTCGACCAATCCTCCAGCGCCTTTTATCTTGCCGAGGCACTGATGGAGAACCGAAGCCTCACCTTCGTGACGAACAATATAGAGATCCTTTCGCTTCTCGCCAAAAGCCCTGCGAAGGTGTATGGCAGCGGCGGCGCGCTTTGCCCTGAAAATCGGAGCTGCCTTGTCGGTGAGGATGCGGCGGCGGCGTTTTCGCGCGTGCGAGCGGATATCGCCTTCTTTTCGGCGCGCTCGCTTTCGGAGGATGGGGTGATCTCGGATCTTTCACGCGAGGAGGTGCTGGTGCGCTCGGCGATGCTGAAAAACGCCGAGAAAACGGTTTTTCTCTGCAACCGAGCAAAGCGGGGGACGCGCTCGGCGTATCTGCAATGCCACATAGACGAGGTGGACGTTTGCATTGACGAAAACGGCGTTTTTGAAATGAAGAAACCATAAAAAATTATATTTTTCGCTAAAAGGGATAATCAAGGAATTTGTTTTTTACCATTTTTTGAAATTTGAAAATGATTGGGAGGATAAGAAGATGGAACAGATGATCTATAAGAATATGGAGGTTCACAATGCGGCCGAGCTTCTTTCGGGCGAGATGGGCGGCGCGATCTGGATGCGCTATCCCATGGACGTTTGCAAGGGCTTCGAGAGAGATGGAGCGCGCGTGCAGGCAGGGAACTCGAGCGGCGTGGAGCTTCGCTTTGTGATGCTCTCGGATAAGGTGACCTTGAAGATACGAAGCACGGGTATCGGGCATTTTCATATTTTTCGCGGCGGCCTGCAGGGCGGCTGGTACGATCACGAGGGAAAGACTACTTCGCCCGACGGAAGAGAGATCGTCATCGAGCGCAAGGAGCAAGCACTGATCGACCGTATGCATAAGGATTTTTCGCTACCCTGGAATCCTCAGCTGATCCGCATCGTGTTTGACCGAGGACGCTTTGAGATCCTGGATGTGGAGGGCGAGATCGCTCCGCCCGCAGAGGGGGATACGCCGAAAAAGACGATCCTTTTCTACGGCTCGTCCATTACCCACGGCTCCAATTCCTTGAACGATTCCAATTCATGGACCTCCTGGGTGGCACACGCGCTTTCCATGGATAAGCTCAATAAGGGGCTTGCGGGCAGCTGCTGTATGGAGGATAGCACGGTTTCCTATCTTGGCGAGATCGGCAAGGCGGGCGCTTGGGACGTGGCGGTGCTGGAGCTTGGCATCAACGTTATGTCCTTCGATGCCGCACTTCGTAGAGAGCGCGTGGAAAATACGCTTAGGAAAATTGCGGGCGAAAATCCCGAAAAGCCGATCTTTGTGATCTCTCCTTTTTATTCCGATGACGATTACAGCGGCAGAGGCCGTGCCGTCGCATGGCGCGAAAGCATTCGGGAAGCCGTGGCGGCGATGGGCTATAAGAACGTGACTTATATTCCCGGCGATTCCTTGCTCGGGGATATGCGCGGTATCTCGACCGACGGCGTGCATCCCTCGGTGTACGGCATTGCGCAGATCGCCGAGAGGCTTACGGCGCGGATGAGAGCGGTGCTCGGGTAAACTATACCAAAGCGGCGCGCCCTGCATAAATTCTCCCCGATTTGCAAAAAATAGCAGAGCAAAATCTGCTTATAGAGGAGAGAAGATATGAAAAAGATCATCTGCAAAAAGGAATACGATACCGAGACGGCACAGCTTCTGAAGAAGAACACCTTCGGCGCACCCGGCGATGCGGAGGGCTACGAGGAGTGCGTTTACAGAATGGCGGACGGCGCGTATTTCCTTTATGTGAACGGCGGCCGAAAGTCCAAATATCCGAAGGAAGATATCAAACGCCTTTCTAAGGCTGCGGCCGACGGCTTGCTCAAAGAACAGTAAACAATTGTTTGCAAAACGTGAATCTGATTTTAAGAAAAACAGCGATTGAAAAAACGGGCTTCATAATCAATGAATGCTCGTTTTTTCTTGATTATTAAAACTTATGTTTACAAAAACGCGTTTTTGTGGTTTTTGAAAAAATCGATTCGCGAAATTAGTTTTAGCGAGATGACGTTTTTTCGGTAAAGTTTTTTCTTTTTCGTTGCGAAACGATTTTGCGCGAATCGGATGAAAAAAATGAAAACTCCGTTGACATTTTTCGTGTCGGAGTATATAATGGAATTACAGTGCGCGGATTTGCGGAGTGCCTGTGCTCGCAATCGGTGTATAATTATATTTTAGGAGAGGTTTGTGAATGAACAGTGAACTTTTGACGGCACTCGCCTTAACGGCGCTCGGCGTTGGCGGTGCCACGCTCGTGGGAGCGATATTGGGCTTTCTCTTTAAAAGGATCTCGCACGCCTTCAGCGATATCGTGCTGGGATTTGCTGCGGGTGTGATGCTGTGTGCTGCTGTAATCGGTTTGATTCTTCCTGCGCTTGAGGGCGGTGGCATAGGCACGCTTGCCACGGTGCTCCTCGGCTTGATGGCGGGCGCTGTGTGCCTGCATCTTGTGGATCTGTGGGTGCCGCATCTGCACTCCATGGCGGAAAAGCGCGGCAAGAGCTGCGGTGTTCAAAGCCATCGTATTGATAAAGTGCTTCTTTTTGTGCTGGCTATTGCGATACATAATTTGCCGGAGGGGATTGCGGCAGGTGTCAGCTTCGGCACGGGAGACGTCGGCGGTGCGCTCTCCGTTTCGCTCGGAATTGCCTTGCAGAATATTCCCGAGGGCATGGTGATCATTGCGCCGATGCTTGCGGCGGGCGTTTCGCCGAAAAAAACCTTTTTGATCGCCGCCGGTACGGGTGCGATCGAGGTGATCGGAACCTTCATCGGCTTTTTCGCGGTCAGCCTTTCCGAGGCCGTTCTCCCCTTTGCGCTGGCTTTTGCCGGCGGAACGATGCTTTACGTGATCAGCGATGAAATGATTCCCGAGACGCATGCGCACGGGAGCGAGCGCGGCGCTACGTACGCGCTTCTCATAGGGTTCTGCTTGATGCTCGCAATGGATTTTTTAATCGCGTAAAGGAAAAGATGCACAAATAATGTGAAGAATTTTTAGATAAAAAGTAGAAAGTGAGAATGAAATTAGAGTTAAGTCTTGACTTCTTTCTCTTTCTATGATATATTAATACCGACCTAATGGCATTGTCGGATGGCCCTCAATGGGCAACCGCCCGTTGATGCTTATTCGGCGAAGCGGCTCCGCGTGCCGAGCGGATGTCCGTAAAAATAAAATTTTAGGCAAAAAAAGGAGAAAAAACATGAAAACAAGAATCTTGAGCTTGTTGCTTGTTCTTGTCATGGCCGTAGGCATGCTCGCCTCTTGTGGCGGCGGTGGCGGCGGCGGCGGTGGAGCCACCTGCACCAGCCACGTGGATGCTAACCATGACCAGAAATGCGACAACGCCGGCTGTACGGCCGACGTACCCTGCACGCACAAGTACGGTGCAGACGGTTACTGCGAGTGGTGCGACGATTTCAAGTGCGTTGCGCACATTGATAAGAACCACGACCAGAAGTGCGACATTTGTAAGGAAGCTGTTGCTTGCGAGCACGGTGCCGATGCAAACGAGGATAAGAAGTGCGACTACTGCGGCGCTGCATTCTCTTGCACTCTTTCTGCGCATGCCGATGGCAACCAGGACGGTCTTTGCGACGGTTGTAAGTTCCTTCTGGACGATACCAAGTTCCCTTGGGATAACGGCACCCTTACCTTCGAGATGACCAACCACTCCAACGGCCAGGAGCTTCCCTCCGGCTGCCAGAACTGGATGGCAGGTCAGTCCACCGGTAAGACCTCTCTGACGCAGATCGCTGCTGCCGATAGAAATGCAAAGGCACTTGCGGCTACGAAGCTGACCGTGAACTACACGTTCCTTCCCGATAACGATCCCAACTACTCTTGGTCCAAGAACTTCAACAGAATTCAGACCGATCAAGATAAGGGTATCTTCTCGGATATGTACTGCAACTTCGTATACGACCTGATCGGCGCATACCTTGCAGGCTGCTTCGCAAACCTGAAGACCGAGAAGTTCACCAACTACTTTGCATTTGCAAAGGATGAGAACTACGGTGCTACTAAGGGTGACTCCGAGGGTTACATGTACGAGTACATGACTTCTCTTTCTATTAAGGAAGACAAGATGTACCTCGTTGCATCTGACTACTTCATCGACCTGGTTCGTGCATTCTACGTAGTTCCCGTAAACGTAACCATGCTTGAGGAGCTTAATACCGACCTTCCCAAGACGCCCGCTGCTTTCGCGGCAATGGTTTCTGCAAACGAGTGGACCTATGACAAGCTGATCGCTTACTCTGCAAACTATGGTGATGCGACCGTTCAGTCTGATAAGAAGGGCTTTGCGATCGGCGAGCACTCTCTGTCTGCTGCCGGTATTCTTTATACCACCTCCGTTCGTCTTCTGACGGATGCGAGAAAGGTTGCAGGTAACACCTTCGTTGCTGACGGAACCAACTCTCCCTACAGCTACGCGGAGACCAACCAGAAGCTTCTCGACTTCGCTTCTGCGCTGGATAACCTTATGCAAAAGCCCGGCGTTGTTCGTTTCACGAAGGATGATAAGGGCGGTCTTTCCAACAACCTGCTTTACATCCGCGAGCAGTTCACCACCAATAAGGTTCTCTTCGGCGGCGTTATCATGCTTGGTTCTCTTGAGTATCAGGATTACCAGAACATGAAGACTCAAGGCGGCAAGGGCTTCCTTGTTGTTCCCGTTCCGCTTTACACGGCTTACAACGAAGCAACCAATGATATTTACTCCACGCAGATCCATAACATCGGCCGTATCGGTGCGATCTCTGTAAAGACCGAGAAGTTCGCTGAGTGCTCCGCATTCCTGAACTATCAGTCCACGCACTCCGAGGGTGTTAAGGAAACCTACTACAACCAGGAGCTTCTTTACTCCGTTGTAGGCGGTGGTTCTACCGATACCGCACTTCTTGAGGCAAACAAAGAAATGCTTGACCTTCTCCGTGACAGCCTGATCACCGGTTTCGACAAGGCATACGAGGATTCCTCCGCTCTGTTCGATAACGGTACTCTCGTTACCACGCCCGACGATGGTCAGAAGAAGTTCATCGAGCTGAAGTGGCACGATATCTTCGATAGAAAGCACTATCAGATGGGTGCAACCATCTCCGCTTACTATAGCTCCTTGAAGGATACCAAGGAAGCTGCAATGAAGAACCTCTTCAACAACGGTAACACCATGCTTCCCGACTAATTCGGTAAAAGCTGAATTAGAAAATAAAATGGAAAAAATCCGCGCAACAGAAATGTTGCGCGGATTTTTTTGAAGAAATGATCTGCCGCTTCGCGGATGATATACAGCCACAAGGGCTGATGATATGCCGCGCGTGGCGCGGATGATATACCGCTTCGCGGATGATATACACCGTGCGTTGCACGGTGATTTATGCGGGAATCAGAAGGGTCATAATAGGGAGCGTTGCGATGCTTAATATCGTGCTGAGAAGCACGGTGGCGGCGGCTTCTCTTTGCCCCTCGCCGAGAATCTCCGAGAAGTTCAGCACCACGCTTGCCACGGGGCAGCAGCAGATGATATAGAGCACTGCCTTCATTCCGCTGTCCACAGGAAGAAAGGCAACCATCAAAAGGCAGATTAGCGGCATGAGGAATTGCTTCATCGAAATGGAAAGGTAAACCTGCTTCGTTGTAAACATCCGCTTGAAGTCCGTGGTTGCGAGGCGCATGCCCATGATCAGCATGGAGATCGGCGTCGCCATTCTTCCAAGCAAGGAAACCATGCTGTCCACACTTTCGGGAAGCGGGATCTCGAAGATAAAGAAGGGGATCGCGAGCACGAGAGCGAACATGGCGGGGTTCAAAAACACCTTTTTTGCGCTGACGTATTTCAGATTTTGCGATATGATCGCCGCGCCGAGCGTCCATCCGATCACGTTCATGATAATGGCGTAAACCGAGGTGTAGATCAATAGACCGGAGGCGGTTTCGGGATAGAGCGCCTCGAGGATCGGAATGCCGAAGAAGGCACAGTTTCCGAGCGAGCAGGCGATCGTCATGATACGGTAGAGGGGATTTTTCATTTTTCTGCGGAAGAGCAGATAGGCAATGCCGAGCATGAGGATCTGCACGATCAGGGCAAGCAGGGCGAAGATGAGAATGTTTCCAAGCATTTGCATCGAGAAGGTCGCGTTTTTAAAGGTGTAAATGCTGAGGCAGGGAGTACAGATATAAAGTAGGATCTTGGAGAGCGCAGGCATCGTGTCCTCGCTCACCATGTTTTTCTTTTTCAGAACGTAGCCGGGAACGGCTGTCGCAAGCAAAACGGCAACGGCACCAAGCGCCACAAGAAATGTTTTCATCGGTCAGAACCTCACAGGAATGATATCTTTGTAGGGAATGGTCGTCAGCGGGATCGAGGATACGCGCGCCTTAAAAATGGCGTCCTCTATCAGAATTCCCACGTCCTCGGCAAACATGGAGTCTGCCGCGTTTTGGTAGAAATCGGAGAAAAATCCCTTGTAATCCGTCACGCCGAAGGCATTTTCCTCAACTTTATTTTTGTATATATAGCAAACGCCGTGCTTGTAGGTCACCTTTTTGAATTCGCCGACAGCCATGCTCTTCAAGGCCTCGGTGATGCTTTCACCGTTTTCCTTGATAAAGTTTTTTGTGTAGGCGGCGTTGTCCGAAAAATAATAGAGCGTGCTGTTACCCTCGGGGGCTATAGCGTAATGCTTTTTCATTTCGTCCTTGAAATAAGGAAGCCTTGGGTTTCCACTCGCGATTTCGGCATCTATACTTGCGATCAAGGCATCGCGCCTCTCGATCTCTTCCTCACGGAGCGGACGCGTGGCGTATGCGCCGCTTCCGTCCAACTCGTATATAGGCGTTCCGTTTTCATCCTCGGTGTAAATAAAGGTGGATTCGGTGCGGATCGCGAAAAGATATGCGGCGGAGTAGTTTTCCTCAAGATAGAGGTTGCAGTCCTCAAGTCGCTCGGTTACGTTCGCACCGCCGACACCGTAGAAAAGCGATTGCGCCGTCGCTGCCTTGTAAAGAAGAAGCGCGATGTCCGCAAGATCCGCATAGGCGTAGCCATACGGCGCGGTCATTTCATCGAAGACCTTTTTATCACCGCCCGCACGGTAGGTGAGAAGCTCCTCGGCTGCTTTTTTTGCTTTCGCCTTGGCCTCTCTTTTCTCTGCGGCGGTTGCGGCATCGTCAAAGAGCGCGGCGGCTACAAGGATGCGCGAGATATATTCCTTCGTGCCGCTTTCAAGAAGCTCGCCGTAGGTTTTGTCGCTATCCTTGGGCTTTTTCTCCCAAAAAGCCTCGTTTATCTCGATCCCCTCGGCAGTGAGGGAACGGCAGAAATTGAATTTATAGTTGCTTGCGAGGTAGGAATACGCCGCTTTGTCGGCGATCGTGCCGCTATAGCGCGCGTAGGTTTTGGTATTCGTCAGGATGCTGACCGTTCCGAGCACGATACCGAGCGCGGTCAGCGCCGCGCTGAAGCCGACGATCAGATTTCTTAAAAAATGTGAGCTCGCAGGAGCTCTGCTTGCTTCCTTCATTGTGGGGTGACTCCTCCTTGGGTTTCATTTTGGCTTGCTTCACGGTACAGAAGCAGGATCTTCAGGGCTTCATCCTCTCCTTTTTGTCCCTTGGCAAGACGGTAGCTGACCGTTGGCGTGGGCGCGCCGCGCAGCATCAATCCGGGAATTTTTTCGAATACCTCGGACCATGCGGCGAGATTCGGTGCTTCGGGAGAGAAGATGAGGCGCCCATCCTTTTGCTCGGTGCGCCTGATGCGGCATTTTTCCGCAAGCGCGCGCAGAAGCGCAAGCTTCGTCAGCGCCGCGACCTCCTTGGGCGGATCACCGAAGCGGTCGGTAAATTCGTCGATAATATCCATTCTGTCCTCTTCGGTTGCAATCAGGGAGATCTTTTTATACATTTCCATTCGCGTTGCAGAGGATGCGATATAACGGTCGCTGATATGCGCGCCGATGGGGAAGTCCACCGTTGCCTCAAAGGGCGGCTCGGGCGTTTTTCCTTGCTCCTCCAGCACCGCCTCGGAGAGCAGGCGCACGTACAGCTCGTAGCCGACGCCGTCGATATATCCGTGCTGCTCCGCGCCGAGCAGGTTTCCTGCGCCGCGAATTTCAAGGTCGCGCAGGGCGATCTGGAAGCCTGCACCGAATTCGGCATAGGCTCGGATGGTGGAGAGGCGCTTCTCGGAAATTTCGGAAAGCACCTTTCCGGGGCGATAGGTGAAGTAGGCGTATGCCTGGCGGCATCCGCGTCCAACACGGCCGCGGATCTGATGGAGCTGTGCAAGTCCCATGCGATCGGCGTTTTCGATGATCAGCGTATTGGCGCTCGGAAGATCAATGCCCGTTTCGATGATCGTGGTGCAAACGAGGAGGTCGATCTCACCGCGCACGAGCATTTGCCAGATGTCCTCCAGCTCCTCGCGCTCCATTTGCCCGTGCGCGTAAGCAATGCGCGCCTCGGGGAAGGCCTTCATGAGCTTTCCGGCTAAAAGGTCGATGTTTTCCACGCGGTTGTAGAGATACAGGATCTGTCCGCCGCGCAGAAGCTCTCTTCGAATGGCGTCTGCAATCACAACGTCGTCATGCTCCAGAACGTAGGTCTGCACCGGGCGGCGATCCACGGGTGCTTCGTCAAGAATGGACATATCCGCAATGCCGTTCATTGCCATGTTCAGCGTTCGGGGGATCGGCGTGGCGGTCAAGGTTAGGGTATCCACGTTTGCCGCCATTTTGCGAAGCTTCTCCTTCTGTGCGACGCCGAAGCGCTGCTCCTCGTCGATGATGAGAAGCCCGAGATCCTTAAATTCAAGGTGCTTTGAAAGAAGCTTGTGCGTTCCGATCAGAATATCCGTTTCGCCGCGCTTGACCTTGCGCAAAATCGCCTCCTGCTGCTTTGGCGTGCAGAAGCGTGAGAGCATCTCCACCTGCACGGGATAGCCGCGCATGCGGGAAAGAGCGGTCTGGTAGTGCTGTAATGCGAGAATGGTGGTCGGCACGAGAATGGCTACCTGCTTGCCGCCGAGAATGGCCTTGAAGGCCGCGCGGAGCGCAACCTCGGTTTTGCCGAAGCCGACGTCGCCGCAAAGCAGGCGGTTCATGGGCACGGCCTTTTGCATATCCGCCTTGATCTCCTCAATGGCGCGCATCTGGCAGGCGGTGGGCTCGTATTCGAAGGCGGAGGCAAATTCGTCCTCCATCTCCGAGTCGGGTGGAAAGGCAAAGCCGGGCGTTCTCTGGCGGCGCGCGTAAAGCTCCACGAGATCCTTTGCGATGTCCTTCGCGGCGCTCTTGGCGCGTGCCTTCGTGCGCGACCAATCGGTTCCTCCCATCGTGGAGAGCTTCACCTTGCCGTCCTTGTCCCTTGCGCCGATATACTTGCCGATCATTTCAAGGCGGTCACAGGGAACGAAAAGCTTATCCGTTCCGGCGTAGCGTATGGTGATATAATCTCTCGTGACGCCCATGGCGGTCACGGTTTGGATCCCCTCGAAAAGGCCAATACCGTAGTTTGCATGCACGACGTAGTCGCCGGGAGAAAGATCCGCGTGCGAAAGCAGTCTTTGCCCTGCGCCTCCCGCCTTTTTGAGAATTCTTTGGCGGCGGCGGTTTGCCATCACGGCGCGGCCGAGATCCTTGTGCATGGAGAGAACGGCGATCTTCGGCATCAGAAGGTCAAAGCCCTCCTCCAGAAAATCAACCGCAATATATATTCCTGCATTTTGCAAAGAATTATAGTCAAAATTTCCTTGTTCGTACAAGGGAATGGCGGCAATATCGTCGGAAGCCAAGGACTCCTTCAAGGACTGCGCGCCCGATTTGTTTTCGCAAACGATGAGGGTGCGGTAAAGGGATTTGCGGAAGGTCATAAGATCCTCGCGGAGCATGGCGCCGTTATCACCGTATGCCACGGTGCGGCGCGAGCGGAAGCCGAACAGACCGCCAAGGCGGCCGTTCACGCCGCCGGAGAAGGGGTTCAGATGCAGGGGAACGGCGGCGGCAAGAAATGCGTCGAGATCTTGGCGCGTTCCCGCAAAGCGCGCGCCTCTCTCGGTGGTCAGCCCGAGGGAAAGAAGCGCGGTGCGCTCGTCCTCAAGGTGGGCGCAGAAGCGCTTGATATTTTCATCTGCCGCCGCCGTGCCGATCAGGCAAACGAGCGGACGGCGCGTATCCTCAAAATAGGAAAAAAGCGTGGCGGGCGATTCGTAGATCAGCCCGAGAAAACGGTCGCGGAAGGGGATGGGGAGATCGCTCTTTGCCACCGCAAGCTCGCTCTCAAGCCGTGCCGCAATTTCGGGATCTGCGGCGTTCCTTTTCAGCCTTTCGAGGGCTTTTACGATGGCGGCGCGCGCTTCGGCCGTGACGGGAACCTCTGCCGCGGGAAGAATACGCAAGGTGGGGCAGGGAGCGCTCACGCGCTGTGTTTCGGGATCGAAGCTTTCCATGCGGTCGATCTCGTCGCCGAAGAATTCAATGCGCACGGGCGGCTGATCGGCATCCGCATAGACGTCCAAAATGCCGCCGCGGCGCGCATACTGCCCCGCGCTTTCCACCATGTCCACGGCGGTGAAGCCGAGGGAGGAAAGCTTGGCTTGCAGATGATCGGGCGAGATCTCGTCACCCACGGAAAGAGAGACCGAGGAGGCGAGGAGCTGATCCTTCGGCATGGTGTGAAGAAGTGCGGCGGAAGGAGTGGTGACGATCGCATCCACCGTGCCCTCGCAGATCTCGGATAAGACCGAAAGCCTCTCACGCTCTGTGTCGTGGGAGGCAGAAATGCTATGAAAAACAAGATCGCGGGATTTAAAAACGCGAACGGAAAGCGAGGCGCGAGAAAGCAGAGCCGCGATCCTTTCCGCGACGTCATCATTTTCCGCAAAGAGAAGCACGGGTGCGCCCGAAAGCTTTCGTCCGTCCTCTGCGATCTCGGTGATAAAGGCATCGCTCGCGCCGCCCTGCAGACCGTTTACTACCAGAGGCAACGGCTTCTCTGCGCGGAGCTGCTCGCCGAGGGCAAGCACGACGCTTTTGTATTCACGGTCGCACCGTATGAGCTCTGTGATGCGCATGGATCAGTGCGAGAAGCGGCACATGGCCGCATCAATCTCGCCGCGCACGCAAAGCTCCGATGCATCGCGGACGGAAGGAAGGGTATCGAGAAACGCCTTGTTGTCGCTCTCGGGCATCTTTCCGAGCACCCAGCTTGCTAGGTCGGTTTCGGGCGTGGGCTTTTCGCCGACGCCGAGCTTGATGCGCGGAAATTCCTGGCTTCCGAGCTCGGCAATGATGCTCTTCAAGCCGTTGTGGCCGCCGGCAGAGCCCTTGCGGCGAATGCGGAGCCCTCCGGGCGCAAGGCTGATGTCGTCCACAAGCACGAGCACGCGCTCGGGCGGAATCTTATAGAAGCTCGCCGCCTCGGCGATCGCCGCGCCCGAAAGGTTCATAAAGGTCTGCGGCTTCATCAGAATGCCGCGCTTTGCGCCGATATTCACCTCGCAGATCAAGGCGCGGTACTTCGCACGGTCGATTTTCACGCCGTGCGCCTGCGCAATGAAATCGACGGCGACGAAGCCGACGTTGTGGCGCGTTCTCTCGTATTCCTTGCCGGGGTTTCCGAGCCCCGCGATGATAAATTCGATCGGAGCGGAAGCGTCACCGCTTTTGCTCTCGATTTTTTTAAACAAATCAAAAATATCCATTATGCAAACAATTGTTTTCTTTTTTTTGTTTTATTCGTTATCCAATGCCTTGAGCCAGAGCGCCGCGCTCGCATCGGACGGCATGATAAATCCGCCTCTCGGCGAAAGCGTAACGGAGCCGATCTTCGGCCCGTCCGGCAGGCAGGAGCGCTTGAATTGCTGGGAGAAGAAGCGGCGAAGGAAGATCTTGAGATATCCCTTGATCGTTTCCTTATCGTAGGTGCCCTTGAAGCTTTCCGCCGCAAGGCGAAGGATCTTGTCGGGCGAGAAGCGGTTTCTCACGAGGTGGTAAAGGAAGTAATCGTGCAGCTCGTACGGGCCGACGATGCTTTCCGTGCATTGCACGATCTCGCCGTCCTTCGGGGGCAGAAGCTCGGGGCTGACGGGAGTGGCAAGCACGTCGCGCAGGATCTCTGCCTCCTCCTTGCCGCCCTTTTTCTCGGCTTCGTCCGCGAGGTAGGAAACGAGGTGGCGCATCAGGGTTTTCGGTACGGCCGCGTTGGGAGCGTACATAGACATGTGGTCGCCGTTATAGGTGACAAAGCCGAGCGCAAGCTCGAAAAGATCACCCGTTCCGATCACGAGGCCGCCCTCCGCGTTTGCAACGTCCATGAGGATTTGCGTGCGCTCTCGCGCCTGCGCGTTTTCATAAACCACGTTGTGATCGTTCTCGTCGTGCCCGATGTCCGAAAAATGCACGCGCACGGCATCGGTGATGTTCACGGTGCGCAGGGTAACGCCGAGTGCCTCGCAGAGCTTCTCCGCATTGCCCTTGGTTCGCTCGGTCGTGCCGAAGCCGGGCATGGTGATGGCGACGATCTGCTTGCGATCCATACCGATGCGATCGGCCGCGCGAACGGCGACGAGAAGCGCAAGGGTGGAGTCAAGTCCGCCCGAAACGCCGATCACGCCGCTTTTTGCATAGGCTCTCTCAAAGCGTGCGGCGAGGCCGCGCGTCTGAATTTCAAGAATTTCAGCAACGCGCTCGCATCTTGCCGCCTCTCCCTCGGGCAGAAAGGCAAGTCTTCTCGGCGGATGCGTGATGCGGGTTTCCTCCACAGGAAGCGAGAAGCGCACCTGCGTTTGTTCACTATACGCGTATCGCGTGCCTAAAAGGCGGCTTTGCGCAAGTGAAGCATCCACCTCGCGGCAAAGAAGCGCGCCGTCCGCAAAGGGAGCGCTTTCCGTAATGATGCGGCCGCCGAAGGCGATCAGGGAATGTGCGGCGAAGATCAGATCCGTGCCGCTTTCGCCCGCGCCCGCGTTCGCGCTCACGAGGATGCGATCGGGAGATGCCGCCGCCATACGGGTGCGGCGCAGGGCAAGGCTTCCCGCCGTGGCGGGCTCTGCGGTCGGAGCGCAGAGCAGCGTGGCACCGCCCTCGTAGTGCGCCGCACCGTCCATGCAGACGGCGATGCGAAGGGCGGGCAGAGTATCACAGGTGAAAAGAAGGCTCGTGCCAAAGGGCACCTCCGTCCCGCAAAGCGAGAGGCTGCGAGTCGCGCCGCTCCATGCGGAGAAGATGCGATCCTCGGAAAGCGCGTCGCCGCGTGCGGTCTGCGCCTTGGGCACGATGCCGAGGATGCGGCCGCCCAAAACGACGGCGGCGGCGTTATAAAGTCTGCCCTCTGCGCGGACGGGAAGCCCCACGACAGAGAGAAGCGGAAGTGCTTCGGTTTCTTTTGCAAAGCGGGAAAGCGCGGCTTCGGCGGCGGCGATCAGCGCCTCGGAAAAATAGAGGTCGCCAAGGCATGCGCCCGTCAGCGTCAGCGCGGGGAGCGTGAGCACCCTTGCGCCGTCCTCGGCCGCCTTCCTCGCGGCGGCGATGGCAGCGTCACAGTTATAGGTTAGGTCAGCCACCCTCCCCAAGGGGGTAGCGGCGGCGATCCGGATCAGTCCGTGTTTCATAAAATAGCCTCCGAGATCAGTGTTGTGCCTGCGCCTCGTCGTCCTTGACGAGGATCAGCTCCTTTGCGTAGGGGAGCGACTCGATCGCGCGGCAAAGCGTGTGCCATTCGTCCAGCTTGTGGTGGCGGCGTGCGTAGTAAATGTTGATCAGCACCTCGTAATTGAGCGTCACGGTGCGAAGCTGATTAAAGGAGGAAGGCAGAAGCTGAATGATATTGTGCCATGCCGCCTTGTCCTTCGTTTCGTTGTAGCGCACGCGCTCGGTCTCAAGAAATGCGATCAGCGCATCCAGGGCGGCAAGCCCCTCCTCGGTCAGATGATCGTGAGAAAACATATCGCGCGTGAAGGGAAGCGTTTGGATCTTATGCATTGTAGAGCAGGAGTTTGCCACGGTGCCGACCTTGTAGGTGTCGAATTCCTTCCACCAATAAAGCGGAGCGTTGATATCGATGGATACGAAGATCTGGCGAAGAAATTTGCGGTGATCGCTGCCCGCCTTTGCGAGGCGATGCGCAAGCGAAAGATCGTTTTCGCCGAGGATAAAGTTGCCCTTTTTGTCGTACGTGCTGTCCATGCGCGCCCAGCTGTTCATTGGGTTTCTTGCACCGCGGATGGCGTTTTCCATATTCATAACAGAAATTCGTTCGGTCTGTAGCATAGCCCCTCCAAAACATTTTATAAAATCTTTACCCTTTATTTTATCATACTTTTTTGCGAATGTCAATCTTTCCCCGAATAAAAATAAAAATAATATAGGCGGTATAAAGTGCGGTTGGAAAATGCTTTTTCTTGTTTTTTTGTTTTAATATAAATTCGAATAAATTTGAAAAAATGGCAAAAATGTAAATTACAGTTTGCATAACGAGTGGTTTTTCTTCTTTTTTGTATGCTTCTTGAAGAAACGACTTTGCTCTTCTGCTTTTTGAATCCGAACGCCTGCGGATGACGGCGCTCAGGCGGCGCGCCTTTTTTTGACCGTGCAGACTTCGGAGCACGGAAGTGTTTTTTTGCGGCAACGATTGGCTTGCCCTCGGATGCGCGGCACGTCCCATAGAGCGAAAAAGAGAGCGCTAAGAATTTTCAAAAAGGAAAAATAGGAAAAATAGCCAAAAAAAACCGCAAATTTGTATAAAAATAATCAGAAAGCCTTGCTTTTCGATTGTGTATATGTTATAATGGGCTCAGTATAATTAAAATATATTATATTGAAAGGGCAAAAAACATGAAAAAAGCATTATCTCTTTTCTTAATTCTCGTTATGAGCCTTTCCATGCTGACCTCCTGCTTCGGCTCTGCGTGGCATGAACGCAATCAGGGCAACGAAGATCAGACGGAAGCGGCCTTGGCGGCGGCAGCCGATCTTCTTTATAATGATATAAAGGGGAAAGAAGGCACCGAGATCGTGAATGATTTTGAGGTCGCCAAGACGTTTGTTGCGGACGGTGTTACCTACGAGGTAACCTGGACGGCGGATAATGACAAGGTGAAGATCGTTTCTTCCTCAAAGGCCGGCTACTTGACGGTGGATATCCCCACAACCAATGATGCGGCGTTTGACTGTAAGCTGACGGCTACGCTTAAGGCGGCAGATGAAAAGACTGCTTCGAGAGTCTTGAGCTTTAAGGTACCCGTGATCGGTGCGACTCCCGACGTGCCCACCGAGCCCGACGTACCCACCGAGCCCGACGTACCTGCTGAGCCCGACGTACCCACCGAGCCCGACGTACCCGCCGAGCCCGACGTACCCGCCGAGCCCGACGTACCCGCTGAGCCCGACGTACCCGCTGAGCCCGACGTTCCTCACGTGCATGCTTATGTTCCTACCGTAGTTGCACCCACCTGTATTGCGGCAGGATACACCGAGCACAAGTGCGAGTGCGGCGAGGCTTATAAGGACAACTATCAGGATGCTCTCGCGCATAAGGACGATGATGGCGATAAGGTCTGTGACGGATGCGGCATCGACAGAGAGGTTTACAGTGTTGTGGATGCTCCCGTAGTCGGAATTCCTTATTTCTTCGGTCTTCTTCAGGAAGCGCTTGGTCATAATATTTACTTTAACGGTGCGGCAGACGAGGCAGGCAGCCTTGCAACCGAGAACTCTGCCGTGGCTGCGAGCATCAGAGTATTCCTTGAGGCTGTAGACGGTGCAGAAAACGCTTACAGACTTTATATTATAACCGAGGACGGAAAAGTTTATATCCGCGCTTATGAGTCGGATGCGGCAGAAAAGAAGGGAGCGCTTGCTCTCGCTTCGGCTGTACCTGCCGAGTATTTCTCCTATGATGCGGCTATGCAGACGCTCGTCTTCACCGCGGAGAGTGGAGAGAACTACTACATCGGTGCGTGCGGTGACGGCAACGTGCTTTCCGCGATCCATGAATCCCTTGTAGCCGAGAGCTTCGTTGTACACTTCTATGCTCTGGATGTTGCGGGACACCATACCTACACGGTGACTGATACGGTGGCTCCCACGTGTACCGTGAAGGGCTATTCGATCTATACCTGCGTATGCGGTGATTCTTATAAGGCCGATTACGTGGATCCCATTCCTCACTACGATTACGATCGAGACGATTTTTGTGATGGTTGTGCAACGGACGTTCGCATCTATGACGTTCTTGTCGGTGTACCCGCTATCGGTGAGGCGTATTACCTCGGTGTATTCGCAGAGGATCAGAACATGACGCTGTACTTTAACGGCGGTATTGGCGGCGGCTCTCTTACGACTGTAGAGATCCCTCTTGAAGCAAAGAAGCTGTACCTGGAGGAGGTCAATGAGCTCGGAAGAAGAATTTACTTCTATGACGAGGACGGCGTGAAGACTTATATCCGCCTTTTCGAGCTCGATGCGGCGGCCAAGACCGCAACGGTCGAGTTTACCACGCTGCTTTCCGTTGAGTACTTTGTATTCGATAAGGATCTGAACGCTCTTGTTTATAAGACGGCAAACGGTAACGTTTATTGCCTGGGTGCTAACGGCAATACGCTTTCCGCTTTCCATATCGATGCGGCGGACTTTGTGGCAAGACTGTATACGATCCGCTCCGCTTCCTGAGCGTTTGCTTGAACTCGTAATGCAATAAAAACGGGCGGTCTCATTGAGCATTCAATAAAACCAAGGCAAAATACGAAAAGATACAGTCAAAATTTATATACTAAGCAAATTCTTAATGAGAACGGCGCCTTCCTTTAAAATTGCAAAAACGGCAGAAACACTGTTTTTAACAATGTTCCTGCCGTTTTTATTCGGTTATGTCTAAATGTGACAGCCACTTTTACCGTTTTTTATATCCAATCTGTATTCAATTCCTTGTATTCCTTGATGAGTGCATCAGCATCGGCAATCAGCGCCTTCATTTCTTCCTTGGAATATACGGTGGCGCCGCTGGCGCAGGCGTGTCCGCCGCCGTGATATTTGGTGGCAAGATCGTGCACCTCAGCAAAGCGCGAGCGGAGGCGAACGCGCTTTTTGCCGCCGTCGGCATCGATGAATACGATCCAGATCAGAGAGCCCTTGATGGAGTCGAGATAGGAAACGGCAGAGCCGGCATCCTCGTTTGAAAGGCCGAATTTTTTCTTCATCCGATTTGTGACGTGCAGATATGCAACGCCGTTTTCGGTGATCTTCATTTTCTTGTAAACGGCGGCCTGGAAGCGGAAGTTATGCAGTTCCTTCATGTAAAGGTTCGCATAAAGATGCTCGGTTTGTATACCGACGTCGAGAAGCATGCCTGCAAGGCGCATGGTTTCTCCCGTGACGTCGCGGTAGCGGAAGCGCCCCGAGTCGGTGACCATGCCTGTATAAAGGTAGGTAGCGGCCTCGCTGTCAATCTTCAGCCTGTCGCGGAAGGTATTGTAGAAATGCGCGATCATCTCGCAGGCAGAGGAGCGATTCTCCTCGATCCAAGCGGCGTTGCCATAGGGCGTATCGTCGATGTGGTGGTCGATCTTAACGATCTCGCGGCAGAGTGCGAATTTTTTATTGGAGATCCGATCGGTCGTTCCCGTATCCAAAACGATGGCAAGCGCATCCTTGTAGAAGGCATCCTCCACCGGTGCGTCTTCGTCACCGAGAAAGGCGAGATAATCCGAGCTGTCCGCATTGATCAGTCGAACGTCCTTTTCGGGATAGGAGAGCCGCAGAATGTGCCGGAGCCCCTTTGTTGATCCGACGGCATCGCCGTCCGGGCGAAAATGGCGAAAGATGATGATCTTTTCGTATTCCTCGATCTTTTCCATAATGCGTTGCATTTTTTCCATGCTCATAGAAGCCCTCCCGGTGTTTTCGGTTGCCGCGCGAGCGTCGCGCGCTTTTGTTTTTTATTTTAACATAGTACGCGCAAAAAATCAAGGTGAAAAAGGAAAAAGCTTTGATCTTTTTACAGCACTGAAAAAATGCGCGCCGAGGGTTGACAACGGTGCGGCTATCATGTATAATAAAGCTGTCGAAGTGCTTTCGGCAATCTTTTTTATAATTAAGGAGCGTTGCTATGTTTAAGAGTGTTACCCCGGAATCCTGCGGCATTGAGAGCGCAAGAATTCTGGAATTTCTTGAGTATCTTGAGGACTCCGGTCTCGTTACGCACGGTCTCTTGATGGCAAAGGATGATCGGGTTTTCACCGAGGCGTATTGGAAGCCCTTCAATCAGGACTTCTGCCACAGAATGTATTCGCAGACCAAGAGTTACGTCGGTATTGCGATCGGTCTTCTTGTGGAGGAGGGAAAGCTTTCTCTCGACGATAAGGTGTACGATTATTTCAAGGACGAGCTGGAGGTTATTCCTTCGGAATATATGCAAGCGCAGACGGTGCGCGAGATGCTGACGATGACAACCGCGACCACGAAGTGGGATACCTGGTTTACCTCGGCGGCGAAGGACAGAGTGCAGAACTATTACGCCTTCAACGAGGCGAAGAAGCCTGCCGGTACGACCTGGTACTACGATAGCGCGGGATCGCAGATCCTTTGCTCGCTTGTGGAAAAGGTCAGCGGCAAGACCTTTTACGATTATCTTTACGAGAAGGTGTTCTGCCATCTCGGAACCTTCAAGACCGCGACCGTCCTGAAGGCACGCGGCGGACATAGCTGGGGTGACAGCGCTTTGGTCTGCACGGTGCGCGATATGGCTTCCTTTGCTCGCATGCTGATGCACGGCGGCACGGTGGACGGCAAGTACATCATGAGCGCGGATTATATCAAGGAAGCGACCTCGCCGCTTCGCGACTGCAACGAAACCGGCTTTGAATCGATCACCGCACAGGGATACGGCTATCAGATCTGGGGCATCAAGAAGGGCTTTGCCTTCCTCGGCATGGGCAATCAGGATACGATCGTGCTCCCCGAGCAGAAGCTGATCTTCGTGATCACCTCGGATAACCAGGGCTTCGCGTCCTCTCGCCAGCTGATCTTCCAGGGCTATCGCCACCTCGTTGCAAAGCACGTAAAGGATGCGCCCCTGCCCGAAAATCCCGAGGATTATAAGAAGCTTTGCGACTATATCGAAAAGCTGAAGCTTGCATCGATCAAGGGAGAAAAGACCGTTCCTTTTGCCAAGGAGATCGAGGGAAAGGAATTCTTTGCAGAGGAAAATAAACTCGGAATTGAAAAGTTTTCTTTGCATTTTGACGGAGAAACCGGCGGTGAGCTTCGTTATACGAACAAGAGCGGCGCGAAGATCTTGCCCTTCAAGCTTTGTGAAAACAACTTCACGACCTTCCCCGAGGAGGGCTATTCGGACGAGATGGGCGGCGTGAGAACAAAGGGCTTCTTCTATCAGTGCGCGGTTTCGGGCGCATGGAGAGAGGAAAAGAAGTTCCGCATGCTTGTTCGCGTGATCGACCGCTATTTTGGTAATCTTTGCATTGATATTGCATTCAAGAGCCCCGAGCTCTGCGTATTCAAGGCGGCGAAGACGGCAGAGGACTTCTTCAACGAGTATCAGGGCGAGTTTGTGGCAAAAGCAAAATAAGTCGGGATTATCGCATTTTGGTATAATTGAATAAAAGCGAGGGGTGCTGTGAGAAAACAGCCCCCTCTAATATTAAGTACGGATTTGAGAAAACGAAGTTTTATTTCAATTCGTTTGTTTCAGACGTGACTTGACAAATAGGCTTGCCTTTGCTATAATTGAAGCGGAATGGCGCGACATATAAAGCATCGCGTGCCGAGAAACGGAGCATCTCTTTTATGAAAAAACGAATTGGTATCGTGCCTAAATCTTATAGCGGCGACCCGGAGCAAAACTGCATGATGGATCATTATCGGCTGGGGAATAATTATATTAAGAGAATCGCGGAGGCCGGCTGCGTTCCTATTGGCATTGCGCCGTCGGATAACCTGCTGGATGAGGAAGTGCTCGCGCTGTGCGACGGTTTTCTTGTGCAGGGCGGCTCCGAGTTTTATCCCTATCACTTTCAGGTCATTCATCACGCCGTCACGCACGGCAAACGGTATCTCGGCATCTGTCTTGGAAATCAGCTGATTTATACGTATTTTGCGCTGAAGCGCATTGTTGAAAACGAGGGATACGAAGGCGATACGGTAAAAGCGATCTGCGATTACCGCGCAAAGCATCCGACGGATTGTATGGTGCTGAAAAAAATCCCCGGGCATCGCTATGAGGTGCCGCCGAGAGGCAGAGAGGATGAGGCAAAGCACGAGGTTAAAATCGTTCCCGGAACGCTTTTGCATCGGGTGTTGGGGCAGGATACGATGCGCATCTGTTCGTTCCATAATTATTGCACGCCGGAGGATCAAAACCTGATCACCGTAAACGCATGGTCTGCGAAGGGTGACCTCGTTGTAGAGGGCGTGGAATACGGCGACCATATCCTCGGCGTGCAAGGGCATCCCGAGCTGGATGGCCTTTTGCCCAAGCTTTTTGATTTTCTTGCGGAATAAATTTTGTAAAAAGCATTTTTATATACAAATTCCCGAGGCAGAGATTTTTTTGCCTCGGGATTTGTTGTTTTTGATTTGCAATATCAGCGATCAAAATCCTTTTTGCGCGTGCGGAAGAGCAGGCGGCGCATGGCGGTGCCGTTCCAAGGGATCAGAGGGTAGAGATAGCCGCGGCCGTGGCCGACGCCCCTTGCGGTGGCCGCAAAGACACAGAAGAGGACACAGCCGAAGAGAAACCCCCAGATGCCGAGCAGGGCGGAGAGCGCGAGAATGAGCATGCGCATAAATTTGAAGGCGTAGCCGAGCTCGTGGTTTTGCTGGGCGAAGTTTGCGATGGCTACGAACGCCATATAGAGGATCACGTCCACGCAGAACCAACCGACCGTGATGGCAAAGTCGCCGAGCAGAAGCGCGCCGACAACGGAGAGGGAATTGGAGAGCATATCGGGCGTGTTCATGGAGGCGATCTTTAAGCCGTCGATCGCAAGCTCGGCGAGAAAGAGCTGGAGAATGATGGGCAAAGCGCCCGGCTCTTTGGGGATCAGAAAGCCGAGCCAAGGGGGCAGGATCGCCGCGTATTCCAGCGAGAGATACCAAAGCGGCGTTGCCACCACGGAGAGCAGAAGGATCAGTGTGCGCACGATGCGCAAATACGTGCCCGTGAGGGGCGGATAGTAGTAATCATCGGTTTGCTGGAGATAATCAAAAAGAGAGGTCGGCAGGATCATCACCTGGGGCGAGGTGTCGCAAAAGACGAGAATGCTCCCCTCCGCGATCTGCGCGGCGGCGGTGTCGGGGCGCTCGGTGGTGCGGATCTTGGGGAAGGGGTTATACCACCTGGAGCGGATCAGCGATTCCGCAAGGCTCTGAAAGCCCATGGTTAAGGACTTTGGTCGCAGGGCGGCAATGCGCTCGGAAAGCTGCATTACAAAGGCCTCGTCTGCCACACCCTTGAGATAGCAGATCACAACGTCGGTCTTGGATATTCCGCCGAGGTTACAGTATTCCATCGTGAGACGCGTATCGCGCACGCGGCGGCGCAAAAGCGCCGTATTGACAACTAAAGTTTCCGTAAATCCATCTCTTGCGCCTTGCATCACCTTGTCGCCCTCCGGCTCTGCCACGCCGCGCGTGGGGTAGGTGCGAAGATCGACGAGGATGCATTTTTTGCCGAAATTCGTGCCGAAAAGCGCGGTCTGCCCCGAGAGCACCGCCGTCAGAGCCTGCTCCATATCCTCGCAGATATCCACCTCGATCTGCGGCAGCTTCCTTGAAAGATTCTCCGCGCTTCCCGCATGGGGCAAGGAAAGCAGATGCATCATTAACTTTCCGAGCTGTGCATCCTTGGCAAATCCGTCGATGAAAAAGAAGGTCAGCTCCTCGTTTCCCACCGCGAGCGTGCGCGTGAGAATATCGAAGTTTTCCTTCGGGCGCAGCTCCTTTTCCATATATTGCACGTTGGCAGCATAATTCTCGTAAAAACTTTGCATATTCCTTCGCCTTTCGTTTTCTTAAGGGTAGATTTCCCGAAAGATGGAAAAATATGCACGGAAGAAAGCAAATATGGCTGAAACTATAAAACAGTTTTATTCACCTCAATCCGATAAAAGGAGGCTGAGCCGTCCGCCGGATTCAAAGCTTTTGGTTCAGCCTCAATTGTGATTGCTATGCGAAGTTGGAGCTGTATTCTTTCGGTTCAAAGAATACGCTGTTAAACGGTTCCGGTTATGGTGAGGATGCTGACTCCAGGCGTTGTGGCGAAAGCTCCTGTAGCGGGATCCTGCGTGTAGGTCGCCGCGGGAACGGTGATCACACCGTCCACGGTTGCAAAGGCGCCGGTGTTGGGATCGTAGGTGTAGCCCGTATTTTCAACGAGTGCTGTGCCGTTCAGGGTGACGGAGATATTCGAAAGAATGGGATTGAAGGTATCGCTTACGATCACGCCATCCGTCGCGGTAATGGGCGTATTGCCGAGATTTTGTACGATGATCGTGTAGGTCAAGGGCTCGTTATCGGTCAGAATGGCGGGGCAAACTGCCTTGGCGATCGTCAGCTGCGGTGCTTCGCTTACTGTAACCGTGGCGGTGTCGGAGATCTCTCCGATGCCGACGCCGCCGTTTGTGGATGCGTTATTGACGATCGATGCACCTGCGGCGATCGGGGCAAATTCATTCGCCTTGACCTCATAAATAAAGGTGGCGGTGCTGTCTGCGGGCAGATTGATGCCGCTGATCTCAAGATCGCCTGCAGAGACTACGGTGGGAGCGCTTTGGAGAACGCCGTTCAAATAATACAGGATGGATCCGGTCACGTAGGTCAAAGGAACCGCTGTTCCCGTGCCGCTTGGCAGAGTGTACGCTCCCAGATTGTCGGTTATGGTGAGTGCGGTGTAGGATGCGCTTCCCACGTTGCTGAGCGTAATCGCATAAACGATACTGCCACCCGCTTCATAGGATCCTGTCACGGCGGTTTTAGTGATTGTCAGACCCGAGAGAAGCTCTGCCTCGGTCGTGTTGGAATTGACGGTGCTGCCACCGTAGGATAAGGTTGCCTGATTAAAAAAGGTTGCCATTTTTTAAACCTCCTTTTCTTTGTGCGCTGCAAATTCTTGCGCCACTAACAGTATATGTGTAAAGGAGAAAAAATTGCATTTTTCGTAAAAAAATCCCAGACTCCGATATAATATCTTGACAAAAGATGTCGAAGGGGGTATAATATTCTTATCAATTTGAAGTGTGGGGTGTGTACCGTGAATTTTTTGGAAGAACGCATTTTGAAGGACGGCGTTGTCAAGGAAGGAAACGTTTTGAAGGTGGATAGCTTTTTGAACCATCAGATGGACGTAGCGCTTCTCGATAAGATCGGAGAGGAGTTTCACCGCCGCTTTAAGGATACACAGGTCACGAAGGTGCTGACAATCGAGGCATCGGGTATTGCGATCGCCTACGCGGCGGCACGCTGCTTCGGCGTACCGATGGTGTTTGCCAAGAAGGCGAAGAGCATCAATATCGACGGCGATATGTATAGTGCCGAGGTGGAGTCCTTCACGCACAAAAATAAAAATCAGGTCATCGTCTCCAAAAAATTCCTTTCGGCTGACGATAAGGTGCTGATCGTGGATGACTTCTTGGCGAACGGCTGTGCTCTGCAGGGGTTGATCTCGATCACGGAATCGGCGGGCGCAAGTGTTGCGGGCATCGGCATCGCGATCGAAAAGGGCTTCCAGTACGGCGGCAGAAGCATCCGCAATCTCGGATATCACCTGGAGTCGCTTGCCATCGTGGAATCGATGGACGCCGAGACGAAAACGGTTGTTTTCCGCGAGCAGAAATAAAAACGAAATGGGCGCGCCGCATTTTTGCGGCGCGCCCATCTTTTGCTTTGCTTGATTTGTAAGGTAAAAAATAAAACGGCAAAGGAGTGCTCCTTTGCCGTTTTTTGTAAATGAAAATTTGCTTTTATTATCTTTCCTCTCTGAAATAAGGAATTCCGAGAGATGCGGGCGGTTGGTTTTCGCGCTTCTTTCCAATGCTCGTGATGATCAGAACGATGATCGTGACGAGATAGGGAAGCATCTGCAGAAGCGGCGTTGCGCTCATGTCGAGCTTAATGCCAAGCAGGGTGGGGATGCGCGTGCCCGCGAGGTAGAGAAGACCGAAGATGATCGAGCCGATGATGCTGATCTGCGGTCTCCACAGCGTGAAGATAACCAGCGCCACCGAGAGCCAGCCGAGTGCTTCGATGGTCTTATAAGCCTCCATCGAGCCCATATAGTCCATGATGTAGTAAAGTCCGCCGAGCGCCGCCACCGCGCTTCCGATGCAGGTCGCGCCGTATTTATACGCGGTCACGTTGATGCCGACGGCGTCTGCCGTAGCGGGGTTTTCGCCCACGGCGCGCAGATGAAGACCAACTCTCGTGCGCGTCAGCACGTAGGCCGAGGCCAAAGCAATGCCGATTGCAAGATACATCATAATGCCCCAATACTTAAGACCGGTGTCTGCGGATGCGAAGGGGGCACGGAAGTATTTGAGCGCGTAAAGATAGTTTCTCGTTGCGTTGATCGCCATGCCGTTCATAACGTATTTCGTTACGCCGACGCCGAAGGTGGTCATCGCAAGACCGGTCACGTTCTGGTTCGACTTGAGGGTAACGGTCAGAAAGCTGTAGATCGCGCCCATCAGCGCACCGCCGAGAATTGTGGCGATGATCGCAATGATAACCGCCAAAAATCCGGGAAGATCATAGCAAGCCTTCAGAGCAAGACAGCCCGAAGCACCGCCGATGCACATAATGCCGGGAATTCCGAGGTTCAGATGCCCCGCCTTTTCGGTGAGGATCTCACCCGTGCAGCCGAGAAGGAAGGTCATGCCGATCGCAACCGAGGTCAGAATATAGTCAAGAAGCATCATTTCAAGGATCCTCCTTCCTTTTTGTTAAGCTCTTCCTTGGCTTTTTCGTTCAGCTTGAATTTAAGCTGATAGCCGATGAAGAATTCACAGCCGATGATAAAGAAGAGAACGATGCCGACCACTACGTCGGGGAAGGCAGAGTCTACGTTAAAGGTTGAGGTGACCTGCGCCGCACCCTGCTTTAAGAAGGTGATGAAGGCGGAGGTGCCGATCATAATCAGGGGATTGAATTTCGCAAGCCAGGAAACCATGATGGCGGTGAAGCCTCTGCCGCCCACCGAGGTGACTGCGACCGAGTGGTCCAGCGCACCGACGATCAAAAAGCCCGCAAAGCCGCAGATCGCGCCCGAAATGAGCATCGTGCGGATGATGACCTTTTTGACGTTGATGCCGATATAGTTTGCGGTGTTCTCGGATTCGCCGACGACCGAGATCTCATAGCCCTGCTTGGTGTACTTCTGATACACGTAAACGGCGGCGGTGAGCGCCAGCACGAGGAGAATAAGCAGAAGATATTCATGCCCCAAAACGGGAAGATGTCCCGTATTCAGTCTTCCGAGCACGCTTGAGCCGCTGGGCGTCCAAAGAAGCAGGTAGTAGGAAACAAGACCGGTGGCTACGTAGTTCATCATCAGAGTGAAGAGGGTTTCGTTCGTGCCCCAGATCGCCTTGCAGACGGCGGGGATACCGCCCCAGACCGCGCCGACGAGAACGGCGGCGATGAACATTAAGATCAGCAGAAACCAGTTGGGCAGTCCCTTGCCGTGAATGATCACGGCAACCGCCGCCAGCGCGCCGATCAGCGTTTGTCCCTCTGCGCCGATGTTCCAAAAGCGCATCTTGAAGGCGGGCGTGATCGCAAGCGCGATGCAAAGCAGAACGCAGGTATCCATTGCGAACTTCCAGATGCGGCGCCCCGAGCCGAACGCACCGTCAAACATCGTTGTGATAAATTTAATCGGAGAGGCATCGATCATAAAGACCGCAAGGATCGAGCAGAGGAGAAGCGCGGCCACCACGGCGATCACGCGGAAAAGCATCGACTTCCATACGGGGATCGTGCTTCGCTTCACTACGTGGAAGGGAAGCTCAAGATTTTTGAAAAAATCCTTCATTTCGTAACCTCCTTTTCGGCATTGACGTCGGTTTTCGTCATCAGAAGACCGACCTCCTCTTTGGTGACGGTACGACCGTCCACAATGCCGGTGATCTTGCCGGCGCAAATGACCATGATCCTGTCACAAAGCTCCAGTAGTACGTCCAGATCCTCGCCGACGAAAACAACGGCAACGCCGTTTTTCTTCTGCTCGGTGAGAAGATTATAGATCGTATAGGAAGAGTTGATATCCAAACCTCTGACGGGGTAGGCCGCCATCAGAACGGCGGGCGCGGCCGCGATCTCTCTTCCGAGCAACACCTTCTGCACGTTACCGCCCGAAAGACGGCGCACGGCGGTGCGGGTATTCGGCGTGGCAACCTCCAGATCCTTGACGATCCTGTCTGCAAGATCGCTCGGCTTCTTTCGGTCCACGAATATGGAGTTTGATTTGCGGTAGCTGCGGAGCATGATGTTATCCACGATATCCATGTTTCCGACAAGACCCATGCCGAGTCTATCCTCGGGAACGAAGGAGAGGCGAACGCCGACCTCGCGGATCTGCAGAGGCGTTTTGTCACGCAGGCTCATCACGTCATCCTCGTTGAAAAGCACCTTTCCGGCGTTCACGAGTGCGCGGATCTCGGTATTCGTCATGCCGGAAAAGTCAACGGCAGAGCCGTCCTCATAATGGAATTTCCCCTCGGCGGCAAGTGCCTTAACGTCCGAAAGGGTTTTATGATAAAAGGAAACGGGAAGGTTTTTCTTCGGGCGGTTGAAAACGATCTCGCCGCAGTCGAGCGGCTTCAGTCCTGCGATCGCCTCCAAAAGCTCGCGCTGGCCCGAGCCCGCAATGCCCGCGATGCCGAGAATTTCTCCTGAGCGTGCGGTGAAATTGATATCGTCGAGCACCTTTACGCCGTCAAGGCTTGTCATGGAAAGTCCCTTGACCACAAGTCTGTCCTGCACGTTTTCGGGCATGGGGCGGTCGATATTCAGCGCAACCTTTCTTCCTACCATCATTTCGGTCAGCGCCTCGGCGGTGGTTTCGGCGGTATTCACCGTGCCGATATGCTCGCCCTTGCGAAGCACGGCCACGCGGTCGGAGTTCGAAAGCACCTCGTGCAGCTTATGCGTGATGATAATGATGGATTTTCCGTCCTCGCGCATTTTGCGAAGCACGTCGAAAAGGCGGTCGGTCTCCTGGGGGGTAAGAACGGCGGAGGGCTCGTCCAGAATCAGGATCTCGGCGCCTCTGTAAAGCACCTTGATGATCTCAACGGTCTGCTTTTCGGAAACCGACATGTCGTAGATCTTCTTATCGGGATCGATATGGAAGCCGTATCTGTCCGCAATCTGTTTGACCTGTGCGGAAACGTTCGCAATATTATAGCGCTCTTCGCTTTTGTTTCCGAGAATAATATTTTCGGCGGCGGTGAAAAGATCCACCAGCTTGAAATGCTGATGTATCATACCGATGCCGTAGGAAAAGGCATCCGCAGGGGAGTGAATACTCGCTTCCTTCCCGTCGATAAAGATGCTACCCGCATCGGGATAATAGATGCCGGCGATCATATTCATCAGCGTGGTCTTGCCGCAGCCGTTTTCGCCAAGCACCGCAAGGATCTCGCCGCGGTAAACCTCGAGATCCACGTTTTTGTTGGCGATAATGCTGCCGAAGGTTTTCGTAACGCCCTTCATTTCGATGGCAATCTGCTTATTCATCCAAATTCCTCCGTAAAAAGAAATCTTCTACAAAATTCAAGGAAGCGACTTGAGAAAATTCCTCAAGCCGCTTGCTTGCGTCTTGTAGACCGAAAAATTTAAGAAACAAGCGGGGCGGCGCCCCGCTTGTTTGCGTGAAAATGATTGATCAATTAGTCCTCGGTGATGAGGGTAATTCCATCAATGTTAATGTCGAAGTAAGGAGCGGAACGATCAGCGCTCTCTGCAAAGTAGCCGTCCTTGATTGCCTCGGTCTCGGGTTTGAAATCGCCGAAATCGTCTACGTCAGCCAGGTAGGTGGTTACCTTCTGACCGCCAACGGTGAAGGTGTCGGTATCAAATACCTTGATCTCGCCGCTCTTCAGCTTTGCAGCAACCTCCTGGATCTTCTCGAAGGTGCCCTCTGCAGCAGCGGTCTTGTTGATACCGGTAAGAACTACGGAGCCGGTAGCAACCGTTCCGGTCCAGTCGGTAGCGATCTCTTCGCCGGTGCAGTACTGCTTAATGATGTAAACATAGTAAGGTGCCCAATCGATTCTGGAGGAAACGATGAAGGTTGCGGGGCAAGCCTCGTCGGTAGAGCCGTTGTAGGAAACGTTCGGAACGCCCTTCTCCTCGCAAACGGTGGGAGCACCCATGGAGTCTGCGTGCTGAGAAATAAGAACGCACTTATTGTTGATAAGAGCGGTAGCGGTTTCCTTTTCCTTGATCTCATCGTACCAAGAACCGGTGAACTGAACCTCCATGGTAGCGGAGGGGCAGATGGATCTTGCGCCAAGGAAGAAGGAGGTGTAGCCGGACTTAACCTCTGCGTAGGGGAATGCACCAACGTAGCCGATCTTTGCCTCTGCAGGGGTGATCTTGCCGTCAGCGATCATCTCGTTGAGCTTGAGACCTGCGGCAACGCCTGCAAGATATCTGCCCTCGTAGATGGAAGCGAATGCATTGTGGAAGTTAGCAACACCCTTGGTGTGAGCAGTAGTACCGGTAGCGTGGCAGAACTGAACCTCGGGATGCTTCTTTGCGGACTCAAGAAGGAAGGACTCGTGACCGAAGGAGTTTGCAAACACGATCTTGCAACCCTGGTCAACAAGGTCATCGGCAGCTACGGTGCAATCCGCAGACTCGGGGATACCCTTCTTGTAGATGATCTGCGAGTCGGAGAGACCAAGCACAGACTGCATCTTCTTCACGCCGTTGATGAAGTTGAGGTCGTAGGTGGAAGCCTCGTCGTGCAGGCAGATAACGCCGATCTTGAAATCAGCGGGAACGTCGAAATCCTTCTTGAGCTCCACTGCTGCGAGAGGTGCCTCGGTCATGTCAGAAACAGCCTTTTTGCCGCAGGACGTAAAGGACACTGCGAGTGCGCTGATCATAACCAATGCGAGAATAAGGGATAAAACTTTTTTGAACATTTTAATGTTCCTCCTTAATTTTTTGACGTCCGCGGCTCGCATTTTGTCGCGGAGCGCATTTTTTTTATTTATAAAAGCCGAAGCTTCTACAAACCAAAAATAAAATTTTCGACCGGTATTGCTAACATGTTTTATTTTAGCACAGGATCTTTTGTTTGTCAATAAAATAAAGTATATTTCTTCATTTTATTTTTTATATAAAAGGGCAGAGTCAAATCCGAAAGCGAAAATTCACGGGGACGGATCGGACTTTACATTTTTTATATCATGTGCTATAATTTTCTTAGGGAGCGCGGAAAGCGCCTTTCAAATGTCAAAATCCGAATGAAGGACGGCCGGAGATCTGCCATGAATCCATATCTTAAAAGTACGCAAAAAATCGAATTCGCCGTGACGAATGCGTGCACGGGACGGTGCAAGCATTGCTCCGAGGGGGCGCATTGCGCCTCGGGCGAGCGGATCGATCCTTTCGTAGCCGCAGATGCCGTGCGGAAGATCGCGGCGGTATATGATATAAAAACCGTCATGGCCTTTGGCGGCGAGCCGCTGTTACATCCGCAGGCGGTGGAGAAGATCATGGAAGCCGCGCGGGAGCTCGAGGTCCCGAAGCGCCAGGTGATCACCAACGGTTATTTTTCCAATGATGAAAAGCAAATCGGCGAGGTGGCAAGAATGCTCGCGCGCGTCGGCGTGAACGATCTGCTTCTCTCTGTGGATGCCTTTCACCAGGAGTCCATTCCGCTCGGCACGGTGCAGATCTTTGCGCGTGAGACAAAGCGGTGCGGCATCCCGATCCGCCTTTCGCCCGCATGGCTCGTAAGCCGCGAGGATGAAAATCCCTACAATAGAAAAACGCGAGAGATCCTCGCGTCCTTTGCCGATATGCAGATCCCCGTGGGAGAGGGAAACGTGGTCTTCCCGGAAGGAAACGCCTTGAAATTCTTGGCGGAGTATTTCATTGCATCGCGCCCCGAAAACCCATACGCGGAGGACGCGCATGACGTAAAATGCATTTCCTTTTCTCCTAACGGCGACGTTCTCGGGGGCAACGTTTATAAAAAAGATATCATGAAAATCATGAAAGGATACAGTCCAAAAAAATAAAAGCGCAATTAAAACGATCTGTGTGAATAGGAGTTATTTGAACTCTCTGATCATGAACGGATGAAAATATTTTGCAAACAAAACTTTGCATTTGCATTAAAAAAGCGCCGACGAGGAGGAGAAACCACCCTTGCCGGCGCTTTATTTATTTAGCGAATGCGGATGCGTTTGAAGGTTCATTGCTGAGGTGATACGGGTGGTTAGTCAAGGGCGGATTCTGCCTCTGAAAGAGCGAGCGCCTCGGAGAGGGCTTCCTTCATCTCGGCAAAGGTGCTTGCCGTGTGAATCCTTCCGCGCAGGGCGGCCGCGCCGCGCTGTCCCTTCAGGTAGCCCGCGATCTGCTTGCGCCCTTCCACCACGGCAAGGGCTTCGCCCTTTTGCTCGATGGAAAAGGAAAGCTGCAGAAGTGCCGCCTCTATGCGCTCGGCGGGGGTGGGAGCGGGGCAGGGAATGCCCTCTAATGCGGCGGCGATCTCGCGGAAGATAAACGGATTGCCCACCGCGCCTCTTGCCACCATAACGCCGTCCGCGCCCGTTTCGCGCAGCATCGAAAGGGCATCGTCTGCCGTATAAATATCGCCGTTTGCGATCACGGGGACGGCAACGGCTTCTTTCACGCTGCGAATGATCTCTCTGTCGGCAAGGCCCATATACATTTGCTTTCTCGTGCGCCCGTGCACGGCGATGAGAGCGGCACCCGCGGCCTCGGCCGCCTTGGCGCATTCCGCGGCATTTTTATGCCGCTCGTCGATGCCGGCGCGAAGCTTGACGGTGACGGGGATATGGATTGCTTCTCTGACGGCCTTCACGATATCAAAAATAAGAGAGGGGCTTGCCATCAAGGCACTCCCCTCGCCGTTTCCGAAAACCTTCGGAACGGGACAACCCATATTGATATCCATGGCTACGGGGGCGCATCCGCCGCCGACACCTTCCGAAAGTCTTTTTGCCGCCTCTGCCATAACCGCAGGCTCGCTGCCGAAGATCTGAATGGCACAGGGGCTTTGGCTTTCGGGAAAGTAGGCCAAGGCGCAGGTTTTTTTATCGTTATGAAGCACCGCCTTGGCGCTGACCATTTCCGTCACGAGATATTCCGCACCGTAACGCTTCGAGATCTCGCGCATACCGTAATCGGTATAGCCTGCCATCGGTCCGAGAAAAAGACCGTGTTTGAGCGTCAGGTTTCCTATCTTCATGGTGTTTTCCTAAAAATTACAGATGCAGGACTCTGTCCTTGATCTCGGAGGTTCTGCCCTGATTCCAATACTGCGTTCCGATATAGCCGCAGGTTCTTCTTGCGACGTTCATCTTTGCTTGATCGCGGTTGTGGCAGTTCGGGCATTCCCAAACGAGCTTGCCGTCCTCGTCCTCGCAGATCGCGATCTCTCCGTCGTAGCCGCAAACCTGGCAATAGTCGCTCTTGGTATTCAGCTCGGCGTACATAATGTTGTCGTAAATGAACTGCATGACACCCAGCACGGCCTCAATGTTGTTCTGCATGTCGGGACCCTCCACGTAGGAGATCGCGCCGCCGGGGGAGAGCGCCTGGAACTTGGATTCCAGCGTGAGCTTATCGAATGCGTCGATCGGCTCGGTTACGTGCACGTGGTAGGAGTTGGTGATATAGTTGCGGTCGGTCACGCCCTTGATGATGCCGAAGCGCTTCTGCAGGCACTTGGCAAACTTGTAGGTCGTGCTCTCAAGGGGCGTTCCGTAAAGCGAATAGTCGATGTTCTCTGCGGCCTTCCACTTAGCGGTGTATTCGTTGAGCTTCTTCATGATCTCAAGGCCGAGTGGCTCGCCCTCCGGCTCGGTCAGCTTCTTGCCGTTCAGCGCGTATACGCACTCCCAAAGGCCGGCATAGCCGAGAGAGATGGTGGAATATCCGCCGTGCAGATATTTATCAATGGTTTCACCCTTCTTGAGTCTTGTGAGCGCACCGTACTGCCAGAGGATGGGAGCGGCATCGGAAAGCGTTCCGCTCAGGCGCTCGTGGCGGCACTGCAGAGCCTTGTGGCAAAGCTCCATTCTGTCGTCAAAGACCTCCCAGAACTTTTCCATATTACCGTCAGCGCAAAGACCGATGTCTACGAGGTTTACGGTAACGACACCCTGATTGAAGCGGCCGTAGTATTTCGGGTTTCCGTCTTCATCCACGAAGGGAGTCAGGAAGGAGCGGCAGCCCATGCAGGTGTAGCAATGGCCCACGCCGTTTTTGTCCTTCTTGTTCTGCAGCATGATCTTTTCGGAGATATAGTCAGGCACCATGCGCTTTGCCGTGCACTTCGCGGCAAGCTCGGTGAGATAGTAGTACTTGGAATCGGGGGTGATGTTCTGCTCCTCCAGGACGTAGATAAGCTTGGGGAAAGCGGGGGTGATCCAAACGCCGGCCTCGTTCTTTACGCCGCGATAGCGCTGGATCAGCGTTTCCTCGATGATCATGGCAAGGTCGGCCTTCTCTTGCTCATTCTTCGCTTCACCGAGGTACATAAATACGGTGATGAAGGGCGCTTGTCCATTTGTGGTGAGAAGCGTTACGACCTGATATTGAATGCACTGCACGCCCTTGCGCACCTCATCGCGCAGTCTTTCCTCTGCGATCGCGGCGATCAGCTTTTCGTCCGTCACGCCGGCGCGGCCGAGCTCGGCCTTCACCTGCGCGGTCAGCTTTTCGCGGCTGATCTGCACGAAGGGGGCAAGATGCGTAAGGCTGATGGACTGGCCGCCGTACTGGTTGGAGGCAACCTGCGCAATGATCTGCGTGGCAATGTTGCAGGCCGTGGAGAAGCTGTGAGGCTTCTCGATCATCGTGCCGCTGATAACGGTGCCGTTCTGGAGCATGTCCTCGAGGTTAACGAGGTCACAGTTGTGCATGTGCTGCGCAAAATAATCGCTGTCATGGAAATGGATAAGACCGTCCTCGTGTGCCTTGACGATCTCTTCGGGGAGAAGCAGACGGCGCGTGATATCCTTTGAAACCTCGCCCGCCATATAATCTCTTTGCACGGAGTTAACGGTGGGGTTCTTGTTTGCGTTTTCCTGCTTGACCTCTTCGTTGTTGCACTCGATCAGGGAAAGGATCTTTTCATCCGTGGTATTGGCGCGGCGCACGAGTGCACGCTTGTAACGGTAAGTGATGTACGCCTTTGCAAGCACGTACGCACCCTTGGCCATCAGCTCGGTCTCAACGAGGTCCTGCACCTCCTCCACGCTTACGGAGCGATGCAGCTTTGCGCACTGCTCTTCTACACGCAGGGCAATGGCGTCGATCTCCGAATCGGTGATTCTTTCATATTCTTCTACCGCGTCATTTGCTTTTGCGATTGCGGCGGTGATCTTTGCTCTTGTGAAAATGGCTTCGGAGCCGTTTCTTTTAATCAGTTTCATTTTCGTTGATCCTTTCTGCGATTTTTGAGGGGATTTTTCTTTTTATAGGTGAAAAAAGGGGCGAAAGAAAAGTCTTTCACCACTTCTGATTTTCCTATGTGAGGCAAGGCAAAACGGCACTTTCCGAAGGGGAAAAAACGGATTTTTTTGCCAAAAATTTTCCTCGCCGCGCGGTTTGTGTGTATCCCTATTATACACCATATATTGTGTGCTGTCAAGAGAAAAAAACCATATATTGTGTTTTTGGCGTTTTGAACAAAAAAAATCGGCGTTTTCAACTCTTGACATGAAGCGAGGCAACAGTATTCGTTTTTTTTCGATTCAAAAAGTTTGCAATCGGGGAGGCGCGATCCTTTGATCTGCTTAAAGAAACCGAGAAAAAATGCTTGCTCGGCATACCGCATTCACGGACCTTTTGTGACGGCTGCGCGGTTCGGCACTTTGCACATGCGCGTTTTTTCTCCATTTCTCGGTTATTGCGTTGTTCAAAATTTAAAAAAAATTTTCAACTTTTATATTTAATGTCTATATTCATGCTTTATAATAAAGTGAAAATATAATGGCAAAGGAAAACAAAGAATGCTTAAACTTAAGAACATCACAAAAGTTTATGTGACAGCATCGGAGCGGGTGGAAGCCCTGCGTGACGTGAGTATCTGCTTCCGCAAGAGTGAGTTTGTGTCCATTCTCGGTCCCTCGGGCTGCGGAAAAACCACGCTGCTGAATATCATCGGCGGTTTGGATAAGTATACCTCGGGCGATCTCACAATCAGCGGGCGCAGCACGAAGGCCTTTAACGACAGAGATTGGGACGTATACCGTAATCACCGTGTCGGATTTATTTTCCAGAGCTACAATTTGATTCCGCACCAGACGGTGCTGGAAAACGTGGAGCTCGCGCTGACGATCGCGGGTATTTCGCGTGATGAGAGGCGCCGCCGCGCAAGGGAAGCGCTCGACCGCGTCGGCTTGAAGGGAAAGTATTATCAGCGCCCCAATCAGCTTTCGGGCGGTCAGTGCCAGCGCGTTGCAATCGCGCGAGCGCTTGTAAATGATCCGGAGATCTTGCTTGCCGATGAGCCTACGGGTGCTTTGGATACGCAGACGAGCGTGCAGATCATGGATCTGATCCGCGAGATTTCTAAGGAGCGCCTGGTTATCATGGTTACGCATAACCCTGAGCTTGCAGAGGAATATTCCACGCGTATCGTTCGTCTTTTGGATGGCCGTGTGGTGGAGGACACCAATCCCTTCTCCGAGGCGGGAGAAAAAACGGAGACCTCGCTGTACCGCAGATTTGACCGTAAAAAGCGCGGCCGCCGCACCGGTAAGGAGAAGGCGAAGATGTCGGTCTTCACGGCCTTTCGCCTTTCCGCAAAGAATTTGATATCGAAAAAGAGAAGAACCGCTATGGTTGGCTTTGCCGGCTCGATCGGTATCATAGGTATCGCCCTAGTGCTTGCGCTTTCCGCCGGCATCAAGGGTTACGTTGCCTCCATGCAGGACGATATGCTTTCGGGCTACCCGATCCATATTGCCGAAACCGTGTATGATTTTGAGGCGATCACCGATCTTATGTCCTCGCTTGATTTCGAAGAGATCAAGCAGGAGGACGGCAAGGTCTTTATCAATTCCATGCTGGCACATGTTGCAAAGATGCAGGATACGACCGAAGCGTTCATACTGAAAAACGAGATCACACAGGCGTACATCAATTATGTGAAGTCCATGCCCGAATCGTATTATGCGGATATGATCTTTGGCTATGACATCGATCTTTCCAACAGCATCTATACATCCTTTAAGGATGAGACCGGCGCTGAGCGTAAGCTCTCTATCAGTGCCTTGACCGCGCTTTATACCTCGGTTCTGAATAAGACCGAATTCAGTGGATATGCATCCTTTATCTCGATGATGATCCCATCGTTTAAGCAAGCGCCCTCGAATGAGACCTACGTGACCGATCAGTATAACGTGCTGGCGGGTGATGTGGCAAAGGAGGCGGGCGAGATCATGCTCGTTCTGGATGCCGATCGCCGTATTTCGGATCTTTTGCTTGCAAGACTCGGCTATTATTCGCAGAATCAGTTTATCAACATCGTGCATGAGGCGACCGAAAGCGAATCTTATAACGAAGCTGACAAGAAGGAATACTTCACCTACGAGGAGCTTCTCGGAAAAACCTTTACCTTCCATGCAAACGATGCGATCTTTACCAAAAATGAAAATCCTGCCACGGCAATGATGTCTCCCTTTACCTATGATCCCTTTGCTGAGGGCGTAGCGGATGGGGATGCGCTTTCTTTGAAGGTGGTTGGCATTCTTCAGCCCAAGGAAACGATCTCCTACGGCTGTATGACCTCGGGCATCTATTATACCGAGGCGCTTTCGGATTACGTTCTTGAAAAGAATATGGAGTCTGAGATCGCAACGTACCTGCGCGAGAGCGGAAGTGAATCCATTCGCAGCATGGCCGTTGGTGCGATGAAGACCGGTATCTATTACGATCTTTCCTTTACGTATGAGGGGGAGGCTTATACCGATACGATCTTCGTTGGCCAGTCGATGTTTAGCGACTTGGGCGGCTTGGGTGCCTTGAGCGGCATGGGCGGCATGGGTGGCTCAGGCAGTGCAGGCGGCACCGGCGGAACGGGTAGCATGGGCAGCACGGGCAGCACCGGCAGCACAGGAAGCACAGGCAGCGTGGGCCTCCAGTCTCTGTATGAGCTTTCGCTTCGTAACCTCGGCGGTAACGATCTTGCAAATTCCGTTTCTATCTATCCCAACAACTTCGAAACCAAGGATCAGGTAAATGCTTATCTCGATGCTTGGAACGAGGAGGGAGATATTACCGCGGGCGGCACGGTGATCAAGAAGGCGGACAGAAGTGACGTGACCTATACGGATACGCTCGACCTCGTTATTGCCATGATCAACACGATGATCGATATTATTTCTTACGCATTGATTGCCTTCACTTCTATTTCTTTGGTGGTATCCACGGTTATGATCGGCATTATCACCTACGTTTCGGTTGTGGAGAGAATCAAGGAGATCGGCGTTATCCGTTCCATCGGCGGCCGCAAGAAGGATGTTTCCCGTCTCTTTACGGCAGAGACCTTTATTCTCGGTTTGCTTTCGGGTGTGTTCGGCGTTGGTGTGACCTACGGTGTTTCCGTGATCATCAATATTATCCTTAAAAAGGCAGCGAATATTCCCGCGATCGCGAAGCTTCCGCCCCAGCAGGCGATTCTTATGATTCTGCTCAGCGTGTTCCTCACTCTGATCTCGGGCGTGTTCCCTGCGAGATCTGCGGCGAAGAAGGATCCCGTAGTGGCTCTTCGCTCCGAATAAAATTTGATTTCTGCGGCGATGATATGCCATCGCTATTGTAACGAATAAAAAAATCCTCGAAAAAATTTTCGAGGATTTTTTTCCAAGGTAAGCATTGCATTGGGCAATGTCCTCTATTTTCAGAAACGGAGAGAATTATGTACGAGCTTGTGAAGGTCACGGAGCGGTTTTATTTCGTGGATTGCCCCGCAAAGATCGGCATCTATAAGATCAGCGATCGCGAGATCGCTCTGATCGACAGCGGAAACAATAAGGGCGCGGCGAACAAGGTGCTACGCATCGCAGAAGAAAACGGATGGCAGATCCGAATGATCCTTGTCACGCATGCGCACTGTGATCATATCGGCGGATGCCTGCATATAAAAAGCCGTACGGGCTGTAAGGTCTATGCACCGCGCGGCGAGCTTGGCGCGGTGCTCCATCCGCCGAGGGGGAACGCGATCCTTTACGGCGCAAAGCCGCCGAAGGCGCTTTCGCACGGCTTCCTCTTTGCTCCCGCGTGCGATGCCGAGGTGCTCACGGATGCGGTGCTGCCCGAGGGGCTTTCCGTTCTGCCCTTGCCGGGGCACACGGAGGATCAGTACGGCTTCGCAACGGATGACGGCGCCGTGTATCTTGCGGATGCGCTCGCAAGCCGCGCGACGCTTGAAAAATACGGCATCCCTTACGTTTACGACGTGGGGATGTATCTTGAAACGCTGGAGAGGATCGCCGCCATGCAGGGCGCGCGTTTCGTGTCCGCACATTCGGAAATGACCGAGGATATCGCACCTCTTGCGAGAGAGAATATCCGAAAAACCGAGGAGCTGATTTCTGTGATTTTGGAGGAGGTAAGCGAGCCGATCGCGTTCGAGGGGCTTCTTGAAAGGATCTTTTCGCGTTACGGACTCGCGATGAGCCTGGAGCAGTATCTTCTGATCGGGAGCACCCTGCGCTCGTATCTTACCTATCTTTCGGAGATCGATAAAATTACGCATACCGTCAAGGACCGTATGCTGTGCTGGGTAAAAAGAGAGGAGAGGGAAGAATGAATTTTTCGGAGATTGCAAAAACGCGGCAGTCCTGCCGCGCTTACGATAAAGAAAGAGCGGTAGAGGAGGAGAAGCTTTTCGCGGTGCTTGAGAGCGCACGGCTTTCGCCCTCTGCCTGTAACGGCCAGCCCTATCATATCACGGTGTGCCGCGGCGAGAGCGCCGCGCGCGTTGCCAAGGCGGTGCAGGGCATGGGAATGAATAAATTCGCATCCGATGCGCCTGTTTTGCTCGTAATCTCCGAGAAGCCCTACGTTGCCTCGGCGGCGCTTGGCGCAAAGCTCAAAAAGAACGATTACCGTTCTATGGATATCGGAATTCTCGCGGCGTATATCACGGCGGAGGCCGCGGCGCAGGGGCTTGCCACCTGTATTCTCGGCTGGCTGGATGATGGAAAAATACGCGAGATCTGCGCCCTTGACGGCGCGGTGAGGCTTGTTATTTCGCTCGGCTACGCAAAAGAAGGCGATCCTCTGCGCGAAAAAAAGCGCCTCTCTCACGAAGCGCTCGTTACCTATCTGGATTAAAAGGAGATTTTTTTATGAGAAAGAATTTTGGCGCAAAGCCCTGGCTCTATCCGATGCCCGTGCTGATTCTCGGTACGTACGATGAAAACGGCGTTCCCAACGCTATGAATGCCGCTTGGGGCGGCATCAGCGAGGAAAACGAGATCTCGGTTTGCATCAGCGAGGATCATAAAACGACCTATAATCTTGAAAAAACGGGCGCCTTCACCGTCAGCGTTGCCACCGCGGATACCGTGATCGCCGCCGATTACGTCGGCATCGTGAGCGGCACGAAAATTCCCGATAAGATCCGTGCCTGCGGATGGAGCGCTACGCCTGCCGAGCACGTGAACGCGCCTCTTTTTGCCGAGCTTCCCTTCGCCTTGGAGTGCCGTGTGAAATCCTACGATAAGGAGTCCTGCCGTCTCGTGGGCGAGATCGTGAACGTCTCGGCGGATGAAAGCATCTTAGATGCAAACGGCAGAGTGGACGTAAGACGGCTCGATCCCATCGTGTATGAGCCGATCGCGCATGCCTATCTGCGTCTTGGCGATGCGGTCGGAAAAGCATTTTCGGACGGAAAGAAAATCTCGGAGAAAAAATAAACGTTTCCATAATATAAAAAACACGAGCAAGCGTAAGGAAAAATCCTTTTTCTTGCTCGTATTTTATTTTACGGAGTGAATTCAGTGGTTTATAAGCTTTCCGGTGGCCGCGCCCTCGTACTCATTTAAAAAGTAGTTTGCCGTTTTGGTCATGCTGATCGAAGCCGTATCGCCTGCGAAGGAGATTTGCATATATACGCTTCCGAGATGGCTGCCCGTCATAAAGGATTTGATGGCAAGGGTTCTTTCATCCTGCCAGGCGGCAGAGGTCGCGCAGGGGTGGTGATACCCGGGCTCGGAGCTTCCGAGCTGCAGATTTTCATAGCCATCCTCGGGGAAAAGAGACAGCACGTTTTTGCAAAGCCCGAAGGGGAGGCGCTTTTCGCCCTGTGCGTTTTCGTAGATCAGCTCGCCCGCATCCTCCGAGAAGGAAAGGCGCATTCTTTTGATCTGCATCGGGTTTTCGGAAAGAAGGATCTCTTTTCCGTTTACGATCCTTGCAGTATTGGTCGTTTTCATACCGCCAAGCGAGGTGAGCTTTAAATTTTTCGCATAGGACACCAGTGCGGCATAGCCCTTCGCGTTTTCGGGCAGCGGGTGATCTCCCAGCGCCTCATCTACAAAATCCTCATACATGGAAAGAAATATGGCGCGGGATGCATCGTCTCCCATTGTGTCGGCGGTGCAAACGAGAATGAAATCCTTTTTCGGAATGCAGATCATATATTGCATTCCCATCCCGTGAAAGCCAAAGCCGCCGTCCCTTTCGTGCCAGATCTGATACCCATAGCCATAGGCATTGTTTGCCGCATCGTTTCCGCCCACGCAGTTGGAGGTGATGCGGGAGGTTGCAAGTCTGAGGTATTCCTCGTTCATCAGTCGCTCACCTTCAAAAGCACCGCCGTCGCGGATAAATTTTGCCACGCGAAAAAGATCCTCGGCTGTGCAGAGGAGTCCCGAATCCGCCCAGGAATAACCCATCGCATCCTTGATGCAGGTTGCGTTTTGGGAAAATCCGATCCGCAGAAGAAATTTTTCCTTCAGATATTCAAGGAAGGGCTTGCCCGCGAGGCGCTCGGCGATGATGCCGAGAATATGGGATGCACGGCTGTCATAGGAAAAGAGCGTGCCGCGAGCCTTCATCACGCGGTCGGTAAAATAGGCCTTGATGCGATCGTAATCCTTGTATTTTACCCAGTGCCGCTCTCCGTGCGGCATATAGACCGTTTGCATGGAGAGAAGATCGCGCACCGTTTGCTTTTTGATCTCTTCGGGAATTTCATATTCCTTCGCCTCGGGGAAGTAGCGAATCACAGGATCGTTGAGCGAAAGCTTGCCCTCCTCCCAAAGAAGACCGATGGCGAGAGAAACAAAGCTTTTGGTCACGGAGTTTTGGCGGTGCAGGGTATCACGATCAAAGGGCGCCCAATAGGCATTCAAAATCGGATCGTCTCCCCTTGCAATCAGCAAGGAGTGCATAGGGATCTTCTTTTCGTCCAGCTTTTTTAAAAAGCGCAAAAGCTCAAGGGAGGAAATGCCCTTTTCCTCGGGCCTTTTTTCACAGTGAAAAAACATGGTTTTCTCCTTTATGAAGGATCCCCGACCGCCCGTGTGGGCGATCGGGGGTATCGTTATGGATCTTTTCGTATCAGTTATTGCCCGCGCCGCTGACGCCGCCGGAATATTTATCCACCACGTTATCCTTTACGCCGATGAGTGCAGGAATCTGTCTGAAGCGCTGGCCGATGTTTACGCCGTTAACTACCATGGTGCGCTGCAGCTCGCCTACGTCGATATCGCGAACCTTCACGCCGTTTTTCACGGCAAGCGCGGATGCCGTGCCCGCCGCCTCACCAAGAGACATGCAACACATAACGAGTCTCGTACCGGACTGGCCGGGGATATCCGCGGAGATGTTGCGGCCTGCGGCGAGAACGTTGTCAAGACGGATCGGAACGAGTGCGCGGTAGGGGATATCGTAGTGGTACATACCCTTATCCTCCACGAGCTCTGCCATGTTTACGCGGGGAAGTCCGTCATCGGGAGGAAGCTGAGAGCCCCAGCCTGCGCGGTTGGCAATGTATGCCTCGCGGCCGTCGGGAAGCTTGCCCTTGAACCACTTCATGTTGCCCGCAACCTTGAAGCCGTGCAGATCAAAGCCGTGCTGGCTGATGGCGATAACGTCGTCAAAGGTTCTTGCATATGCGATATCCGAGCCGGTGAAGATGTATTCACCTACAATACGGCGGGATTCTCTGACTCCAAGCAGAGAGCCGGTGTAGGAAAGATAGGACTTTTCAAAGCCCGGAACGTTTTCACGAATAAACTTTGCAAGGATCGCGGCCTGCTCACGTCCCTCGATGTACATTCTCGTCAGATCCGCATTGTCGGTCGGGAAGCAGTTTCTCGAGTGCGCAAAGCAGATGCTCACCTCGTCCATGCCGCAGTGCTCGGGGCGGTCGGGAAGATGCGTCATCCAGTTCAGATGGTTGTCGATCTCATAGGGAAGATGGCCGAGCGCCAGCTGATCGGGAATAAATTTATACCATTTCGGATCGTTTTTGTTGAGGTCGCTGTTATAATAAGCGTCAAAATCCACGCCGCCGAGAACAAATTCCAAGGAGCATCCCATGCTCATGCCGTCCTCCTCGCGGCCGGTCATGGTTTCGCCGCCTGCGAAGTAAACGAGATCGGAGTCACCCGAGGCATCCACAAAGGTTTTGCCGAGGATGGCCTGCTTGCCCTTTTTCGTGTGGATGATGATGCCCTTCACAGAGTTGCCCTCCACGATCGTATCGATCAAGGGGGTAACAAGAAGCACGTCGATATCGTATTTCTTTAAGAGTCTGTCAAATACGAGCTTATGCTTTTCGGGATCGGAATTTCTCTTTCTGAGTCCGTTGATCTCCTCGAGCGCCTCGAAGAACTCCTCGCCTACGCCGGAAACGAAATCCAAGGGAATGTTTACGATACCCATGGTGGTAAGACCGCCGAGGGCAGAGGTGTTTTCCACAACGATGGTCTTCGCGCCGCCCTTGGCTGCCGCTAAAGCCGCGCCTACACCTGCCATACCGCCGCCGACAACAACAACGTCGTATTCACCGTATACGGGAATTGCCTCCTTTTCGGTCAGGATCTTTTCATTTTCTTTCTTAAATTCAATCATTTTATTCTGCTCCTTCTGTTATTTTCACGATGGCACCGGTCTGGCAGTTTTTATAGCACTTGCCGCATCCGATGCATTTTTCTGCATCAATTTTCGTGGATTCATTTTCGAGAATCGAAATTGCGCCAACGGGGCATTCGTACACGCACATCAGGCAAAGCACGCAACCGCCGTCTACCTTGTACTTGTTTTTCATAGCATACCTCCTTGCTTTCGAGGATATTATACCGCACGACGAATGAAATGTAAATGACCGATGCTTTCATTTTTTGAACGATACTATCATTATACTTGATTTTTCAGCAATAATATGTTACACTAATATCAAAGGAGGCGATTGCATGAGAGTTCTTGATCTGCACGATATTTCATTTGAAAAGCATTCCATATCTGCGGTTTCCGTGATTCGGCAAACGAACAGCTGGTCGGTTTGCGCGCCGAGGGGCAGAGAGCTGAACGGCTTTCTTCTGATCGTGGGCGGCGTTTGCACCTATAAGTGGAAGGGTGTGGAGGTGCAGCTCGCACCCGGCTCGCTGATCTATTTACCGAAGGGGTCTGTGCACTCGGTCAGCGCACCGGAGCGCTCCTTGGATTTTTACCGTGTCAGCTTCACCATGGCAGAGAGGGATAGTGGCGAGGAGGTCGTTTTTTCTGCATTGCCGCGCGTGATCACTCACGCCGCGCCGAAAAGCACTTTTGATCTTTGCGAGCAGCTGCGCCGCGAAACCCTGAAGCATCATACGGATTTTTTGACAGCTTCGCTGATCTGCGGACTTTTGGATTACGTGGCGAAAACCACCGAAAGCAGCTTGGACGGTATCGATACAGCAATTGAATACGTGAAAAATCATTACACGGAAGAGATTTTCGTGCAGGCGCTTTCGGAGATCGCCTTTATGAGCGCGCCGCATCTTTTTCGCCTTTTTAAGCAGAGAACCGGTTTTTCTCCCATCGAATATAAAAATTCACTGCGCATCCAAAAGGCGGAAAGTCTTCTCTCGGATCCCTTTATGACGGTAGGAGAGATCGCGGATCTTTTGGGTTTTGAAAACGCTTGCTATTTCAGCCGTATTTTTAAAAGGATCCACGGCATTTCGCCCTTGGAATATAGAAAGAGACGGAACGAAAAATAAAAAACGCCGCATCCGTTTATATAGATGCGGCATAAATATAAGGGGCTGGTGCCTCCCGGCGCAAGCGAAAATGACCAAAAGATGAAAAAAGCCAAAAAAACAATAAATGAGCTAAAATCAAGTTTTTTTGGCTTGAACTCCCCTTTTTGTTGTATTCTTATTTGTATTCTGCAGGAATCTCGGGGGCATTCGATGCGTGCTTTTTTGCGGTAGAGCGAAGCAAAGCGGCATCGGCGGGGGCAAGCTCTCCGTCCCATACGGGGGCTTCTTCCTCGAAGATGTGCGCATAGATGGTGGCGGCGGCAAGGTAGCTGCCCGCATAGGAGGGGTGCGAGAGGTCGGGATTATAAAGCTCGATGCCGCTCTCGCCCGTATAGATCTCGCGGAAGGCAAGCCCCGCGTGCATCACGGGGATGGAGAGCCTTTCTCCGATTGCCGCGTAGGATGCGGCGAGCTTGTAGGTCATTGATTCGTTTGTGAGAGAGTGCTTTTCAAGGTCGGCACTGTCGCCGTGTCTGCCCCAAGTCGCGTAGAGAAGGGGTGTCGCTCCCGTAGCACGGATGCGTGCCGCAAGGTTTTCCACGGCGGCAAAAAAGCGGTCGGGATCAATGGCGGGGCGCAGGCTCTGCTCCTGCAGGATCACGTAGTCGTATTTTTCACCGCCCGTCAGCGCGGCCTCGACCTTTTTGCCGTATTCATCCGTGGGATCGGCAAATTTTTCGAGCGTCCATGCGCCCTTGGTGATCGCCGTGACGGTGGCCGTATACCCTGCGGCGAGGGTGAGCTTTTCGAAGATCGCCTTCGGCATATCGTTATAATAGGTATAGCTGTTTCCGATAAAGAGTATGGAAGGATTCTTTTTCATTTTTTCTTTTCCTCTGCAGTTAAAAATATGCGGTGCATAAAAGGGCTCTTACAAATTCAGCAAGCGCTTTGCGTTGCCCGCAAGGACGAGAGCTTTTTCTTCTTCGGTGAGAAACTTATCGAAGGTCACGCCGCCAACGTACATACCGGGGGTGCAGGTGGGATAGTCCGTTCCGAAAAGCACGTGATCCGCACCCATCTCCTTCACGGCGCGCGCGAGCATGCCGTAGCGAAAAAGCCCGGTGCCGGATAGATCGAGATAGTAGTTTTCGCTGATTTTTGCGCGCGCAATATGGCGCATGAGCCTCGGATATTCGCCCGGGTGCGCGGCGACGATCGTTAGATTTTTGTGGCGGCGAACCATTTCGTCCCACGTATCGTAATTTTCATCCGAATGGAGGCTGAGTATCATGCCGCATGCTTCCGCCTCGTCAAGGATCGCATCGAAGCCCGCCGCGGTCAAATCCTCCCAGCCCGAGGAATAGGGAACGAGCTCACCCATGAGGCGCACGCCCTCCCTTTTCATGCGGTGGATCTCCTTGACGGATTCCTCTATATAATCCGGATGCACGTGAAAGCCGGGAATATAGAAATCGCCGAGAATTTCTCGCAGGCGGAGCGCATCCTCGTTGCATCGCTTCAGCCGCTCCCAATCGGACGCCTCGTCCGTTTTTCTTCGGATCACGGAGCCGCAGATGCGCGAAATGCCGAGGGCGGAAAGCTCGTCCTTTATATTTTCGGTCTTCAGGCGGCAAAGCGCTTGGTGAGTGCAGATATTCGATATATCGTCCGTGAAGGGGTGTGTGTGAAAATCAATGATCTCGCAGCTCATTTTATCTCCTTTACAGCGTATAGCCGCGCGATTCCATAAAGGCGCGCACGGCAGAGCCGTTGATTTGCGTCGGGAATATGCTTTGCTTTATGCATTCCGCTGCCGCAAAGCCTGCGGCCTCGCCCGTGGCGGTCATGTTGCCCATCATGCGATAGGCGGCGTGGGGATAGAAGTCACCCGAGAGGCATCTGCCCGCAAGAAGAAGGTTTTTTACGCCCTTCGGGAGCAGGGCGCGGTAGGGAATATGGAAGGGCTTTGCCTTGTAGCCGCGGGAGCATTCGTCGGTATCGTCCTTTTTCAGCCGATGCACGTCCACGCCCGCGGTGACGAGGCAGACGCCGTCCTCAAAACGGCGGCCGTCCAAAATATCCTCGTCCGTGATGCGGTATTCGCCGTAAATGCGGCGCCCCTCGCGGATGCCGATATGCGTGCTTGTGAAAACGGTATAGAGCCCCTCGTAGCCCGGAATTCTCTTGTGCGCCTCGATGATGTCGAAGATCTCGCCTCTGCCGTCCAGCACGGCGCCCGAAAGCGCATCGATATCGCCCGGCATCACGTCATATTGGAAGTTCGTTCCCATATCCCAGGTAGCGAGGGAGGGAAGCTTCGTCACGCTCACGAGCCCTGAGCTTGCCTTGATGCCGTGGCCTTCGAGCATTTTGCCGTAGGCGGCCTTGTTTTCCGCGTTGTCCGTGCCGTTATAGTCCTTCGGCATACCGACCGCGCAGAGCCCCATACTCGTGGGGGAGGGGCGCTTTTCAAAGGGATCGCCGCATTCCCACTCGCATCCCGCAAGGTGCGAAAGATAGCCGCCGCCCGTAGCGTCGACGAATATTTTGGCCTCGATCGCGAGATTGTTGCATTCGGTGACGATCAGGGCACTTTCGATTTTTCCGTCCTTCCTATCCACCGCCGCGACCTGGCTGTAAAAGAGCACCTTCACGCCTGCCTCGCGGCAAGCGCGGTCGAGAAAGACCTTGCAGCCCTCGGTATCCACCATCTGCCCGGGGATGCGCTTACCCTCGGCATCCGTGCGGTCGCCCTTCCTTTTACAGGTCATGCCGTGCGCATCCAGAAAGGAATAAAGCTCGCGGACGATGCCGCCCTTGTTGTCCGAATCGAGGAGGATCGGCATAAAGCCCTCGGTCAGCGTGCCGCCGAGACTGCCGCCGCGCTCAACGAGGATCACGCGCGCGCCCGCTCTTGCGGCCGTAATTGCCGCCGCCGTACCCGCAACACCGCCGCCGATCACGGCGACGTCGTACTCCAAGGTGTCCTTTAAATGAAGCTCAAACATGTCTTTTTCTCCATCTGTTAAATCTTTGTTCTCCTATTATATCACTCGCGCGGGGGTGTGTCAACAAAAAAGTAGAAATCTCTTTTAAGGATGCAAAAAAGGGCTGTCGCATTTAGGCATACTCTTATCGCGAGAGAACCGCGAAAGCGGGCACTGCGTGCTGCATTCGCCGGAAGCGAATGCTCTCGCGAGCAATCTGCGCTCGCATACTTGCAAGCAAGCTTGCAGATATGCTTCGCTTGATTATAACCGAATAAAAAACGGCAGGAGCATTGTTAAAAAACAGTGTTTCTGCCGTTGCTTTATGCAATTTTAGAAGTATTAAGGTTGAAAACCTGCGGTTTTCTCCATCTAATTAAAGTTTTTTATTCTATTTCCGTTTCCTCGCTCGGCGTAGGTTTCTACGCCTCTCGCTCGTTAGCCGAAAATTTCTGCTCCAAATCCGTTCGCCCCACGGTGCTGTTCTCATTAAGAATTCGCTTCACATATTATTCTTGCTTTATCTTTTCACATTTCGCCTTGATTTTGTTGAATTCTTAATGAGACAGCTCCTTTGCGTTGTATTCAGGATAATTTTGCTCTCTGTCGCAGGGATTTTATAAAAATTCAATGGTGCCAAGCCCGATGCCGAGAGGGGATACGTTATACTGATCCGTCCAAGTGGGGTAGAAATCCTCCATGTGCGCTTGCCAGTCGGGAACGTCGGTGTTCACGGAGAGCCATGCGGCGTCGGGGTTCTTATAACCGCCGCCGAAGGTGTTGCCCACGTTGCCGAGCGGACGGTGGAACGGACCGATGATATTGAAAAGGGTGGTGTAAAGACGGAGCGTGATCTCGTTTTCTCCTTCGGTGAGCGCTTCGCCGATCGGAATGCTTGCAGGGGCGCGGCAGATATCACCGACGGATACGCCGTTTACGAGGACCTCGGCGCAAGCGGCGTTCAGCACGCCGAGAGAGAAATACGCGTTGGCCGTGCATTGACCGCGGGGAACGGAAAAACGCTTTTTCAGCTGCATTTTTCCAACGAAGAAGGGGTAGCCCTCCACCGTGATCTCGCCCCGCGCCTCAAAGGGCTCGGCGGCGGCAATCAGCGAGAAATCGTTTTCGAGGGTAATCGCGCCGTTTTGGCTTGCGGTGGCATATCCCTTCACGGCAAAGCGGCCGAGAAGGTACATTGGCTCAAGCTCCACGCCGTAGCGCGTTTCGAAAAGCTGTGTCAGCGCGTTCGTCACGCGGGAGAGGGGACGGAAGTGCCGCTGTATTTCAAGCGTGTGCAGACCTTTGTCAAGCGTGCCGAGCCTGACGCGCTCAAAGGTTTTTTCGTAAAAATAGCCCTCTGCGCCGTTTTCGATCCGCTTTCCGTCAAGAAAAATTTCCTGATCAACAGGATCCTCCAGCGCAAGGCAGAGGTCGGAGAGGGCATCCTCGGTCTTTACGGTGTAGCGAAGCGTGAGCGGTCCGTGATAGCCCTCCGCGCTCAAAAGACGCTGGATCGCCATAATGGGGAGCGGCCTTGAAAATTCGCCGTCACCTTTTTTATAGCGGCAGTATTCAAGCAAAAGGGTGTTCTCTCCCTCGGCGCGTGCTTCCCAAGCGCCGCGAAGCGGTAGGCAGAGGCGCGGCGCATCGGCCGTATGCGTGGGATTTGCATCCGCGCGTACTTCTTTTTCGAAGGACAGCAGAATGCTGCCGCCGGGGGCAAGGCTCAGCTCTGCCTCGATGCGGTCGCCGTGCTTTGCGTAGGGATATGCCTCTATAGCGGCCGTGAGGGCATCGTAGCGGTAAAGCGCGCCGATCGCGGGCGCGGTGAGGGAAACCGAGGCGGATCTTTGGCAGTCGGTGTTATAAATGAAAAGTTTCTCTCCGTTTTCGCAAATGCGGCGGTTGATCAAAAGGTTTTGCGCGCCTGCGCCGCGAATGCAGACGGCGGGAGAGGGAAGCAGAGAAAGAAGGGCGGCGGTGCTTTCGGCTTTTTGGCTGATGGCCTCGATCCGTTTTTTCGCATCCTCGCTTTCGTATCCGTCAAGATAGGTCGGCGCATCTCCGAGGCGGAGAATGCGACCGCCGTCGGCCGCCATTTTTTCCAAAAGGCAAAGCGCGTCCGAGGTGATCACCTTGAGGCTTGGCAAAATCACCGTTTTGTATTTTGCGCAGCCGACCGTCAGACGGCCGCCCTCGGTGCCGCCGATGTCGCGGATCGATGCGAGATCGGCAAGGTCAAATTCCCGCCCCGTGCTCTTAAGAGATTTCAAAAGCTCGTAGAAGGCACCGTCGAGGCGCTGTATTTCCTTATCGCCCATGCGGCGCTCTTCGCCCTTATCCGAGCCGCGGAAGAGCATATAAGCGCTTTCCAAGGGATGCAGGACCGCGGTGTCCGAGGCGCTTTCTCCCTCGGAGATAAAGGCGCTCACGCGCGCGCAGTAATCTGTGATATGCTTGTATTTTGGCCAGTAGGGCTGATAGTAGCCGACGTGCGGCGGATAGGCGCGCTTTCCGCGGCCGTGCAGGGTGTAGAAGATGCCGTGCACGCTGCGGTGGTTGATGCCCATGGCGGCGTAGGAATCAAACATGGAGATCATGTGGCGGAAGGAAAAGCCCTCGCCGCTCACGCCGTACATTTCGGCAAGAACGTGCTTTTTCCCCGATTGTCTTGCCGCCGAGGTGCATTGCAGAGCCACGTTGTAAAGGGTGAAGTGCCGCTCGGTGGGATCGGGATCGGTCACGGGATCGTCGGTAAACGGCATTCTTGCGCGCAAAACGTCAATGCCGGGAATGTCAAAATAACGGTAATAGGGCATGGTGGCCTGCGCGCGCAGGATTTGAGAAACGGTGGTTTCCTCCATCATCAGATGTCCCGAGAAAAGCAGAGAGTGCGCCTTGCACCATGCGCTGACCTTTTCGAAGTAGTTTTCCTGCAGAAGATCCCGCATCAGCACGCGGTAGTGATAGCGAAGCGTCTGCGCCCCCTCGCCGTCATAGTAAAGCATCCACACCTTATCGGCAAGCGTGTATCCGTAGCGCTTTTCAAAAAGCGCCTCCAGACTGCCGGTATAGGGGAGATACGCGCCGTTGTAGCTCGGCTCATCCACCCAGACGGAGAGAACGGTTTTTCCGTATTCGTCCGAAAATTCCGCCCACATATCCTCGTAGCATACCTTCAGATAATGATCCATGGCAACGGCATCGAACATATCAAGGAAGGTTTCGGAGTTGTGCTCCACGAAGGAGAGCCCGTTTTTCTCGCAAAGAATGCGCCTGCCGTTTTCCTCTCCCTTTTTTACGGGATAGATATAGCGGAGCGCGTGATCGGAGGGAAGACCGGGGACGGCCTCGGGCATATAGCCCGCCTGCAGGAACAGGCGCATGCCGAGCGCCTTTGCGGTTTCAATGATTTTTTTCAGGCTTTTTTTGAAGCGCGGGCCGGGGTAGTCCGAGCGCAGACCGAGATAGGTGCGCGCGATAAAGCAGTGCACCCCCTTGTCGTGCATTTCCTTCAGATGATGCTCGATCCCCTCGTCGGTCAGCTCGCCGTTCAGCATCCAGAAGTCCGTGCCGTAAAAAAGCGGCGCGGGATTTTTAAAGCTTTCGTAGTTCATAGAAGCGCTCCTTTATTTTATAACCGTCAGAGGAATGCCGCTGATCTCGGAAAATTTTTTCAGGGCGGAAACACGGTGGCCGATGCCGAGCGCGAAGTGATGCGTCGGCCCTGCCTCGCACCAGCGAGAGAGAAATTCATGCACGGGGCATCCGAAGCTGACGCGCGTATTGGTGTTGCCCGTCTGCGGGATCTCGCCGGGAAGAGATTCGCCTTCTGCGGCGACCATCCGCATTTTTCCGTCCGCTCCCACCGAAACCGAGAGAATCGTGACGGGGCCGGAGCGGAGCGAAAATTCAACGCCGATGCCCGAGCCGGATTTTCCGTGGTATTTTTTGAGCTTGCGTAGGCGCGGCTTGCCCTCGGAGATGCCGATATGATGCGGTCCGTCATGACCGACGAGCACGACGTCGCTGTCCGTATCAAAGGGATGGATCTCGGCAAACGAGCCGCCGCCTCCAAGCGCCTTCATGATCAGCATGGCCGCCGCCGTTTTCAGATCCGCTTCGCCCGCAAGCGGCGTGCCCGAGGAGGTGAGAAGCGTGTTGCCGATAATGAGATTGGCGGCGAGCGTTTCGTAGGGCGTATCCTTCTCTCCCTTATAGTAATAGGCAAGTGCGCAGAGCTTGTTTTGCTCCACGAGCCCTTTGAGCGCCACGGAGATGCGCGCCGAAAGGGCGAGATCCGCATCCTTCACGAAGTCGGTCAAGGGATCGTTTGAGGGATCGCAGATTTCGAAGATCTCTTTGATGTGCGCGATCTCCTTTTTCGTTTCCTCCTCGGTCACGGTGTCGGCGATCCTTGCAAGCTCGCAGATCTCCAGCATCTTCACGTGCGCGCCGAAGGATGCGGTGAAGGCGGTGGGGTCGGTGTGCATATCGTACATACCCTCATAGGTGTGCCCGAGATAGCCGACCGTTTCGTATTTGAAGGCCGCCGCGGCACTCGCGGCGCAGATCCATTCGTGGATCTCTCCTTGAATGTAAGCATCCATGGAGGCCGAGGCAACGAGGCAGGGCGGAATGCTTCTGCCGAGGCGGCGGTATACGCCCGTGGCCTCGGGCATGGCGCAAACGTCATCGTTGCAAAGCTGCATATAGGTGGTGGTGCGGGAATAGTCCAGATGATTTAAGGGCTGAATGCCGACGAGGACCTGTGGCACGGGGAGATATTTGGCAAATTGCGCGGGGACGGAAGAGGGAACGTAGGTGGAGAGCACCACGAAAAGAAGGTCAACGTCCTCTTTCTTCAGTGCGCGTACCGCCGAAAAGGCATCCTCTACACAGTCAACGTAGCCTGCGTTATATACCTCGCAATCCTCTTTTTTCAGAAGGCTTTCAAACTCGTCCCCTTTTTTTGCGAGCTCCTCGCGCAGTCCTTCAAATTGTTGAAAATAAATATAATGCCCCAATGTGACAAGGGCGATCTTGGCTTTTTTCACGTGACTTCTCCGATCGTTTTTTCTTTATTTTAACACGAAGCGAGCGTGAGTGCAAGAAACAAATTGCCCATTTTTGGTACGATCTGTCCATTTTTTGTTGACAAAGAAAAAAATGCCGTGTATAATAGAACCAAAAAAGTGCAGAGGTGTGTGATGGATTTTTCATTTTGCATTCGATCGATCGGTATTGCGCACGCATTCGTTCTGGATAAGGAGCACCGATGCGATTATTCTTCAGGGCGCGGGCAATACGGCGTCGTGTTTGCCACGGAGGGTGAGGCGGAATATCGTTTTTTGAACGGTACGCGCCGTGCCGTGCACGCGGGAGAGGTGATCCTTCTTTCCAAAAACGCCGCCTACGCGGTGCATATTCCGCAAGCCTTTCATCATTACACGGTGAATTTCGACCTTGCCCCCACAAGCGCGCCGCCCTTGTCGCTTTGCGAGGATTTTTGCGTTTTTCCCGCCACCGATCCGGCGTACGCGCATCTTTTCGAGCGCATCTCATCGCTTTGGCGCGCACCGCATGCAGGAAGCGAGCTTGCTTCTATGGCCTGCCTTTACGAGATCCTTTCGCTCGCCCAAAGAGAGGTGGGCGTGGATGCGGCTCGAAGGTCGCGCTTGTCCTCCGCGCGCGCCTACCTTGCGGCGCATTTTTCGGAAGGGGTGACCAACGCGCGCCTCGCCGCGCTCTGCGGTATGAGCGAAACGAATTTTCGCCGCGAGTGGACGGCGGCTTACGGGCAAACGCCGCTCGCCTACCGTGACGGACTTCGCCTCGCCCACGCGAAGGAGCTTTTGCTTCACGCGGGTGCCACGGTCGGAGAGGCGGCGCTCGCCTGCGGCTTTGAGGATGAAAGCTATTTCGTCCGCTTCTTCAAAAAGCAAACGGGTGTGACACCCGGCGCGTATCGCAAGCGGTTTGTCACGCTTTAAAATATTATGGCAACAATTATTTACAAATGAGGTGTTTTTGTGAAATATTCGGACTATATAAAGAAATTCATTGAAAACGATGAAGAAAATGTAATTCAGCATATTCCAAATGCCGAGGCGAAAAAATTTCTTCTTGAGAATGCGCCGAGGCTCTATTGCCCCGATCCCGTGATCGAGGAGACCTTTGCCTTCCGCACCTTCACGATGCGTAAGCATATAAAAAAGACCGAGGATGGATTCGTGCTGACGGAGTTTCTCGTCAACGAGCAGCTCCCCTGGGCGGGCAAGCATAACACGATCAACGCACCGCTCTCCCATCATTTGAATGAGTTTCGTTGGCTGAAAAACGCCGATGATCTTTTGGATTATATCGATTTCTTTCTTTCGGGCAAGGGCGAGGCCTTCGCGTACCACGCGCCCGCGCTTGCGGCGATGGTGGATTTTTGCCGCGTCACGGCAAACGAGGATTTTCTCATTGCACGCGCGGATGCGCTCGAAGCCTATTATAAGCATTGGGAGCAAACGCATAAAACGGAAAACGGGCTTTTCTTTTCAAACGACGATCGTGAGGGCACGGAGTTTTCTATCAGCGGCACGACGGCGGATATGCAAAGGCTTTACGGCCTTCGCCCTTTGATGAATGCTTGTATGTTTGCGGATGCCAAGGCGCTTTCGTCCGTTTTTTCTCTTTCGGGCGATAGCGAAAAGAGCCGCCTCTATGCGGATAAGGCAGCCGCTATTAAGAAAAATATGGATGAAAAAATGTGGGACGGCGAGATCTACAAGGCCATATCTCCCTTGGACGGGAATCTTGATCGCCCTCTCTGCGTGCGCGATATCCCCGAGGAATGCAACGCGCGCGAGCTGGTCGGCCTGATCCCGTGGGCGTTTTCAATGCCCGATGCGGGGAAGGAGGGCGTTTTCCGTCTGCTCTTTGATCCTCGGGTGTTCGCCGCCAAAACAGGGCTTGCCACGGCGGATATCTCGCATCCGCGCTTCGGTTTTTATTCCGAGCATCCCTGCACCTGGAGCGGAAACGTCTGGCCGTATGCCACGAGCTACGCCGTAAATGCCGTGATCGCGCTTCTTTCGGATTACGAGCAGAGCGTTTTGGATGAGAGAGATCTCTATTCTCTGATCCGTACGTATGCCGATATGCATTATAGCGTGGAAAACGGAAAGAGGATCAATTTTATTGACGAGGTGATGCTTCCGTTTGAGCCGATCTGGTACGTGCGCATGCTGGCGCATCAAGAGGGGCGCGAGATTTCGGGCGGCAAAAACCGCGGAAAGGATTATAATCATTCCACCTTTATCGATCTCGTTTTGCGCGGCCTTTGCGGCGTGGATATAAAAAGCGAAGCGCTTCGTATCGAGCCTCGCATCCAGGGAATCTGGAAATATTTCAAGCTTGAAAATTTCACTTATCGAAAGAAAACCTACACCGTATATTACGATGAAGACGGAAGCGTTTTTGGCAAAGGAAAAGGAGTTTTTATAGAAGAATGTAAGTAATCATTTACAAAATCAGCCTCGGAGAAGGGATTTCTCCGAGGCTTCTTGCGTTTTTACGATTTTTCATTTCATTCGTGAAGACAAGCGTTGTTCCTATTTTAAACCTTCTATAATGGAATCGGTAACCGCCGAGAGATCCGTAAGAATAAATGGATATTCTTTTCCGATCTTGGATGCATCGGCGATAAAGACGCTTCTTTTGGATATGGAGAGCATCGCGCGACGGATGGCGACCTCTGGCTCGGAGCTATCGGTGATCGCCCCATCGTGAGAAATTCCCTGTGATGAAAAAAAGAGAATATCTGCTTTGAAGCTTTTGATAAACTCCTCGGCAAAATGGCCGACGAAGCAATCCCTTTCTTTTATGAAATTTCCGCCAACCGAGATGATGCGCGCATCCGAGTTTTTCAGTTCGTTTATCACCCTGAGATTGTTGGTTATGACCGTCAGCCCCTTTTTGTCGGAAAGATATTTGCACATTCTTCTGACGGTAGAGGATGAATCGAGAATCACGGTGGAATAATCATGAACCAACCCGGCCGCCGCTTTGGCAAGCTTTTCTTTTGATGCGGCGTTTTCCCGATCTCTCAGAAAAAGCGGAACGGGGGATTTTTCATATTCGGATATCACAACGCCGCCGTAAACGCTTTTCACCGCGCCGATGGCTTCCAATTTCGCTATTTCGCGGCGCACGGTGGCCTCGCTTGTGAATATCGCGGCGGAAAGCTCGGCAATCGAAGCAAAATGCGTATTGCCGAGATATTCAAGAATCGTTTTTCCTCTTTCGCTTACACTCATTTTGCACCTCGCATGAAAAAGTTCTTTCATTTTTTGTCAAGATTTGCGCCGATAGTTGACTTTTTTGTATAAAAATACTATACTTAGAATACCACAACGCATATTAAAATGCAAGAACTTTTTCAAAGGATGGAATATAAAATGGCAATCGTAACAATTATCGGCGCGGGAATGATGGGCTCGGCTCTCGCGTTTCCCGCAAGAGAAAACGGACACACGGTGAGGCTCGTCGGCACGCATCTTGACAGAGAAATCATAGAAAGCGCAAAGAAAACCGATCAGCATCCCAAATTTGTTAAGCCCTTTCCCGCGGGACTTGAATATTATCAGGTGGAGGATATGAAGGCGGCAATCGCAGGGGCGGATATGGTGATCGGCGGTGTTTCGAGCTTCGGCGTTGAATGGTTTGCCAAGGAGGTGATTCCTTGTATTCCCGACGGTATGCCGGTGATCACCGTCACCAAGGGGCTGATCGATACGCCGGAAGGCAGACTGATCACTTATCCCGATTATTGGCTTGCAGAGGCGGAAAGAATCGGTAAAAAGCTTTCCCTTTGCGCGATCGGCGGCCCTTGCACCAGCTATGAGCTGGTGGCGCATGATCAGAGCTCGGTTGCTTTCTGCGGCAAGGATATGGAGGTGCTTCGCAAGCTGAAGAGCATTATGGCTACGAGCTATTATCATATCAGCCTTTCCACCGACGTGACCGGTATTGAAAGTGCCGTGGCTCTTAAAAACGGATACGCGCTCGGCATTGCGCTCACGATAGGGCTGAACCAGAAGGAGTTCGGCATTGAAAGCGAGCTGCACTACAATTCCCAGGCGGCGATCTTTGGTCAAGCCGTCAAGGAAATGTATAAGCTGCTGGACTATCAAGGAGCGGCAACGCTTGAAAATATGTCTGTCGGATACGGCGATCTTTACGTTACCGTTTACGGAGGACGAACGAGATACATCGGCATCCTTCTCGGAAGGGGCTTGACGATTGAAGAGGCGAAGGCGGAGCTGAACGGCGTTACGCTGGAATCTCTCGTCGTTGCGGAAAGAGTTGCAAGAGCGGTGAGAAAAGCAGATTCTCTCGGCAAGCTCTGCAAGGCGGATTTTCCGCTCCTTTGCCATGTGGACGATATTATCACCAAGGGCGCTGCCGTCAATATTCCGTGGGAAGCATTTACGTTTGAGTATAATAAGTGATAGGTAATGCGCTGTATGAGCTATATAGATTATAGGAATCGGATACCAACCTACGGGCAATATGACACGGTTGTTCTTGGCGGCGGCCCTGCGGGCGTTTGCGCGGCAATGGCATCGGCAAGAGAGGGGAAAAAGACGCTTCTCGTGGAGGCAACCGGTTCGCTTGGCGGAATGGCAACGATCTCTCTCGTTGCGCCGCTTATGACGTGCTACGATCGGGACGGCGAAGAAAGAACCGTTGGCGGTCTTTTCCGTGCCATTATTGAAAGGCTTGCAAAGCATTCGGCGGTCATTTTGCCCGAGGAAACGGATGCGCCGAGTATTCACACATCGTTTATTGAAAAATATCACAAACACGTGACGCCGATCGATTCGTTTATGCTTCAGGTTGTTCTTGACGAGATGGTGGCAGAGCTCGGCGTTGAGGTGATGCTTTATACAAGGCTGGTCGATTGCGTCACCGAAAACGGCAGAATCCAATATGCCGTGCTCTCGGCGCTCGAAGGGCTTGTTGCTGTGGAAGGCAAGGTGTTTATCGATTGCACGGGCAATGCCGATATGGCTGAAAGAGCGGGCGTTGCTACGCATAAGGGCGACGAGGAAAGCGGCGTACCCCAGCCGGGAACGCTGATGTTTGAGGTTGGCGGTGTGGTGGATGAAAAATATCGTCAAAGACCCACGCAACCGGTTAAAGCGTACAGAACGCCCCATAAGGGGAGATACAACGTGAATCATTATCGCGTTTTCGGCGTGGATGCCACCGATTCGCGAAGCATGACCGCCGGACATATGAAGGCGAGGCGGCAGGTGCTGGATGCTCTCGCGGTGCTCAGAAATGATGCGCCCGGCTTTGAAAATGCCGAGATCCTCTCGGTTGCTCCGGTTCTCGGTGTCAGAGAAAGCAGACATATCCGCGGAAAATACACGATCACGATCGATGACATTGCAAACGGAACGAAATTTGATGACAGAATTGCCGTTTACGGTTTCGGTATGGACGTTCACCCGAGAAACGAAACGATGAGCGGAAATTTCAAAATCGAGGTTGCAAAGAGATATTACATCCCCTACCGTGCGCTTGTCGCCGATGGATGCGAAAACCTTTTGGTTGCCGGCAAGACCATCTCTTGCGCATCGCAGGCGGCGGGCGGGCTTCGCTGTATGCCCTGCGCTATGGCAATGGGCGAAGCGGCGGGAATTGCGGCTTCTCTCGCGGTGGATAAAAACGCTTCACCGAACGAAATAAATGTTTGTGAGCTTCAAAAGAAGCTTCTCGGCTATAACGCAATTATTGATTAAAAAAACAGTCTTGAATGGCAGTTTGTTCATTCAAGACTGTTTTGCGTTTTATCTTATGCCTTCAGAGCCGCCTTGATCTCGGCGATCTTTGCATCCATTTCTTCCTTTGTGAAGTCCGGGCTGATGCCGATATAGCAAACGCGGCAGAGAATATCGAGGGACTTTTGGCACATATCCTTGGTGTAATTCGGGATAATGCCCTTGTTTGCCTCCATCTTGAAGGGATCCATCAAAGGATGGCAAGCACCGCGCTTATTCATGATGGAAGCCCAGTCCGCATAGATATGCTTCTTGGTCTTTCCCGGAATGCATCCGGGGGTATGCATGGCCTCGGCGAAGCGGTCGGCCTCTGCCTTGGTGCCAAAGAGGATGCCGGCGGTGGTGCCGCAGTCGCCCTCAATGTCGTTGGAGCGGATGAATTTGCAATCGCTTGCGAGCGCATCCATGATATACTTCTTGTTCTTTCTGAGGTCGGCGAGGATACCGTCGAGCTTTTTAAGCTGACAGCGAAGGATCGCGGAGGTGATCTCGTTGGTGCGGAATTCCTGACCGCAGAAGGGCTCGGTATTCACGCCGTCCAGCTGCGTGCCGAAGAAGGCAACGGCAGAGGAATCGTGATAGATCAAGGCGCGCTCGAAGATCTCTCTGGTCTTGGTCAGAAGTGCACCGCCCTCGCCCGAGGAGATGATCTTATAGTAGTTGAAGGAGAATGCGCCCGCATCGCCGATCGTGGCAAGGCGCTGTCCCTTAAAGGAGCCGCCGTCTGCCTGGCAGGCATCCTCCAAAACGAAGAGATTGTATTTTTTCGCAAGCGCCATGATCTTATCCATCGCGCAGGGGAAGCCCTGAATGTGCACGGGGATGATTGCCTTGGTTGCCTTCGTGATCTTCTTTTCCACGTCGGCAGGATCGATCGTAAGGCTCTCGTCGATCTCGGCGATCACGGGGATCGCACCTGCGGCCACCACGGCAATGGCGGTCGCAATATAGGTGTAGGCGGGAACAATGACCTGGTCACCCGGGCCGATGCCCATGCCGATCAGAGCAGAGGTGAGCGCGGCGTGTCCGCTCGTCATCGAAAGCGTGTAGGGAACGCCGAATTTTTCGCGTAGCTCGGTTTCAAGGTTCTGCGTTTCCTGAAGCTCGCCGCCGTTGACCTTAAAAAGGCACTTTGAATTTATAACCTTGGTGATCTCCTCGATCTCTTCTTTTCCGATTCTGAACACGGTTTATTCCTCCGATTTTTTTAGATTTACAAGGGTTTGCGTGACGTAATGCCAGTCCGCGTTGGGCACGGGCGGCTGAAGATACCTGGTGATGAACATATCGATCTCATAGCCTCTGCGGCAGATCTCGGTTTCGGATGCATAATAGCCCTCCGAGCCGTTGGTGTTGGAAAGGATCAGCGTGTAGGGGAAGGGGCTGTCCTTCTTCACGCGCAGACCAAGCTCCGAGAAAAGCTCGTACGGAGAGGTGACGATCGCAAGATCGCCGAGGCGCAGGATCGTTTGCTCCATCGGATAGCCCTCCACCTCCTCGTAGCCGTTCGAATAGGACTCGATCAGCATGCGGTAATGGCGCTCGGAGCGGCCGCGGAGATTGATCGTTTGATCGCGGAACTCCTCGTATTTTTCCTTGGCCTCCTTTAGAGGGATGCGGGGAAGAAGTGGCACCATCGTTTGCCCCGTAGTGACGGAAAGCGTGGGAACGGTGCGGTATTTTTGCTGATTGTAAATTCTAACGGCGTCCTGCCCCGCCACCGCGCCGAGGCGCATCGCGTAGGTAATATCACCGAGTCCATCTCGGATTTTTCCAACGGTCAGGCCGTTTGTGAGTCTTGGTCCGACGTCTCCTTCGGGGCCGTTGAAAAATGCGGTGATCGCTCCCGTTTCCTTTTCAAGCGTATCAATCATAACGCCCGCGAAGTCGCGCGAGATCTCGCGGTTTCTGCCTGCCGCCGTGCCGTGGCATCCGTAATGAATGAGGTTGGCAACGGGTGTTTTATCCTTATCCTCAAAGGTGATCACGGTCATCAATGGGTCAAAGCTACCCCAGGGATTTTGCCCGAGCTTCACGGTGTTATCCAGTGTGCGCTCGCGGCGGTTGACGCCGACGAGGCTTTCGCCCTGCGTGATCGCCATCGTTACGCTCTTCATATTGCCGAGTGCCTCCTCGGTTGCCTCCATCAGCGCGGGGATGAGAATGCTATCGATATATTCGTAGTTTGCATCCCCCCAGCCGTAGCTGACGTTGGTAATCGGGCCGGAATGGTTATGGATCGTATGCAGGATCACGGCTTCCTTCGGAATACCGAATTTTTCTTCAATAGATGCGCGGATGGCGTTTGCGATCGGGGTAGCGACGGAAAGCAGGGTGAGGCTTGCCAAAAGCGCGCGCTTGCCGTTTTGCTCAAAGCAAAAAACGGTGGCGGTCAGATCGTCGTTCACTGCTGTTGAAAACCAATCGGGAGCATAGCCGGCAAGCGGCACTCCGACGGCAGGGGTGATAATACGGCGGCTCACGCCGAGAAAAAGCTTTTCTTCCATAAAAACCTCCCTTTTGGATTAAGTGTTATTTTTTTTAGTATACCATACGCGCACCGTTTTGGCAAGTACCGTTTGTCCCCAAAAATACCCAAAAATTCACCCTCGAAAAATGTTGACAAGCGCGAGGGTGCATGGTATAATATGTAAGGAAAAATTTCATCTCCCGAAAGGAGGTTTTTTCTTTGCTTTACCAAAAAATTCATTCCGGCGAGAGACCGTATTCGATCGCGATCGGTTGCTTTGCGCCGTTTCAGGAGCATCGCCATGCGGATTTTGAGCTGAACTTCTGCGTGGAGGGCTCTTTTGATATTCTGGCGGATAAAATCGCCTATCACGTGGAGGCGGGCTGTACCACGCTTTTGCCGCCCATGTGCGCGCATGAGATCCCTGCGCATGATAACGAGCGCACGGTCATCACCCTGACGGTGGGAATGTCGCTTTTCAAGCGGTATTTTTCGGAATTTTCGCGCGCGCTTACCGAGCCGTGCGTGATCGATCTGAATTTGCCCGAATATGAAAGGGTGCATGCGCTTTTCATGGAATGCGCCGAGCTGATGCGCGAGAGAACGGATATGGCCGAGCTTCTGATCACGGGAAATATATATAAGATCTTCGGTTACCTTTTCAGCAAGCCCACCGATCAAAAAAAGGAGCAATCAGGCGCGGATTACCGCAAGATCGAAAACGTGGAAAAGGCGCTTGAGCTGATCCATTATAACTATAAGGAAGAGCTCAGCGTGGAATACGTGGCCGCGCTGACGGGGTATAGCAAGAGCAATTTCTGTAAGCTTTTCAAAAAGGTGGTCGGAGAAAGCTTTCATCAGGCCTTGAACCGCCAGCGAGTCAGCAACGCGGCAGGCTTTCTTCGCACCTCGGATATGTCCGTGGCCGAGGTGGCGGCCGAGGTCGGATTTTCGGAATCCAAGGCCTTTTGCCGCGTATTTAAATCGATCTGCGGCGTGACACCCGGACAGTACCGCAGACAGAAAAAGGAGAAAACAAAGTGACCGTTTTAAAAAAGGCGCGTGAGCGCTTGCTTTTTGCCGTTCGCTATTTTACGCCGTGGGAGCGCATCCTTATGATCGGATCGCTCGCTTTGGTTGCTCTTTCGTTTTTTCTTTTTGACGGCGAGCAGTATCTTCGGCTTTCGGCCTCTCTCATCGGCGTGCTTGCGCTGATGCTTTGCGCCAAGGGGCATCCCGTGGGGCAGATCTTTATGATCACCTTCTGCGTGCTCTACGTCATCATCTCCTATTCCTTTTCCTACTACGGGGAAATGATCACCTATCTTTTCATGTCGCTACCCATGAGCGTTTTCTCACTCGTCAGCTGGGTGCGCAATCCTTACGAAAACGGAAAGGGCGAGGTGGAGGTCAACCGTATCGGCAAAAGGGAAGTCGGCCTGCTTGCCGCGCTGGCATCGGCCGTCACGGTCGTGTTTTACTTTATTCTTGCATATTTTGAAACGGCAAATCTTCTCGTCAGCACCTTCTCGGTCACGACGAGCTTCGTCGCCGCGTATCTGACGATGCGGCGCAGTCCCTTTTACGCCTTGGCGTATACTTTGAACGACGTGGTGCTGATCGTGCTTTGGATCCTTGCCTGCGCCGAGGATATTACCTACGCCTCCGTGGTGGCGTGCTTCGTCGCGTTTATTGCAAACGATATGTACGGATTTTTCCATTGGCGCTCCATGCAAAGGGCGCAGCAAAGAAAGGACTTTTTCGGTGAATAAGCAAAAGAAAATCAAAATGAAGCCCGAGGAAAGATACGCCTCCATGCATCCGTGGCGGCTCTTCTTCGTGGTGGCGCTGCCCGGCATGATCAGTATGTTCGCCATGTCGATCTACAGCGTGTTTGAGGGCGCGTTTATCGGGCAAACCCTCGGCGAGGGCGCGTTTGCCGCCGTGAATATCGCGTTCCCCTTGGTGTTTATTAACTTCTCGCTTGCGGATCTTGTCGGCGTGGGCGCCTCCGTTCCGATCTCCATTGCGCTCGGAAAGGGGGATCATAAAACCGCGAATAACGTATTTTCCTGCTCTATTATTCTGATCGTTTCGGCCGCGGCGCTGATGGGCGCGGTCATGTATCTTGCCGCCGAGCCGCTGTGCCGCATGATGGGCGCGACGGACGTGCTTCTTGAAACCTCGATGCGGTATCTTCGCACCTTTGCGCTGTGCGGACCGCTGACAACGCTCTTTTTCGCGATGGATAACTATCTGCGTATTTCGGGCTACGTCAAGAGCAGTATGGCGATCAACATCGGGCAAAATCTTCTGACGGTTTGTCTGCTTGCGCTCTTTCTCTTCGTATTTAAGACCGACGTCGTCGGCTCGGCACTTGCGATCTGCATCTCGATGTGCGTGGCCGCCGCGGTCGCCATGATCCCGTTCCTTTGCAAAAAAACGGTTCTGCGCTTTGCGCGTCCGCATTTTCATTTTTCCATGCTGCGCGAGATCGTTGCCTGCGGATCTCCGATCTTCTTGAGCAATATTGCGGGCCGCGTGACCTCGATCCTCATGAACATTTCCCTGATGCGCATCGGCCTTGAGATGCTCGGCGAGGGCGGCGGCACGACGGCGGTTGCGGCGTACGGCGTTCTGATGTATGCAAGCGATCTTTGCTGGCCGCTTCTGTACGGCATCAGCGATTCGCTTTCCCCCTCCATCGGCTATAACTGGGGTGCGAAAAAATACGATCGCGTGAAGCGGATCGCGCGTTGCGGCTATATCGGAACGGCAACGGTTGGTCTTGTTTCCACGGCGATCATGTTCTTCGGCGCGCCGCTCGTCGCATCGATCTTCGTCAGCGCGGAGGATGCCGTTCTTCTTTCGCTCGCCTCGCACGGCATTCGCCTTTTCTGCTTTGCCTATCTTTTCCGCTGGTTCGGTGTGATGACGCAGAGCTTCTTCTCCGCGATCGAGAAGCCCGTGCTTGCCACGGTGATGGCGGTTTCGATTGCGCTCGTTTTTCCGGTGCTTTGCCTCGGCGCATTTTGGAATCTCGGGCTTGACGGACTCTGGCTTAACTTCGTCGGCACGAATGTTTTGGCGGCGATCCTCGGCGTGATCCTCTTGATCTTTATTCTCCGCATGATAAAAAGAAAAGAAGCGGGTGTGGATGCAGATCTTTCCTGCGAGGATCTATAAAGAAAACAATTGTTTGCAAAACTGTATGGTTTTGATATAAAAAAGAGCTAAGATATCCGTTCTTGTGGAATCTTAGCTCTTTTTTTGTATTGCGTTTTTAATCTAAAACTGTAGTTTTTCCGGTTTTCTGATCCACGATTTCGATCAGAGTGACATCGGCATATCTGTCGTGTCCGTAATGCTTAAAGTCCTTTAAAAGATCAAGAAAGATTTCCGCTTCATCATCAAATTTCTTTTCTATGACTTCCAGGCCGATGATTCGGATGTGGATAGGTTCGCCTGCGATCTCTCGTAAGCAATCCCAGCAGGCATCCCAGTTGTCGCCGTAATATGCGGGAAAATCCAGTGAATCACGGATAACTGCATGCATTTCAAGATAGTATTTGACGTCCGTAAAATTTACGGTGTGCTCTCTGGTTTTTCTTTCCATTTTTATTTTAGTGCTTTTTGAGGAAGGGGAAATTGCCCTTGTGCTCGTCAAGATACTGATAGTAGTAGATGCGCTTGCCGTGGCCGCCGAAGTTATGGAAGGGGCGCACGGGGGGCTCGCCCTTGCCCTCAAGAAGCGAGAGAACGGAGCGCAGAAGGTCGCGCGTGTGCCAATAGCAGGAAAGCGTTTCGTATTTGTAGAAGACGGGCCATTTCGGATTTTCCGCGCCGTGAAGCACCTCGATCATCTCGCACATATACTCGATCGCGCGGCGCATCAGGGAGATTGCCGCCGCCTTGTCGCCTCTGCGATAGGCCTTCATGGAAAGGCCTTCGTTTTCCATGGCGTGATTTAAGGAGTTCGTGGCATCGATCTGCAGAAGAAGGTTGCTTCTGTAAAGCGGCAGGGCGCGCGTGGGGATCTTCTTTTCCAAAAGATGCGCTTTGCGCGAGAGCGTGGGCAGGATCGCGGTGTCCTCGTGCAGGATGGCGTTGAAATCGTCCACGGTCTTGTCAAAGATCTCGCCAAGCACTCTTTCGCCCTTCAGCGCCTCGATATACTTGCGCGCGATCTCGTGCATGTAGATGCTCTGGCGGAAGTCGGTCAGCACCTGGTTGTAGTCCGCCTGCCAGTCGGAGGCGTACATGCCGAGGCACTCGCCCGCGTAGCCGTAGGGCGGCATATCGGGACGGGGCTTTCTGAGGTTGGAGATGCCGAAGTAATCGGTCTGTATCTTGGCGACCTCTTTCGCGGCGTTGCCGTAGATCGCATCGCAGTAATTTTCGATATATTTTTTCATGCCCTCCTTGGGCGGGAGCGTACGGTACGCGGCACCGTCGTAGGCGCATTCCATCGCCGCGCCGATGCTGATGGGGAAGGGGCGGATGTTGCCGATGTTCATCACAAGGCAGCCGTTTGCGCCCGCATCCTTGAAGCGGTTGAACTCGGTATAGATCTGCTCGGGGCTGACGGCCTCGCAACAGCGGTTGCGGCAGGCGGTGATGTGGAAATAGATGCCGTCACCCTCCGCGCAAGCGCCGCCGTCGCTCATCACGCCCGCGCCGTCGTTCGGCCAAACGCGCGTGACGCCCTCGGGGATCTTCAGAAGCCCCTGCTTGCAAAGCTCGGCCTGCTCGTCGTACATATTGAACATGATGTCCGCCTCGGGCTGTACCTCGCGGATGAGCTCGACCTGCTTATGCAGTGCGCGGCTGATCACGGCGGCGCGATCCGCATCGGTCACGGGCGCGTTCTTATCAATGCTCCAGAAGGACTGGTCGCCCCTTCCGCGGAAGGAGATCGTCCAGAACATCTTGCGATGCTTTTGCGCCTGCACGCATTCGCGCCAGACCTTTTCCATATATTCGGGATTGGAAACGTAGGAAAATTCCTGATCCTCCGGCCACATATACACGTTGAGGCCGAGGGGGGTGACGTGGTGATCGTTGACGTACATGCCGCGGCGAAGCACCACCTCGCGCACGCTTTCGTCGGGGTAGGGGCGCGTACCGGGAGCGATCATGTTGCCGTGCAGGCGCAAAATCAGCTCGCAGTATTTTTCAAAATAATAGAGGTCAACGAAGTTTTCGCGCATCGGATCGGGGAAGGAGCCCGTGATCATATCCTCGTTGTTGACGAAAAAGCCGCGGTATTTGAAGGCGGGCGAGCCGTGCGAAAGATCCGTGCCCTCGGCAAGAGGGATCTGTTCCTTTCGCTCGGGCATGATATCGTTATAGAAATAGAAGGGACTCACGCCGAGGATCTTTTCGGACACCGTGTAGATCGCGTGGATGAGTCCCAGCTCGTCCGCGCCCTGCAGCGTGAGTTTTCCGTCCGTCACGCGGAGCGTAAAGCTCTCGCGGTCGGCCGCCGCATCAAAATCACCCTTGAAAATCAGGGCAGGGCCTTCGGCGCTTTCAAGATACAGCGGTTCTGCGCCGAATACCATATACCAGTCGTTGGCGAGGTCGGCAAGCGCGCGCTCGATCGGCTCGCTGACTGCTTTGGGCAATATCCAAGGGGTATTTTCCGTAAGAATCATGGCTATTTCTTCCTTGTTTTAATCGTTGGGCTTGAGGTCCACGTTGAGAACCGGCTCGTCGTCCCCCGTGGGCATATTGGTGGGGGTGTTGAACACGGCGTTCAGCGCACCCATGCAGAGCGAGTGGTCGTAGTTTGCTTCCATATCGAATTCGTAGCGGTTGAAGGCATCCCAAAGCTCCTTGAATATCGCTCTTGCCTCATCATCCTTGCCTTGGCACTTGCAGATCAGTGCCTTTGCGAGGTAGCGGCAGTATTCAATATGGCGCTCGATGAGGCGCACGGAAAGGGTCTGCGCGCGGCTTGGCATATTGTAATGTGCCTTCACGACCTCGGCGGCCTTGTCGCAAATAGCCTCGACCTTCGCAAAGGACTCTGCGAGGGAGGGGTTATAGAACTTGCTGATCTCCATATCGGAGGAAAGCTCGCCCGAAAGGTAGCGGATGTCGATGGCCTGCTCGATGCCCTCGAGGTAGGCGTAGAAATCCTTCCAATCCTCGCCGAAGGCGGCGGAGAAATATTCTTCCTTGGTCTCTTCATAGGTAAGAGAGGTATCGTAGAGAATGCGGGAATAGAGATAGAAGGGGAAGCCTGTGGGGAAGTAGGAGCGCTGGCTTCCGTCCTCAAGAACGCCGTCAAGCCCCTCTGCTTCATAAACCAGAGTGTCCTCCAAAATACGCTTGGAGAGGGCGAGAGAGGAGGGATCGCGGTATTGGGGGATCCAGAAGTAATATTCGAAGGAGAAGGATGCGCCGGGGAACACCTTCTGCCATGCGCGGTTATAGGCAAGGTAAGAGGAGAGTGCCCTCGGGAACTTATTTTTGTTGCGGTTAAAGCGAAGCACCTCGATGTTCTCGATCGGCTCGTCCAAGGTCTTGGTGTAGGTGCGGGAGATGGGCGCGATCATGAAGGTGAAGCGGTCGGGGTTCAGAAGGCGCTCGGTCTCGGGCGGGAAGATGGTGTCCACGTAGCCGATCAGAACGATGCGGTTTTTCATGCCGAGGCGCGTCATTTCCGCATCCACCTCGTTGAGCATCGTAACGTACCAGTCGGAGGTCGTCTTTTTCACACAGCCCTCGCATTCGCAGTGGTTGTTCGAGCCGTCCGAGAGCCATACGTGCAGATAGACCACGTTCGAGCCGCGGCGTGCGTAGTCAACGATATAATCCACGGCCTTTTTTCTCGCCACGGGGTTGGACATGCAGAAGTTCGTATAGATCGGGTAGCCGTGCTTGCCGCCCTTTGCAAAGGCGGGCTTGAAGAAGCCGCGCTTGCCGTCGATCAGGGGCATGCAATCGATTGCCTCCTTCGGGTAGATCGCCTCGTCTCTTGCATCAAAGTCCGTGGAGGAGATGCCGAAGGGCTCAATGGTGAAGCCGTGTCCTGCATCGTGGAACTGCATGCCTCTCTTCGTGATCTCGACCTCGCACATACGGCGGTACTGCAAAACCATGGCCTCGGTCAGCGGCTCGGGCTTGCGAAGGGGATTGTTGTTGTGTCCGTAATACTGGTTATAGTAATCTCTCGGAATGAAGAACTGGATCATGTAGCAGTTCTGTCCCACCTTCGGGCCGAAGTCGATGGTTTCAAGCATCGCGCGCTGGCTGGTGGCGGATTCGTTCACCTGGCCGCGGTAGCGCATCGAGGGCTTAAAGCGGTATTTCACGGGCGCGATCTTCTTGATGGGGATCAGTTCACCGTCCACGCCGGGGAAGAGGAAGCGGCAGCCGTTCTGTCTTAAATATTCGTAAACCGAGAGAAGCACCGAGCGCGGATTGTCGCCCGCGATGATACCGCCCTCTTCGGTCGTATCCATATAAAGGATATCGTCAAGCTCCGCGACCTCAGCATCCGAGGTATCCAGCCCGAAGGTCTGCATAAGACCGAGGCGGAAGCCCTCCTTGGCGTCGGGCTTGTATTCGATTGGGATCTCGCCGTCATTCGGCATCATCATGCGCAGATATTTTTTCAGCTCCTCTGCGGCGAAGTCGATGACGGGGCTTGCATCAATTTTAAAGATTTTAAGCATTTCTTTTCTCCTTTAAGTATGCTTTTAATGTAAATCTAAATTCAGGATCGGCTCGTCGGAGGCGGGAACGTTGGAAACGCTGTTGAAGATCACGTTCATCGATGCGACGAGCAGAGAATGGTCGTAATTGGCCTCGATCTCGTATTCGTAGCGGCTGAAGGTGTCCCAAAGGATCTTGAAGGCATCCTTGGCCTCCTTGTCCTTTCCGACGCATTTGAATTTCACGGCATCGGCCAGAAGTCGGCAGAATTCAACGTGCTTTTCGATCAGGCGCACCGAAACGGTCTGCGCGCGGTCCGGCATATTGTAATGCGCACGGACGGCGGCCATGCCCTGCTCGAGAACGGCATCCAGATCGCGAAGCCTTTCGGCGAAGGCGGGGTTATAGTATTTTCCGATATTTTTGTCAGCGGAAAGCTCGCCCGTAAAATACTTTTGATCGAGAATGTGCTCCACGCCCTCAAGGTAGGCGTAGAAGTCGCGCCAATCCTCACCGAAGGCGCACTCGAAATATTCCCTCGCGATCTCCTCAAAGGAGAGCGTTGCATCAAAAAGCGTGCGCGCATAGGTGTAGAATGAGAGTCCCGTCGGGAAGAAGCATCTCTGCGAGCCGTCCTCGATAACGCCGTGAATATTGTGATCTCGGTAGAATTTGATATCTCCGTTTATTATCTCGGAAAGTCTGATTCCTCCGACTTCAAGCGCCTGATGACGCCAGAAGTG
>JAZQTA010000056.1:0-5042 GCA_045630385.1 Eubacteriales bacterium | reverse complement strand
GGCTGTCTTTTCGACGCTCTGATCGAAAAGGAAAGCGCCGTCCGAGCCATTCCTCTTGCCCCCGCCATCCCCGTGCAGGTCGGCCTTGCCTATAAAAAGGACAAATACATCTCCGACGGTATGCGCAGATTTAAAGATTTTACAGAAAAAACGGCGTTGTTTTAAACGCCGTTTTTCTTATTTTGTAAATAATTATTTTCAATTTTAATATTTCGTCACGTAATAGGTGCGTTCCTTCAGCTCCACGGTGAAATTCGAGCCGATGCGCACGAGGCGGATCTCTCTTTTCTCGGTATCGAGCGAAAGGGTGGTGAGAAGATCCTCCGCCTTCGTTCCCTCGGTGCGCGGAAGATCCGTCCATTCATTCTGATACAGATCGAAGGCAGCCGCCGCGAGAGAAACGATGCGCTGATCGCGGTACTTATCGTTCCATCCCACGAAATCGCAATGGTGATGCCCGATGAGGTAGCAGGCAAAATTCCCCTCTCCGCGCGCGGAAAAATCCGCATCCACCGTGACCGTGGGAAGAGCATCCGTAAGAATTTCGGGGGCATAGCTTCCCTTCACGGCTCGGCCGTGCTTCCACGCGTCGATAATATCGGGGATCATGTTGTTATTGCCGTAAGGGTTGTTCGTGCTGTAATCATGCACCTGCGAGAAGGCGCAGGGCTCGACCGCCTTTTTATAAGGGTGGCTGTGCGCCGCCAATATCAGATGATAATCCGAAGGGATTTTTTTCAGGCAGTCGATCAGAAAATCGGTCTGCTCCTGCGAATACACCTCGTAGCTGCGATCCACCAGGGGCTCGCCGCTCTCGTCCCGCGTGTCGGGATAATCGTAGTTGGTCAAAACGATCAGCGCGATCTTATGATCCTCGAAAAGCTTCATATAGTACGCGTGCGAAAGCCCCTCGATGCCGATCTTATCCGCGTTCGGGCGAATGAATTTTTCAAAGGTCTTGCGCGGCGTGCCGCATTCCGTGAAAACGCCGTAATTGCCGCCGTCATGGTTGCCAAGCACGGTGAAAAAGGGCTTATTTGCCCGCGCCACCGCGTTTTGATACCAAACGCCGTCCGAATCCGAATAGCTGCCCGCCTGCATATCGCCGAGCGAAATGCCGCAATCAATGGCATCGTAAAAATTGAGATAATCAATCGCATTTTCCATCTGCGCATAGGACTGATGCACGTCCGCTACGCAAAGCATCGTGAAAAGCCTTCCGAGATTTTTCTTTCCATGGCCGTGCACGCCGCAGCGCGCCCCCGCAAGCATGATATGCTCCACGTCCTTATTTCTCTGTACGATCAAAGGAATCCTTTTTTCCATAAAAATCTCCTTAATAATCTCCGACGTCAATATCCAGCGCGGTATCTGTGGCAAGGTCGGAGAGTCCCTTCTCCTCCTTCGGAGGAAAGCCCATATACTGACGGTAATATTTATCCCTTTGCTCTTTATAATATTCCGTATTCTCGACACCCGAGGAGGAAGCCTTATAAGAAGAGTCCGCGCTTCGGCTTTTGCGCTCGCGCAGAGCGATCTCCCGCTCGATCGCGATCATATCGATCCTTTTGAGCTTTTCCTCCACCGCGGAGAGCCGCGCCTCGGTGCGTGCCGAGATCGCCCCGCCAAACGCAAGATAAAAAAGCACAAACAACGGATAGCACAAGCCGAAAAGAACGGTATAGATCCCGTTCAGGACCAAGCAAATCAGCATGCCAAGCACAACAAAGCTCGCCACCGTTGCGAAAATCAGCGTGGCGCCCAAAAAGAGACAAGCATCCCACATTGCCGAGAAGGCATTTCCCCCGAACGGAAAGCGAAAGAGCGCGGCCGCACGGCCGAAAACGCTCCGCTCCTGCACCCTTCTTCGCTTCATCAGCCGATCTCGCTGTTCGGAAAGCGCGCGGTGCTCCTCTCTCTTTTTCGAAAGCGCCGCATCCGTCATTTTTTCGATAGCGTTTTTTTGTTCCTGCACCGATACTTCCTTACTTACCATAAAAGCTCTCCTTCATCTTTAAAGAGAAATTTTTTTCTTATATTCTTCAAGGATCGTTTCTGCCACCCAGCCGTTCACCTCGGGCGTATAATGCACGCAGTCGCCAATGAAAATACCGTTACCGCGCACGTTCGGGATGAACTGCGGCGCCTTCGTGGCATCGAAGATCTCGCCGCCGTATTTTTCGGCAAGGCGCAGAAACACGCTGTTGATATAATGCATTCTTTCAAGCTTCACGCCCGTGGGATCCATATCCATGCATCGGTCGGGGCAAACGATCTTATGAAGCACCAAGGGGTATTTGCCGAGCCTTTTTTCAAAGCCGTCAAAGATGCGGGTATAAATATCGAAAAGCTCCTTTTCCAAGACTTCCTTTTCCACGGTGGTATCGTTCTCGCCGCCGCGAAAGTGCAGGCCCATCACCTCGTATTCCTTCCCCGCTTCCTTAAAATAACCGTCCAGCAGAGAGAGAATATGCTCCGTGAAGGGATAGAGCGAAATATCCACCGTGCCGAGCTTGCCGGGCTTCAGCACCGGCTCTCTTTCGGGATACCACATATACGTGCTCGTGACGCCCTGTGCACCGATGGCGATATGAATGATATAAAGATCGGGAAGCGCCGCGCCCCGATCAATCTCGGCCTGCCACCGCTTTGCAAGGCAGTTTGCCACCGAATAGGTATCGTCCTGCTCCTCGGCAAGGTTCATCCCCGCCGTCACGTAACCCTCAAAGCAAAGCGCCGCGCCATCGTAGCTCTGATTTTTCTCGCGCGAAAGGCCGAATACGTTCTGCATCGGTACGGATACGGTATCCTCTTTTTTCATCGGGACACCGTGCCCCACGGCATTGGATTGCCCGAGCAGGATAAACACCGCGCATTTTTTATTTTTCATGATGGGATTCCTCCGATCCTTCGTTCTTTTTTTCGTTCGTTTTCTCTTCCCCATCTCCCAGCGCGGTCACCAGCGAAGCGGCGATCACAAGCACCGAGCCGAGAATGGAAAGCGGCGTGACCGCCTCGGAAAAGGCAAAATAGCCGACGACAAGGCTCGTGATCGGCTCGAAGGTGCTTAAAATCGCCGCTCTTTGGCCGCCAATGATAAAAGCACCGCTCTGAAAGAGCATCACCGCGCCGATATTGATCACCAAGGCAAACACGATCGAAAGCCCCCAGCCGAAGGCCGAGCGCGGCAGAGAAACCGCACCGCTTGCAAGGCACGCGAGCCACATCACCGCCGTGGCGGCAAGCGTTGCAAAAAAAGCAAAGGCAAAGCTTCCCATCCCGCGCCTTCCGAAGTGCCCAAGGAAAAAGATATACCCGGCGTACGCCACGCCCGAGGCGAGTGCAAGCACGCTACCCGTAAGGCTCAGCCCCTCGGCGGGGTTATAGAAAAGCGCAATGCCCGCGATGCAAAGCGTGATCGCGATCACGCTCGTTTTCCTTACGCCGCCGCGAAGGAAAATAAATTCCATAAGAAGCACCACAGCGGGGTACACGAAGTGAAGCACCGTCGCCGCGCCGCTGTTCATATAGTTATAGGAGGAAAAAAGCAGAAGCGGCGTGACCGCACAGCCGAGAACGCCGATCCCGAGCACGGGAAGCGTATCCACAGCCCTTTTCGCAAACGGCTCTTTATTCAGCACCGCGATGAGAAAAAGAAACGGAAGAGAAATCGTGTTGCGAAGCGCCACCAGCGTCATGGAATTCACGCCGTCGGCATATAGGTGCTTTGCCATCAAAGGCATGCACCCGAAAATGACCGCACTCAAAACGATATAAGCACAGCCCAAAAGCATTCTCTTTTTTTGCATGTCTCTCTCGCTTCTCACTCAAACTTGATCGCGTAGAGATCGCAGTCGGTCATCTGTACCGAAAGCGTGACGGGCTTGCCCGCAAGGCGCTTCACGGCCTCGTCATCCTCAAATCGAACCCTCTTATCCACAGAGTTGCCGAAGATCTCGCAGGAGGTGTATACCTCCTCCCCCGAGGAAAGCGTGAAATACGCGCCTCCGTGCGCGGAGGTTGCGATATTGGCAAAGAGATTCTCTCCGCTGTAAATAAATTCCTTGGTTGTCACGGTGCATGCGTCGCCCCCTGCGTGCAGAGAAACGAAGCCGTCAAGACGTGTGGTGTACTTCACGAGCTTGGAGCAATCGCGTGCCGTGCGATAGCTTTCGCGGATATAGATCATATACTCGTTGTCAGCGCCCGGGATCTCGGACGGGATCTCGACCACCGTGGGCGTTGCCGTTCCGTCACCGTACACGAATCCCTCGGGATTTACGGGCGGCGGAGGAAACATGGCCTCATCGTATTTTTCGAAGGCGTATCCATCGTGGCTTGCAAGGAAAAAGCCCTCGGTGACCGCAAGGCCGAGGCGCGCCAGGATCTTCATTCTCTCCCGGCGATCCTCCCTGCCGCAAAGCTCGTCGTAATTTTTCGTCCAGGCCTTGCGCTCCACGTAGCGAAGCGGAAAGCCGATAAAGATATGCGGCGCGCGCGGATAGGGGAAGATGCAGTTATTATACATCTGGAAGTCTTTTCCGTTATATTCGATACGCCTTTGCTTCGACCAATTTTTAAAATCCTTCGATTCGACCACGCGCACGTCGCGCATCATCGAATACGTGCCCGCGCCGGGCTCGCGCATCAAAAATTTCTCCGGATCAAAGAGCGCGTTCGCCGTTCGATCCGTATAGGATTTATCCATTACGGGCACGTCCGCACCCGGCTCGTGCTCGCCGCGATAATAGCAAAAATATTTGCCGTGCGCATGGCTGTAAAACGCGCGGTTCTGCGAATCGAACTCTCCGTCGTCGGTCATGAAAAGGCTCTTCTCAAAATGGATGCCGTCCGCACTCATGAGGCAGATCAGAGCGGCGTGCCCCTGCCCCCAGGCAATCATCTTATACCGCTCGTCCGAGGGGCATTCGGGCGTATCGTCGTAAAAGACCGACATATTGTCAAAGCCCGTGAATTCAAAGCGCTCAAGCGACTTGACGTCGAAGATAATATTGTTTTCCTTCGAGCCGGAGAATTCGATC
>JAZQTA010000055.1:0-4243 GCA_045630385.1 Eubacteriales bacterium | reverse complement strand
AAAAACTGACCAAGCGAGGCTTAGTCAGTCTTTCCGATTACTACCTAAAGGTAGCACGTATTTAATTTTGAATTGAACCGCCGTATGCCGAACGGCACGTACGGTGGTGTGAGAGGTGGATTAAATTTCACCTACTCGATTCTATATTTTTATTAAATGGCTTTACTTTTTTCTTGGATTGTGATAGAATAGGTGTGTTTGATTTGGAGGATGTTTCATGAATGCATTTTTATTGATTCTCGTTGTGCTTGGACTTACAGCGCAACACGTTACAAAAAAGATATACAATCAAAAAAATTCCGGTGGTGTATATACGTTTTCTGCAATATCTGCATTGGTGGCACTGCTGTTTTTTTTGATTGCCGGCGGTGGAAAACTGAATTTTACTTGGAGCTTTGTGCCGCATGCGATTGGATTTGCATTAACCTATAGCTTTAGCATTCTTTTTTCTTTTCTCGCGATCAAAGAAGGCCCTCTGTCGCTGACAACGCTGATTACATCTTATTCGCTTTTGATCCCCAGCATTTACGGCTTGATTGCTTGGAATGAGGAGTTCTCTTATTTGCTTTTGATCGGCATCCTTCTTTTGATGGTTTCGATTTTCCTTGTTCAGCTGGATCCGTCGAAAAACAAAAAGAATAACGAAGCTTCCGAAGCGGAAGCGAAGAAGCCGCTGACGGCGAAATGGGCGCTTTACGTTTGCCTTGCGTTCATTGGCGGCGGCGGATGCTCCACATTCCAAAAGGATCAGCAGTTGAAGTTTAATGGCGCATATAAAAATGAATTTATGATTGTTGCGTTGCTTCTCACCTTTATTGCCATCCTTGCTTTTGCATTGGTCTTCGAGAAAAAGAACGTTGTTACGTATATTAAGCGCGGTGCGGTGCTTTCTGCGATTTGTGGCGCGGCTAATGGCGCGGTGAACCTCATGGTAATGTTTCTTTCGCTTCGCATGGCGGCATCGGTTATGTTTCCGATTATTTCGGCGGGCGGTATCGTGACGGCGTCTATTTTGTCCTTGACGGTTTATAAAGAGAAATTGTCGATGTGGCAAAAAATCGGATTGCTGCTCGGCGTTCTCGCAATTGTTGTCTTGAATATTTGATTTTTTTTTACAAAAAAAGTGAGGCAGATTGTTTTCTGCCTCGCTTCTTTTTTTGCATATTATTTCAGAATAAATTTTGCAAAGCTCTTCTTGCCGCGCTTGATAAGCACGCCGTTTGCGAGCTGTTCTTTGGTGAAGGTTGCCTTGAAGTCTGTAACCTTTTCTCCCTCAACCGTAACGCCGCCTTGCTCGATTGCGCGACGACCTTCGGATCTCGAAGGAACCATCTTTCCGAGAACGAGCAGAGAATTGATGTCGATCTTACCGTCGATCAGAGCATCTTCCGCTACTTCGACAGAGGGGGTGAGATCGCTGTTGCCTGCGCCAAACAATGCGCGTGCGGCATTCTGGGCAGCAATCGCTTCTTCCTCGCCGTGAATCATTTTGGTAAGCTCGAATGCGAGGATCTCCTTCGCGGTATTGAGCTGTGCGCCTTCCCAAGTGTCCATTTTGTCAATTTCTTCAAGAGGAAGGAAGGTGAGCATACGGATGCATTTAAGGACGTCCTTGTCGCCTACGTTTCTCCAGTACTGATAAAAATCATAGGGAGACGTCTTATTGGGATCAAGCCAAACGGCGCCGCTCTGCGTTTTTCCCATCTTCTTTCCTTCGGAGTTAAGAAGGAGGTTGATGGTCATAGCGTAAGCATCCTTGCCAAGCTTTTTGCGGATGAGCTCGGTTCCGTAAAGCATATTGGACCACTGATCGTCTCCGCCGAACTGCATGTTGCAGCCGTAGTGCTTGTAAAGATGGTAGAAGTCGTAGGACTGCATGATCATATAATTGAATTCAAGGAAAGAAAGTCCCTTTTCCATTCTCTGCTTATAGCACTCTGCGGTCAGCATGCGGTTAACGGAGAAGCATGCGCCTACGTCGCGAAGAAGCTCTACGTAGTTAAGCCCAAGAAGCCAATCGGCGTTGTTTACCATGATGGCCTTATCATCGCCGAATTCGATAAAACGCTCCATCTGCTTTTTAAAGCAGTCGCAGTTATGCTGAATGGTTTCGGAGGTCATCATCGTTCTCATGTCGGTTCTTCCCGAGGGGTCACCGATGTGACCGGTACCGCCACCGATCAAAACGATAGGCTTATTGCCGGCCATTTGCAATCTTTTCATCAGGCAGAGCGCCATAAAGTGGCCAACGTGAAGGCTGTCTGCCGTAGGGTCAAAGCCGATATAGAAGGTTGCCTTTCCTGCATTTACGAGGTTTTTAATTTCAGCCTCGTCTGTAACCTGGGCGATAAGCCCTCTGGCTACCAGCTCGTCATAGATTTTCATTTTTATATTTCCTTTCAAATTATAATAACAAATAAAAAAGCCCTTGGGAAAACCCAAGGGCGAAAGACCGCGATACCACCTTGATTCGCGCTTTCCTTTCGGAAAAGCGCCTTATGATCCGCACAGCGGATACAGCACGGTAACGGGTGCCACCCGATGCAACCTACGCGTTCTGCCAATGGCAAAATTTCAATGCACACTCAAAGACGTATTCGCCAAACAAAAAACAATGCCTCGCACCAAACGGCATCTCTCTGCGCTTTTTTGAAGGGTTACTTCTTCTTCTCAACGATTTCAAGATATTGTACCATAGATTATAGAAAAAGTCAAGAGCTTTGGTAAGTTTCGAGCAAGATTTCATAAAGGCGGCGCTATACGTTCATGTACAAGCCGTCGTAAGCCACCGTAAAGCCTTCGTTCTTGGCAATTTCAAGAAGCGCTTCATGAATGCTACGTTTCTTATCTGTTGGAATTTCGGTCAAAAAGCATCGAGCGGATTCTGAAAGCATACCCGCATCCACGAAAATCGTGCGTAAAATTTTTGCTATCTCAAAATTAGATTGGGTTACAGAAGCGGCGCCGATGGGTGCATCCGCCGTCGGGCATCCGAGGATCGCGTGGTCAAAATGCAGCTTTCGAAGGAGCGCCCACGCATCGGGATGCAAAAATCCACCATCGGGTAGATAGAGAAGCGAGCGGTTGGTGCAAATGGCATAGCCGATTGCCCGTGCACCGCTTTCAGCGGCATAGACAGTAGGGAGCGCAATGACCTTTGCCCCTTGCACGTCGAAGATCTCATTCTCTTTCACCTCGTGGGGGATGATCGCAGGATGAGGCAAAAAACTTGCCAATGCATCCGTATTGGCATAAACGTGCAGCTCCTTTTTCTTGTCGGCAAGTGCCAATAGTGTTTCAGGAGAGAAACGTTCGATATCGCCGCTCGTGATAAGAACGGTGTGAACGCCACGATATAGACCCGATAACCCATAGTCCTCGGCAAACTCTATCGTTTTTTCTGTGGCATCGATCAGAATCGCATCATCCACCAAAAGAGAGGCAGGGCGCCTGAAGTCTTTTGTGTTTTTCTTTTTTGTTTTCAGTGGACCGAAGCCGGTTCCTAAAAAGCGTATATTCATGTCACACTCTGCGTTTTACGGAGTACACCGTCTGATGTTTATAAATCTGCCCCTTGTCGTAGAAGATTTCGCCGCGAGAGATAGCACCCGGCTCTGTTTGTGTCTCAAGGCAGATTGCGCCGTGCTTGATCCTTTTGATTCCGCCGCTGAAGTGCGGCTCGCCATTCAGGAAGTTTGCGGTGTATACCTGCACGCCCTTTTGATCGGTGTAGGTATGCATGTGAAGCGTTTCGCCGACAAGTGTTGCCACCAAGGGGAGGGAAACGCCGCATACCTCGCTCTTTTCCGAAGGAGAGAGGATAAAGTTATGATCATATCCCGTGAAGGCCTCCGAGAAGCGCTCGCCGACGGCGTGCGGCGTCGTGAAATCGAACGGGGTGCCATAAACCTCGGGTCGGTTGCCGGTGGGCAGAATTTCCGCATTCATTTCGGTATAGCGATCCGCATAAAGCGTTAATACGTGCGAATCGATCGTTCCGCCGAAGCCGTTGAGGTTGAAATATGCATGATTGGTCAATGCAATGGGGGTTTTTGCGTAGGGAACAGCGGTATAATCGATCAAAAGATCGCCCCCCACGAGACGGTAGATCACCGTTACGTCAAGTGCGCCGGGGAAGCCTTCCTCTCCGTCCTCTGCGTGGTAAAAAAGCTTCAGCGCGTTTTCGCCCTCTTCGGAGATCTGCCAAAATCTTCTATCAAAGCCGCGAATACCGCCATGCAGG
>JAZQTA010000054.1:0-34656 GCA_045630385.1 Eubacteriales bacterium | reverse complement strand
CTTAATTTGTAATTTGAAACTTTCAGGATAATGCTTCATTCCTTTTCTTCCTGCCATACAAAAAACCTCCTGCAGTAGATATTTCTATTCTACTACAAGAGGCTTTTTTATTCAATGTCCGTTTTTAGGGGTTCAGTTCAGAGGTTCGTCTTTTTATTTTGGTGGAGCATAGGGGATTCGAACCCCTGACCCCGACACTGCCAGTGTCGTGCGCTCCCAGCTGCGCTAATGCCCCAAAACGTTTTTTTAATTATAGCATAATTTGAAAAGAAAGTCAAGGCTTTCATAAAAAACAATCGAAAAATCAATTGCATTACATTAAATTTTCAAAGTAAATGCAACGGTGCGCTTTAGAGTTGCATTTACTTTGAAAATTAACTCGCCGTTTTTTCATACTAAATGATACCCCGGGGGCTACCGTTGCATTCGCTTTGAGAATTTGCGTTTTTATAAAATGGCGTTTTCTTTATCTGTTGAAAAATCAATCCTCGATCGTAACCTCTACGCCGGGGAAAAGCCGCTCGTCCTCGAAGATCTTCACGGGCTTGCCGCTCTTCGTGCGCACGTTTCTCAGCGTCACGGTTTCGGGCAATCCGTAGGGATAAGGCTTTCCTTTTTCGAATGCCTCATCGTAGGCATCATAATTGTTGAAAACGTACGTGCCCTTATAGTCCGCGGGTGCGGCCGTATCGTCGATCAGAAGGTTTTCAAGAACAAGATGCTTCGGAAGCATACAGGGGTAACCGAAATCGTGCGTTCCCTTGTTGCCCGCGGCAAGGATATATCCAACCTTATCGTAGGGAAGAATTTTCCAAACGCAATTGCGAGCGGTCATGTTGCCGTTAAAGAACGAGCCGTAGTCACCGCGTAGAAGCATAAAGACGGTGCCGCACGCCTCGCAGTTTTCAAGCAGAAACTCTCCGAAGCCGATGATCTGCAGTTTTTGATGGCCGAAGGTGCAGTTCTGCATGGTCACGTTGTGAACGCCCTGATGCGCATCAAAGCGCGAGATCACGCAATCCTTCAGTAGCATATCCTTGCAGAAATTCGAGCCCATCAGCCCCCAGTAGCGGCCGTCCATAATGTCGATCGTTTGCTTTAAGCCGATGAGCTTCAAGCCGATCGAGCCTGCGGATGTGATGCCGTAAGTTCCCATCGCGTTGCGAACGCCGTTCGCCATCGTAAAATGGTAGGTTCTGTGCGGCGTGAGCAGAAGATTTTCCACCGTCACGTCATAGCATTCGTCCACGTTCAGAAAGCCGCCGTAGGGAGAGCTGTAATGCTCCTCAGGCTCGGGCTCGCCCGTCACGAGATGCGTCATATTTAAGAAGTGCACGTGCGAGCGCGTGCAGAGTATACCGCGTCCGTAGTAGTGGCGATTTTCCAGCTCGTCAAGGTTCACGATGTTGGAAAAAATACCGCCCTGAATGGTGATCGGTTCTTCGTCTGTGGACTTCGCCTTCGCATCCGTCACCTCGTCGAACTGCCATGCCATCAGCGTGCCTATGTTGCCGTCCTTATCCACGGTGAAGTAATCGCGCACGGGCGTTCCGCTGTTCGCATTCGCTCCGTAGCGGATATAAACGAGCTTGTTTTTGTTCAGCACCGATACGAAAATGTTGCCCTCGTGCGGAATATCGATTTTCCTTTGACCCTTGTCAATATGGTTGATATGTACAGGATAGTAGTCAAAATCGCTGTTTATAAAGAAAATATGATCGGGATGGCTCGATTCGCAGTTTCTGTCATCAATCACGATGTGCGCCTTTCCGAAGTCGGTGGAGGTCTTGATAACGATCGGCTTTTCTTTGCCGCCGATATAGTAGGTCGCATCGTCCTTCGCCTTCACGGGTAGACGGTGCTCGTTCGCATAGGCGTGTGCCGCGATCATAGCCTCGTGGTCATCGGTCTTGCCGTCGCCGACCGCGCCGAATTGCTCATAGGTAACGAAAAGCTTTTCTTCCATTGCGCTCAAATCTCCTTTTTGCAATAAAAATGCTTCCTCTGCTATCTCCATTATAGCAGAGGAAGCGAGGATAAACAATAGAATTTTCGGACATTTTCTTTCGAAATTTTGTCCTTCAAAAAATACGTGTTTTAGTCTTCGATGATCACCTTAACGCCCTCGAAAAGCTTTTCGTTTGCAAAGATCTTCACGGGCTTGCCGCTCTTTGTGCGAACGTTTTTCAAGGTAACCGTTTCGGGCAGAACGTAGGGGAAGGGACGCTCGCCCTCAAGGTCCTTGCAGTAGGAATTGAAGATGCAGGGCTCGGGCTGATCCTCTGCAACGCGGCTGTCATCGATCAGAACGTTTTCAAGCAGAATATGCTTCGGCATCTCGCAGGTATAGCCAAAATCGTGCGTGCCGTTATTCGAGGCGTTGAAGAAGAAGGAGGTTCCGGTCACGCTGTTGGGAACGGCCTCCCAGACCGCGTTGCGGATGGTAACGTCGCCCTTGAAGAAGGAGCCGTAGTCGCCGCGCAGAAGGAAGAAGCGGGTGCCGTGGTTCGTTCCGTTTTCGTAGAGGAAATTACCGAAGCCGATAACCTCCATCGTCACGTAGCCGAATTCGCAGCCCTGCATCGTCACGTTGTGAACACCGCAATGTGCGTCAAAGCGCGAGATCTTGCAATCCTTCAGCAGCATATCCTTGCAGAAGTTCGTTCCCATCAAGCCCCAATAGCGCGAGTCCATGATATCGATGGTCTGCTTCAACCCGATGAGCTTTAATCCGATCGTGCCGCCGCCGTTCATTTCGTACGTGCCGATCGCGTTGACAACGCCGTTTGCCATCGTGTAGTGATAGGTTCTGTGCGGCGTGAAGGTCACGTTTTCAACCGTGATATCATAGCAGTCCTCGATGCAAAGGAAGCCTGCGTAGGGGGAGCTGTAATGCTCCTTAGGCTCGGGCTCACCCGTGATGAGATGCGTCATGTTCAAAAAATGCACGTGGGAGCGCTTGCAGGAGAAGGCGCGGCTATGATATCTGCGCTTTTCGAAGGGATCGAGGTTTGCGATGGTGGTAAACGTACCGCCCTGAATGGTGATCGGCTCTTCGTCGGTGGACTTGGCGTAAGCCTCGGTCACCTCGTCGAACTGCCACGCCATCAGCGTGCCGATATTGCCGTCCTTGTCCACGGTGAAGTAGTCGAGCAGAGCGCTTCCGTTGTTCTGGTTTGCGCCGTAGCGGATGTAAACGCGCTTATTCTCGTTTTTCACCTTCACGAAGATATTGCCCTCGTGCGGAATATCGATCCATCTTTGTCCCATATCGAGCTTGTCGATCTTCACGGGATAGTATTCGCAGTCGCTTGCAACGTAGAAAATATGCTTGTTATGCGCCTCGCACTCTCTGTCGTCAATGATAAAGTGCGCCTTGCCGAAATCGGTCGAGGTCTTGACCGTAACGGGGCAAGCCTTGCCGCTGATATAATAGGTTGCATCATCCTTTGCCTTTACGGGCAGGCGGTGCTCGTTCGCGTATTCGTGTGCCTTGGCGATCGCCTCAATATCGCAGGTCTTACCGTCGCCGACGGCGCCAAACTGCTCGTATGTAACGAAAAGAGGATTTTTCATATCTTTTCTCCTTTGATAGGGAAGTACCCTGTGTAAAATCGGTTTGTTCCATTGTAGCACGCACACACGCGCTTGGTCAAGCGCGTGTGTGCATCTTTATATAAATTGCATGCTTTTTTCGGTAAAGTAACCAAAGAAATGGCTCACGGTGATGATTTTTACTCTCGAGAAACGTTTGCCCTCAAAGTTCTTTTTGCTTTTCAATATACCTTTCGGTTTCGTTTTTCATAGGCCGCCCCATCAGCGCGCGCACGCAGTCCTCTGCTTTTGCTTCCTCGAAAAGCAAGCGGTATGCCGCATCCACGATCGGCATATCCACGCCGTGGCTTTCCTTCAAAAGAAACGCCGAGCGCGCCGCGCGGATTCCCTCCACCACCATGCCGACGGAGGCCTCCGCCTCTGCGACGGATTTTCCTCTTCCGATCAGAATGCCCGCGCGTCGATTTCTGGAATGCATGCTCGTGCAGGTAACGATAAGGTCGCCCATTCCGGAAAGTCCCATAAAGGTTTCGTGCCTTGCGCCCATAGCAACGCCGAGACGGATCATTTCGGAAAGGCCGCGCGTCATAAGCGCCGCCTTCGTATTGTCACCGTAGCCGTGTCCGTCGCTGATGCCGGCGCAAAGCGCGATCACGTTCTTTAAAGCACCGCCAAGCTCCACGCCGATCACGTCATCCGATGCGTAAATACGGAAGCTTGGTGAGGTAAAGATCGCCTGCACGCGCTGTGCATCCCCGATTTTTTTGCTCGCGATCACGTTGGTCGTCGGCAGTCCGAGCGCAACCTCCTCCGCGTGCGAAGGTCCGCTGAGAACCGAAACGGATGCCTCGGGAATGCATTCCTCTATGACCTCGGAAAGGCGTTTTCCGCTCTCGGGATCAAAGCCCTTTGCCGCACAGACCACAGCCCCACCGCATTTTATATAAGGCGCGATCCTCATTGCCGTTTCGCGTATGGCCGAGGAAGGAACCGCCATCACGCAAATATCGGCGTCTGCAACGGCCGTTATGTCACTTGTAAAATGAATGCCGTCAAGCCGGATGCCCGGAAGATATTTTTCGTTTTCCTTCGTTTTTTCCAGCGTGCGGGTGGTGTCCTCCTTGCGTGACCAAAGAAGCACCTCGTGTCCCTTTTTGCATAGGGTGTGTGCAAGTGCCGTCCCCCAGCTGCCCGATCCGAGCACCGTGATTTTTTTCATCGTTTTTCCTCTCTTCGATAGGTTCGTAATAATATTATATAATGGAAAAATAAAAAAAGCAATCGTTTCCGAGGAAAAAACGATTGCCGAAATATAAATGCTCCGCACCGTATGGATCAGTGATACCGCCTCTTCTTTTTTCTCTGCGCGCCGCCAAGATAGAAGAAAAGATACGCCGCTCCAAGGTAGATCCCTTCCGAGAGCAAAGCGGAGGGCGCGATATGGCCGCCCGAAAGAAATATCCCAAGAAGAAGCCCGATCAGCATCAGAAGAGCGGGGCAGAGAAGAAAAGGCTTTCCCATGGCGCATTTTCTGCCCACGAGTCCCGCAAGAGCGCCTGCCGCGGCGAATGCAAGCGGAGAAAAGCGGTCGCTGTTCGTAAGAGGATCCTTCGTGAAAAGGATCAGCATCGCGGAAAGAAAAAGAACCGCAAGAAGAGAAAAAAGGCATAGGAAAAATCCGAGCGCCAGCATCTTTTGCGGCGTTTTTTGCATGCTTTTTCGCTTTGTTTTCATGGTGTAACCGTCCTGCCGTGCGGCATTGTGATGCGGGCGGCGAAAAAAAGATCCGCGCAAGCCCTTGTGTTAAAGGGTATGCGCGGATGTTCGTCGGTATGACAAAATTATTTTGCGGATGCATCCTTATCGGCATCTGCTTCTGCCTCTGCGGAGGCCTCGCTCTCCTTCGCCTCGGCTACGGCTGCGGCAACCTCTGCAACCTTCACGTCGATGGTGCGGATCGCGCCCTTCAGGAAGCGGATCTGGGTCTTTTCTCTGGTGGTCTCGAGAACGAAGGTCTCGCCCTTGATGGAGATAACCTTGCCGATGATACCGCCGATGGTGGTAACCTCATCACCCACAACGAGAGAGTCTCTCATCTCGGCATCCTTGCGCTCCTGCTTCTTCTGGGGACGGATCATGAAGAAATAAAGGAAAACAAAAAGAAGACCGATCATAATGACCGTGCCCCACATTCCGCCGCCGTTTCCGGTCGTAGTGGATTCAAGCAAAAGATTAAAATTCAACATAACAGTATGTCCTTTCAAATTTTTTTCACTTTATTATACACCACCTGATCGTTTTTTGCAAGTAAAAAGGAAAATGTTTACAACTTTTTTTGTAAAATCAAGCAAAAACCTTTGAAAATATGGTTTTTTGCCGTGGGACTCTTGCAATTGTAGGGAAACTGTGATAAAATACAAGCGAAGAAAATAATATTCGGAGGATATATAAAATGAAAAATCCCGAACTTGTGATCATGGCGGCCGGTATGGGCTCTCGCTACGGCGGTCTGAAGCAGATCGACACGGTGGACGATGCAGGTCATATCATCATCGATTATTCGATTTACGATGCGATCCGCGCCGGCTTTAAGGCGGTCACCTTCATTATCAAAAAGGAGATCGAGAAGGATTTCCGCGAGGTAATGGATAAGCACCTTGAGGGCAAGGATATTGAAGTGAAGTACGTATATCAGGAGCTGGATGCTCTGCCCGAGGGCTTCTCTGTGCCCGAAGGAAGAAAGAAGCCTTGGGGAACGGCGCATGCCATCCTCACCTGCCTTGGCACCGTAAACGCCCCCTTCGCCGTTATCAATGCGGACGATTATTACGGCGCGAATGCCTTCACGAAGATCTACGACTTCCTTAAAAACGCGCAGGACGACGAAAAGTATCATTACGCCATGGTTGGCTATAAGATCAAGAATACCGTAACCGAGCAGGGAACGGTTTCGCGCGGCATCTGCTCGAAGGATGAAAACGATCTTCTCACCGAGGTCGTAGAGCGCACGAAGATCGGCATCCGCGGCGATGAGATCTATTATACCGAGGACGGCGTGGATACCGTTCTTGATCCCGATGCGATCGTTTCCATGAACCTCTGGGGCTTCACGCCCTCGTATATCGAGGAGTGCTCGAAGCGCTTCGCCGCATTCCTGACGGAAAATCTTCCGAAGAATCCCGAAAAGTGCGAGTTCTTCCTTCCCACCGTCGTTTCGAATCTGATCGAGGAGGGCAAGGCTGACGTCCGCGTCCTCTCCAACACCGATAAATGGTATGGCGTAACCTACAAAGAGGACAAAGTCACCGTAGTGGAGGCGTTCCGCCGCTTGAAGGCTGAGGGCGTTTATCCCGAGCAGTTCTAACCTCTTTCCACACCGAGAGGTGGTATAAATTTCGAAATACTGCGTTGTCAGTCGAAAAACTCAACAGCGCGAGCGAAGCCGCGCCGATAAAAAAGGCCGAGGCTGCTTTGTTAGCCTCGGCTTTGCTTTTTGAAGGATCAATCCATCATTTTCTTTGCAAGGTCCACCACGGTTTCGACAACGCCGTCGATTCCCAGCGTGGAGGAATTAACGGTGAGGTCGTAGTTATCGAACTTGCCCCACTTCTGTCCGGTGTAGAAATTGTAGTAAGAGGATCTGCGCTTGTCGGTCTTGTTGATGATATCCACGACCTGTGCTTCCTTCACGTCGGGGTGGCGCTGCATCACTCTTTCCTTGCGGTGATCCAAATCGCCGAATACGAAGACGCGCAGAATATTGCTCTCGTCGCGAAGCACGTAGTCGCCGCAGCGGCCGATGATCACGCAGCTGCCCTCCTTGGCGTAGTTCTTTATAATATCGGATTGAAGAATAAAGAGCTTATCGTTGAGAGGCATTTTGTAGCCGAAGGACATGGATGCTCCGAAAACGTTGGAGCCCATAGCCAGGGTATAAAGCAAGCTGTTTGCCGCGGTTTCCTCGCTCTTTTTGATTACGTCCACGTGCAGATCTCCCTGCGCCGCCGCATCCTTAATAAGCTCCTTGTCGTAAAGCGGAATCCCGAGTGCCGCCGCGATCTTTTCTCCGATTTCGCGTCCGCCGCTTCCGTATTGGCGCGCGATTGTGATGATGAGTTTTTTAGACATAGAATCACTCTCCTTCGTTTTGTCATATTTTTTATACCATTATATCATAAAAAAAACAATTTGTAAAGTACGTTTTTGTTATTTTGTACAAAAAACACAAAAATAATTTTTGGTTTTTGATAAAAACAACCAAGAAAGGCATAAAAATGAAGCTTGTAACCTCACCTCAAATATCCGAAATCGATGCATACGCCAAAAATAAGCTTTCGATTCCGATGCAGGAGCTGATATCTCGCGCGGGCCGCGCCGTTGCAAAGGTCGTCAGAGAGCGTATTGAAAAGGGCGGTCGCATCGTTATTCTCGCAGGGCGCGGAAACAACGGCGCGGACGGATATGCCGCGGCGATCGAGCTGCTTTGCGATTATGACGTCGTTGTATACGACGTTTTGCAGGCGGGGCAGAAAACCGACGTTGGCCGCTCCTTCGTGGAGCGTTATCTCGCCTCGGGCGGCACGCTTTTGCCTTTGACGGAGGAGGAAGAATCCCGCATGAATCTTGCGGCGGCGGATTGCATCGTGGATGCGATCTTCGGCACGGGACTTCGCGGTGAGATCCCCGACAATTTGCGCCGCTTGGCGAAGGAGGTCAAGGCCGCCGTCGGCGTGCAGAAGATCGCCGTGGACGTACCGCTCGGCGTCAATGCGGATGACGGAAGCGTGACGGAGGATGCGATTTACGTGGGCGCCACGGTGGAGCTTTCCTTCGTGAAGGTTGGCATTCTTTCGTATCCTGCGCGCTCGTTCGTCGGTGATATTATTCTGGACGATCTTTCGCTTCCTACCGAGGAGCTGGAGGAAGCGTTTCATTTCCCGAATCGCTTGATCGAGAAGAATTGGGTATATAAAAATCTTCCTTCCCGCGATAATAATTCGCATAAGGGAACGTTTGGCAGTCTGATGGTTGTCACCGGAAGTGATACCTATCGCGGCGCGGCGGCGCTTTCCATCGAAAGTGCGCTTCGCGGCGGCGCGGGGCTGATCCGATACTACGGAACGCCCTCGCTGTGCGATGAACTCGTTTCGCGCTTCCCGGAGGTCATTTACGAAAATACTGCCGCCGCACAGGATCTGTCGGAGGCGCAGATCGCTTTGCTCGCCGAGGCGTCCGAAAAGCACAGTGCAACGCTCGTCGGATGCGGCTCGGAGCAAAGCGAGGGGCTTGGCCGCCTGATCCTCGCTCTCCTTTCCTCCGAGGGTGGACCTCTCATTCTTGACGCGGATGCGATCAATTCGCTTGCCTTGCATCGGGAAGAGAGCCTGGCGGCGATTCGCGATGCGAAGCGCACCGTGATCTTGACGCCGCATCCCATGGAGTTTTCAAGGCTTTCCGGATATAGCATTTCCACCATTCAGAAGCACCGCATTGAGAGTGCGCGCAAATTCGCAAAGGACGTGGGCTGTATCCTCGTGCTCAAGGGCGCGGGAACGCTCGTGACGGACGGAGAAGAGCTTTACATCAATCACACGGGCTCCTCCGCGCTTGCCAAGGCGGGGAGCGGAGACGTGCTTGCTGGTTTCCTTGCTTCTCTTGCGGCATCGGGTGCTTCGCCGATCGTCGCCGCCGCGCTTGCCCCGTATTTCCATGGTCGCGCCGCGGATACCCTCGCGAAAGAATTTTCAAGCTTCGGCGTAACCCCCTCGGATCTTCCGAAGCAGATCGCAAGAGAGCTTTCCACCTTCCAAAGTCAGGCGGAGGAAATTTGATTTTCAACCTTGTGTGAGAAATAAAAACCTCGCATTTGTAAAGTAATCTTTGCAAATGCGAGGTTTTTTTCTTTTTTATGACGGATGCTTTGCTCGTTCTTTTATGATAAAAATAATTGGCGGGATAATAAGAAATTGGCAAATGATGCCGGGAAGCCCCGTGGCGATTGCCGCCCCGATGGCCAAGGCCTTCAGCTTGCCGACGATAAGAAACAGAACGTAGAACGTAGCCGCGTATGCAATGCGGCCGCAGACCATCGCAATGGCGAGCGCGGGATAAATGCCGAATTTCGTTTTTCCGAGCCTTGTTTTCGTGAAAAGAAGACCGCTTGAAAGCCCATATAGCAAAAGCTCGAAAAACATAATGGGGAGCATGGGGAACGGTACGGGCATGCCGGTGAGAAGGCAGTTCAGTATCGGCAGCGTCATGCCTAACGTTGCGCCGTAGATGGGGCCGCAAAGAAAGCCGCATAAAAGCACGGGCGCGTGCATGGGGAGAAGCAAGGTGCCCGCGATCCCGAGGCCGTGTGCCGTTGCGTAGGGAAGTATGATCCCGATGGCCAAAAGAAGGCCCGAAAGTGTCAGTCGCTGTGTCTTGCTCTCTATCATGATAGCGCCTCTTCCTTTGGTTTGTCAATTTTATGATAGGTCCTCTTGCTCGGTGACCGAAATGCCGAGCTTCGTCAGATCGTGGAAAAACGAGGGGTAGCTCTTGTTCACGGCCTCTGCGCCTTGTATGCTTCCGCCCGTGTGGGTAAGGAGAACCGAAAGCGCCATTACGATGCGGTGATCGTTATGCCCGAGAAGCGGCTCGCTGGGGGCGTGAAACGCGCCGGGAAAAACCACCACGCTGTCGTCGTAAACCGTCACGGTCGCGCCGAATTTGCGAAGCTCGCGTGCCATTGCCTCCGCGCGGTCGGATTCCTTGATCCGAAGCCTGCGCGTTCCGCTGAAAACGCCGCCGTTCTTCGCCGCGGCGATCGCAAACAGGATCGGTCCGAGATCGGGGCAGTCCCCGATATGAAGCGTGGGAACGCCGATGTCCAGCATGGGGAAGTATTGGCGATAGATCCGATCTCCCTGAAGGCTGTTCTCCTCAAGTCCCTTGACCGTCACCTCGCCCGAAAAAAGATTCATGGCGTCAAGAAATGCGGCGTTGGAATAGTCGCCCTCCACGCTGATCTCTCGGCTCTTGTAGTTCTGGTTTCCGGGAATAAAAAGCGTATGCTCGTCCTCCCACCCTACCGTAACGCCGAATTCGGCAAGCGCCTTGATCGTAAGGCTGATATAGGAGCGGCTTTCCACTGCCGTTGTGAGTGTGATACGGCTGTCGGCAGAGAGGAGCGGGAGCGCAAAGAGAAGGCCGCTGATAAATTGGCTGGAAATGTTGCCGGGAATGCGGAAATCTCCGGGCGTGAGAGGCCCCTTCACCGTGATGGATTCCTCGTCCTTTTTTAGCATGAAGCCCTTCTCGGCGGCAAGCATCTCGTAAACGCTCATTGGTCTTGCGAGTAAGGATTTTTTTGCCGTAAAGCAAACCTCGCTTCCGCAAAGCAGGGCAATCGGAATCATAAAGCGAAGCGTGCTTCCGCTTTCGTCCGCGAAAAGAGGATTTTTCGGCGTCATCTCGGAGAGACCTTTGCCCCAAACGGTCACTTGGTCGCCCGAGATCTCGTAAGGGATCGAAAGTCCCTCGAGGCATCGGAGCGTAGCGCGTACGTCATCCGAGTCGCTGATGCCACGAATGCGGCTCGTGCCGCTTGAAAGTGCCGCGCAGATCAGAAGGCGGTGCGCCATGCTCTTGGAGGGCGGCGCAAAAACCTCGCCCTTGGCGCGCGAGGGGTGGATCGTAACCGTCATTTTTCGTCAGCTCCTTTGAATCGTTCGTACAGAAGTGACATGGCTTCAAGGTAGCCGTCTGTGCCGTGTCCGCTGATCGTGGCAACGCATGCGGGGCGGATATAGCTGATCCTTCTGAAATCCTCTCGGTTGTCCACGTCTGAGATGTGAACCTCCACCGTAGGGATCGAAACGGCCTTCAATGCATCGAGAAGCGCAATGCTCGTATGCGTGTATGCACCGGGATTGAAAACGATGCCGTCCGTCTTTTTAAAGAAGGCCTCCTGTATCTTATCCACGAGCGCCCCCTCGTGATTGGATTGATACAGCTCCGCCGAAATGCCGAGCGCCTCTGCGTGTGCCTCGATCCTTTTGCAGAGCATATCGTAGGTATCCTTGCCGTAATGCGCAGGCTCGCGGATACCGAGCATATTGAGATTCGGTCCGTTCAGAATCAAAAGCTTCATTTCAAAAACTCCTCGATGATTTTCTCTGCGATCTCTTCGGGATCGCCGTCTGCCGCAATGCGCGTATGGCAGGAGTCGCAGTAAAGCGCATAGCGTTCCTCATAGCGCTTGAGAATGTCCTCCTTGGTGCTTCCGAGCGGCCGATCCTCTGTGGGGATCAATAGCTCCGGAGATCTGTCCAAGAAGAATATATGACCGTTTTGCATAAGATTGTTTACATTTTTGCGGCTCAAGACTGCACCGCCGCCGGTTGCGATGACGGCACCGACCAAAGCGGAAACCTTTTGAATTTGCGCGGCCTCGCGGCGGCGAAACTCCTTTTCTCCATACTTTTTGAAAATGTCGGGAATGCTTTCTCCGCTTGTGAGCGCGATCAAAGCATCCGTATCCGTAAAGCTCTTTTCCATTTTTTGCGCAACGATGCGGCCCACGGTCGTTTTTCCGGAGGCGGGCATTCCGATCAGAACGATGTTTTTCTTTTCGGCGAGAATGCTTTTATAAATTTTTTCAAGCAGCGCGCCGTCGTATTCGGTGTTCATGAAGATCTCCGATGCGCGCACGGCCTGTGCAACGAGCATAAAGAGGCCGCCCTCGGCGGCAATGGCACGCTTTTTTGCTTGGCATATAAGATGCGTGTCAAGCGGATTGTAAACGGCGTCGATCACGCCCGATAGCTTTTTGAAAAGAGTGAGATCCAAAGGGGAAACGTCCGCATTCGGATACATACCGACGGGTGTCGTGTTGATTATGATCTGCGTATCGCGGTGCTTTTGATAGAGCTCGTCGTAAAGAATTCTTCCCGCTTCCTTTTTGCGGCTTACGGTTAAGATCTCTGCCGCGCCGAGACTCTTTGCCACGGCGTTTGCGGTTTTTGCCGTTCCTCCCGTTCCGAGAATGGCAACCTTTTTGCCCTCGATCGAGATGCCCGCATGGCGTATAAGACCCTCCATGCCGTAAAAATCCGTGTTGTAGCCGTATAATTTTCCGCCGCGGTTAACGACGGTGTTGACGGCACCGATCGCGCGAGCGCTCTCGTCGATCTCGTCAAGATGCGCAAGCACCCTTTCCTTGTAGGGAATGGTCACGTTGATGCCGCGAAAGTCCTTTGCCTGCATGAAGGCGTCAAGCGCGTCGGGCGCGATCTCCTTCAGCTCGTAAGAGTAAGCGCTGATTTTGTTGTGTATTTCCTTGGAGAAGCTGTGGCCGAGCTTTTCTCCGATACAGCCGTAAAGCATTGTTTTTTACCTCAAGCCAACCTTTAGAAAATCCGTTCCGTAGCGAGCGGTCAGGAAATCTGCTACGGTGATTGCCGTCATTGCATTCACGACGGGTGCGGCTCTGTGCACGATGGCGGGATCGTGCCGCCCCGTTACGGTAAGCGTCGTATCCGTTTTTTCGGAAAGATCCACGGTCCTTTGCTCCTTGTAGATCGAAGGCGTGGGCTTCACGGCACAGCGGAAGCGCACGGGCATGCCGTTCGTAATACCGCCTCCGATGCCGCCGTTATGATTCGTTTCGGTCAGTACGCGTCCGTCCTTGTAATAATAGGCATCGTTTGCCTCGCTTCCGCGCATATCCGCAATGGCAAAGCCCTCGCCGAATTCCACGCCCTTCACGCCGCCGATCGAAAAGAGCGCGTGTGAGAGAACGCCCTCAAAGCTGTCAAACCAAGGCTCGCCGAGCCCTGCGGGAAGTCCGAGGATCTCGCTTTCGAGAATACCGCCAACGCTGTCGCCCGCTTTGCCCGCTTCCATGATGTATTCCTTCATTTTGCTTTCCGCCGCGCGGGAAATCGTGGGAAATTCCGCGCCGTCAAGCGTGGCGCGGCTCTGCTCGCAAAGCGCGTCGTCGAAAATTCCCCCCATGCGCTGAATATGCGTATAAATATAGATGCCGTGCTCTCTGAGCGCCGCTTCTACGATCGCGCCCGCGGCAACGAGTGCCGCCGTCAGCCGCCCCGAAAAATGACCGCCGCCGCGCGTATCCTGAAAGCCGTGATACTTGTTTTCGGCAGGGAAGTCCGCGTGTCCGGGGCGCGGCGTGAAGCGAAGCGCATCGTAATCCGCGCTGTGCTGCTGCGCGTTTTCTATTATGAGGCAGAGCGGCGTTCCCGTGGTCTTGCCGCCGTATACGCCGCTGAGAAAACGATATTCGTCGCTTTCTTTTCTTGCCGTGCCGATACCGGCCTTCGGCTTTCTTTGGAAAAGTCTGTTTTGTATAAACGCATCGTCGATCTTGATTCCGGGAGCAAGTCCGTCAAGAACGGCGCCGATTGCGCTTCCGTGACTCTCGCCGAAAAGCGTTATGCTGATTGCGTTTCCAAATGTATTCTTCATAATAAATTCCTTAAATGAAAAGTATTATTTGCATTATTCATTATTTGTAGCGCGAAATTGCTTTTTCAATCATCGAAAGAAGCTCTTCTTTTGTTACGGTTTTTATATCAAAGCTTCCGATCCTTTCGCAGAATATAATATCCACGCCCCTCTCGCCCCATTTCTTGTCGTGCGCAAGATAGGGGATGGCGAGCGATGCGTCCATGGGGAGCGCGGTCGGCAGGGAAAGCCTTTTCAGCACCCGATAAAGTCTTTGATACACCTCGTCCGAGCAGAAGGGAAGCATGCCGAGTGCCACGCATTCACCGTGCAGGCAAAGCTCCATATTGCCCGCCGCCTCGATCGCGTGTCCGAAGGTGTGCCCGAAGTTCAGCGACTTGCGAAGTCCGCCCTCGCGCTCGTCCTGCTCCACGATTTTGGCCTTGAGCTGAACGGCGCGGAAGATCAGCGTCTCGTAAAGCGCGTCCGTGATCTCTTCGCTCTCAAGGCGGGAGAAGAGATCCTCGTCAAAGGTTGCCGCCATCTTGACCGCCTCGGCAAGTCCCGCCGCGATCTGGCGCTTGGGAAGCGACTTTAGAACCTCGGCGTCGAAAAGCACGCCCTTCGGCTGATAGAATGCGCCGACAACGTTTTTCACTCCCGAGAGATTAACGCCGCATTTACCGCCGACAGAGGAATCCACGGCGGAAAGCACGGTCGTGGGCACGTTGTAGAAATCAATGCCGCGCATATAAGCGGAGGCCGCAAAACATGCAAGGTCGCCGACAACGCCGCCGCCCACCGCGATCACGCAGTCCTTTCTCGTAAATCCGAAGGAAAGCATTTTTTCGCAAAGCATTTTCATCGTTTCGAGGCTTTTGCTTTCCTCGCCCATCGGGACGGTCACGGTGTAAGGCTCGCCGCAGGCCTCTGCCACCCTTTTGGCATATTCCGCGGGTACGCCCGTGTCGGTAACGATCAATACTCTGCGGTCAAGTGCAAAAAGAGAACCAATGCGCGCAAGTCCGCCTCTTTCGCAATGTACGGTGTATTCACCGAGCGCGTGTTTTACCGAAAAATTCATAAAAAATCTTCCTTAATTTAGTCAAGCTTCGTTCTTTACGTAGGTTCCGAGCACCTTCAGGCGGTCGCAATAGGCGTTCAGCTCCGTGAGCATCGATTCTCCCTCGGGCGAATCAATATTGCCCTCCGCCTCCACGTAGAAATAATATTGCCACAGAAGCTTTCTCATGGGGCGGCTTCGAAGCGTTCTCATGTTAAAGCCGTGGCGGCCGATCACCTCGATCGCCTTCGCGAGCGCTCCCGCCTCGTTGCGCACGGTGAAGGTCAGGATGGAATGCAGTCCCATCTCGTCCGATTTGCGTGCGTGACAAACGCGGGAGAGGATCACGAATTTCGTAGTGTTGTTGCGCGCGCTGTTGACGTTTCTTTCAAGAACCGTAAGCCCGAAAAGCTCGGCGGCCTCCGCGCCGGCGATGGCGGCGACCGATCGGTCGCCCTTCTCCGCAACCCATTTGGCGGCAAGCGCCGTGTTTGAAAATTCCTTTGCCGCATATCCGTGCGCGGCAATGTAGTCGGCGCATTGGCCGAGTGCCTGCGGATGGCTGATCACGGTCTTGACGTCTGCCGCGGTCGTGCCGGGAAGCACCAGAATATCCTGCGAAACCGCAAGCTCAAACATACCGTTCACGTAAAGCGAGCCGGAAAACAGAAGGTCCGTCACCTGGCCGACCTCGCCGTTTGAGCTGTTTTCCACGGGAAGCACGCAAGCGTCGCATTCTCCGCTTGTCACCGCTCTGTAGGCGGCCTCGAAATCGGCAAAGGCAACATGCTTTGCGTCGGGGAAGAGCTTGCGGCTCGCGATGTGTGCGAACGCCCCCACCGTGCCGCAGTAAGCGACGCGCATTCCGTCGAGCAGGCGGCTTTGATAGGCGCGCGAGATCTGCATGGTGCTTTGGAGAAACTGCACGTAATAGACGCGCAGATCCTCGTCCTCGATCAGGGAAGCGCCGCGCTCTATAACGGCGGCCTCTCGCGCCGCATCCAAAATAGGAAGACCATGCTCCTTTTTGTAGGTGGCAACCTTCTCGGCGGCGCGCATTCTTTTTTCAAAAAGGACGGCAAGCTCCTTATCAACGGCGTTGATCTCAATTCTGGCTTCTTCCAATAAATTCATAAGAAAAAATCTCCGAAAGAAATGTTTTGTTTACAAATTGTAGTCTTTTGCAAGATCTTTGAAGCGCGGAAGCGCTTTCTCGATCGTTTCATTCTGCACGCAGTAAGCGATTCGAACGTATCCGGGATATCCGAAATCATCGCCGGGAACGAAGAGCAGACCGTGCGCCTTTGCTTTTTCAAGGAAGGCGTAAGCGTCGGGCTCGGGTGACTTTAAGAAGAGGTAGAAAGCGCCCTCCGGCTTCACGCATTCGTAGCCGAAGGAGGAGAGCCCCTCGTAGAGCATGCTTCTGTTTTTCTCGTATATGGAAACGTCGCTCGTCTTGCCGAGGCAGTAGGGGATGATGAACTGAAGCATGGACGGTGCGCAAACGTAGCCGAATGCGCGCCCTGCGCCGCAAATGGCGGCGTATATATCGGCGGCGTTTTCGCATTCGGGATGAAGCAGCACGTAGCCGATGCGCTCGCCCGCAAGGGAAAGCGATTTGCTGAAGGAATAGCAAACGAGCGTGTTCTTATAATAATTCGTAAGGTAAGGAACGGTGGCACCGTCGTGTACCAGCTCGCGGTAGGGCTCGTCGCCGACGAGATAGATCGTGTGTCCGTATTCCTCGCTCTTTTCCTTTAAAAGCGCGCAAAGCGCCGTAAGGCTTCCTTCGTCGATCACGGCACCGCTCGGGTTGTTCGGTGAGTTCAGAAGAAGGATTCTCGTCTTATCGTTGATCGCCGCGCGGATGGCATTCACGTCAGGCTTCATCGAGCCCTGCAGAGAGGGGATGGGGCGAAGCGTGCCGCCCGCGGTTTCAACGAACACCTTATATTCGGGGAAATACGGCGCGGGAACGATAACCTCGTCGCCGCAGTTCAGAATGGCGTGGAAGCAGATGCAAAGCGCCGCCGCCGCGCCCACGGTCATGTAAATGCGGTCTGCGCTCGCGGGTGCCTGATAGGTATCGCGGATATAAGAGGCAATGGCCTCGCGAACGGCGGGGTCGCCCTGCGCGGAGGTGTAGCCGTGCAGGATCTCGGGCGGTGTGGTTTCGATGAGGTGCGTCATCGCCTCTGCCACGACCTTCGGTGCGCCCACGGAGGGGTTTCCGATGGTAAAATCAAAAATTGCGTCCGCGCCCTTTTCGGCACGTACCGTCTTCGCATATTCAAACAACTCTCGGATAATGGATTTTTTTGCGCCGAGACCGCGCATTCTCTCGTTCATGATTACAACCTCACTTTTTATGTTAACACCGTTAACTTAATGCTTTTATTATACCAAATTCAGAAAAAAAGTCAAGGGCTTGACAGAAAAAAACACAAATTTTTGAATAATTCTTGTAAAATGCAGAAAAATGTGCTACAATGGAAGAGAAAAAGTAAACAATGTTTACAAAGAAAGGAACGAGGCGCGGAATGGAAGAAAATTATATAGAAGAAAGCGTAAAAAAACGCTTGATCCTTGCGGGGCTGAAGGAGCTGGAATCGCACGGAACGGTGGATTTTTCGCTTCGGCGCGTGGCGCTTTCCGCCGAGGTATCCTGCGCGGCACCCTATCGGCATTTCAAAAGCCGCGAGGATCTCATAGAAGCGATCATCGCATATATCAAGGAGCAATGGCTTCTTATGTGTCATACGATCGAGGAGGCGCTTTCGGATCTCGATGCGCGCGTGTGCGCGCTTTGCGTGGCGTATATGCGCTTTTGGATCGGAAACCCGAACTTCCGCGGCGTATTGTTCCTCTCGGATCATGCGGACGTTCTTGGCTTTGCCGCAAAGCTCACGGAGGCGCTTTCCGCGCTTGCGGGCATGCGCGGTGAAGGCGATACATACGTGAAAAACCTTCGAACGACGCTTCTCACCCTCGTCTACGGAAGCGTATTTCTGATGCTGCGCGGAGAGCTTTCCGCAAGCAGGGAGGCGCTCGATCAGATTTCCGGAAAAATCAAGGAGGCACTTCTGTGATGCTGCGTCGCTTGTTTTCGCAAGGCCGAAGCGATACCGTGGAAAAGCGCGTCGGTCTCTGCGAGGAGATCATCGCTTTTCTTGTAGCCTATCTGCTTCTGTCCTTATTTCCTTCCTTGGCGATGCTTTTGCTTTCGCCGCTGTCATCGCCCCTTTCGGGCGTTCTTTCGCTCCTTTTTACTTCGGTAGCAATCTTGCCGCTTCTCCTTTTTTTGAAGCTTTCGGGTAGAGAAAAAGCCGAAGTGTTGTATTTCTCGCGCGCAGTCGCGCGACCGATTTACCTGCTTTTTCTTCCGCTCGGAATGGGACTGCTCGCCTTGACCGTGGGCGTTCTTTCCGCGCTCGGGGCGTATGCATGCGTGGGGGCAACCCTTTCCCATCTTTGCTTCGCGCCGCTTCTTTTTCTTGCGTATCTTGTGCAGGGGAGCGCGGAGGAGCTTTTGTGTCGCGGCTTTCTGATGTCGTCCCTTTGCGCGCGTTACGGCGGTGTGCGAGCCGCCCTTATCAGCGCCGCCGTTTTTTCCTTTATGCATATATTCAACCCCGCGATTTCGGCCGTCGGGCTTGTGAATATTTTCCTTTTCGGTTTGGTGTTTGCCTCGCTTACGCAGAAAACGCGGAGCATTCTTCCGCCGTCTCTTTTGCATGCGGGGTGGAATTTTTCCATCGGTCTTTTCGGCGTGCAGATCAGCGGCACAGCGCCCTCGTTTTCCGTTTTTATGCTTGAGAGCCGCAAGCATTTTCTTTCGGGCGGTGCGTTCGGCCCCGAGGGCTCACCCGTCCTCACGGGAATTCTCGTTCTTTTGCTTTTTGTTCTTTATTTATTCGCGCGTGCTAACGAAAATAATAAATAATATATATAGAAAGTAAAAAAATGGCACAAAACAAAATGCTTATGGCATGAAAATGCCGTTTTTCTTTGCTATAATTTAAAAAGATAGTATGAAAGGAAGATTGGATATGAAAGCGTGGATGAAAATAGCGATAGCCGCTATCTTGGCGGCAGCGATGGTTGCTTTTGTTTGCTTGATAATAATTTTTCCAAAGGAGAACGATCCGAAAATGATACAGAAAATGGATATTGAAAAATACGCATCTCCCGCGCTCACGGTTTCCGAGGGCGGAGAAATTACCTATACCGTGAAGATCACGAGCCGTGCGGGTAGGCGTGCGCTTCTTGTGGTGAAGGATACGCTTCCCGAAAACACCGTGCTCGTCGGCGGTGATTTCGTTGCGGAAGGCAGTGCGCTCTCTGCCGAGGTCACCGTGAAGGCGAAGGGAAGCGTTTCCGTTTCCTATACGGTTCGCCTCGGTGATGCGTATACGAACGGCTCGTACGTGAATGCGCCCGCGGCTTCGATCGGCGATAAGAAAACGGGGGAGTGCAAGAGCCTCGTAGCCCGCACCCTGAAGGACTCGGAACAGGATCGTATGCGCGATGCCATTTTAGCTTTGACGTATAGCGAAGACATTGCCCCGATCAAGCTTCTGCGTGATATATATATCGTCGCGTTCTCCGAAGCGCCGAGGTTTGAGGAGGCGCTCACGCCCGATCAGCTGATTGCTCGTATTCTTGCCGAGAGCTCGGCCGATACCGAAGAAGCGGAAAGGATCGAAAACATCCGTGCCTCGGTGATTCCCACGCTGTTCGGAGGCTCTGCCTTGTCGGATGCCGTGAGAGCGAAGCTTGTCGGAACGAGTGCCGTGCCGAAGCTTACGGATTTTGTGATTGGTGATATCCTTCTTGTTGAAAAGAATAAGAAAACCGATGCCTATATCTGTGACGGAAGCGCTCTGATCTCGGTAATGAACGGTTGCACGCCTGCGGACGGTGCGGCGGTTCTTTCGGATGTGGAGAAAGCGGATCGCTACGTTGTTCTCCGTCCGTCTGTGACGCTTGCAACGCTGAATTACACGATGCCTGAGAATGAAGCCGCTCTCACCGATGCGCAAAAGGCTCTGCTGGCCACAGCAAAGGCATATCTGCAGCGTGGCTACCGCCTGCAGTATGACGATTCTCGCATGATGGATGCGGGGGAAACCCGCTGGCAGATCGGGCAGTACGCGCCCGAGGACTACACCGAGCAGAAATGGGGATACGTAAACTGTGCCGCATTCACCTACGAATGCTACCGAAACGCGCTCGGCATCGATCTCGGAAGTCGTTACACCACGAGAAACCTTGCCTTGCATTATACGAACGGCGGCGAGGTCGGTGTAGCCGAATATCCCTACTTCTTTAATAACACCTCCTTGAACGTTCCCGAAGCGAAAAGGCTCTCGGAGGAGAAGAAGTTCACAGAGGCACTCGAGGTGGGCGATCTCGTGGTCATCATTCGCAAGGGCGGATACGGTCACGTTATGATGTATATCGGAAACGGCGTTCTCGTGCACAGCAGCGGTGCAAGCTTCGGATACAGCAAGGATCAGGAAACCTATGAGCCGACGATCCGCTACATGAACGTTCGCGGATACCTCTTCAATCCCGAGTCCACGAACTATCTCTTCCGCGAGGTAGAGGATGCCGATAGCGGTGCAATGCGCAATTATATCTACTCGCTTTCCATCGTAAGGCCGTTGGATTCCTATGACGGCAAGATCCCGAAAAACACCTTGAACCGTATGCAAAATCTTTCGGATATTTATTCTGAAAAGCTTTCCTCGCATCCCGAAGGAAAAACGGCGAATATCGGGGAGAAGATCACCTACACCTTCCGCGTGAAGAATCTCGGCAGAGAAGAGAAAACCGTTGCGGTCGAGGAGCTTCTTCCAAGCGGCGTGACGCTGGATTCGAAGGGCGATTTTTCCGAAAAGAACGGAAAGCTGACCGCGAGCGTGAAGGTTCTTCCCGGCGAAACGAAGGAAGTAAGCTACACTGTGCGTGTGACGGGCGATACGAAGCTGATCGGCTCCCCGCTCTCTCTCATCGGCGGTGTCAAGCACAGCTGCCCCGATACCAAGGTGGCGAAAACCTTAACGGCCGAAGAGCAAAAGTCGCTTCTTTCCGCGGTAGAAAAAATGAAGAAATCCAATCCGCAGGGCCTTGTCGGCTTCGCGCTCGTCGATGCGATCTATGCGGAGGCGGGGCTTGCAACCGCGTTCTCGGAAACGGACGTGCATAGATCCCTCTTCCGAAAGCCCGCGCTCACGCAGTATGAGCTGAACGAGGAAAGTGCCTTTTATTCCATGGTCGTACCGACTCTGTACGGCGGCCGCCGTTATTTCACGCCCCAGCGCTATACCGCTACCTCGAAGATAAATTCCGACCGAAGCCGTCTCCCCCGTGAGCAAGCGCTCGTGATCGGTGATATCGTCGTGGTTAAATTTACCTCGAGCGAGGCGCTCTACATGTATACCGGCGAAGATCACCTTCTGTCGCTTTCCACTCCCCATCTTACAAGCGATACCTATTCCACGTCTGTCAGACTGATGCGAATGATGTCGGTGGGCAATTATTACGCCATCCTCCGCCCCTCGCTTGGATAAATTCCAAAATACTGCGTTGTCGCTCGACTCACTTCCATCGCCGTATGTGAATACGGCTTCAGGTCGCTTGCGAGCTTACGCCTTGTCTTTTGAAATTTCTCCTTCGCGAGGCAAGCTCGAAGGGATAAATTCCAAAATACTGCGTTGTCGCTCGACTCATTTCCATCGCCGTATGTGAATACGGCTTCAGGTCGTTCGCGAGCTTACGCCTCGTCTTGCACAAATTCTCCGCATCGAGCAAAAACTACATTCAAACGTGACGAAGTCACTCATAACTTGGCGAAGCCAATCATACTCCTTGCGAGACGCCTTGAAAAATCAAGGCATGCTATCGCACCTCTTTGCATTCGCAAAGGTCTCGCGGAGCAATCTGCGCTCGCGCACTTGCAAGCAAGCTTGCAGATGCGCTTCGCTTGATTATATGTTAAAAACGCTTGGGACGTGCGAAAAAAATCGTCCCGAAAAAAGGAGACACTATGAAAAACATGAAGAAACTCATGCTTCTGGCTCTCTCTGTTCTTTTGCTGATCGGCGCGTTTGCCGTTGTGGCATTTGCAGAGAATTCTTCGGAAGCGGCAACGGTTGTCTATCCCGACGGTTCGGAAGAAACGTTTGCGGTAGGCAGTACGATCGTTCCCAAGGCATTTGCGGACGGTCTGTATCACGGCGAGGGCAACACCCTTTATAAGGATGATGCCGCCGCGGGCTGGCTTTTCACCGTAGAGGGTGCGGATGCCGCTCTTTCGGATCTCACCGTAACGGCCGATATGGCAGGCAAAAGAATTATTGCCTCGGGTGCCGACAAGGTGTATATGACGGTTCTTAAATCCGGCGCGACTACGTATTATACGGATGCCGCCACCTATGCAAACGATTTGAGAAATATTCTCCGAAACACCACTGCGTCGCAAACGGCCACTCTGTATAGCGACGTAACGTTTGCCGCGACCTACACCTATGGCTCGGGCAGCTATACGATGAAGGTGGACCTGAACGGCCATACCTGGGCGATCACGGGTCAAACCGACAACACGGCCAAGGTGGCTTTGGACTGCAGCTCCTGTCTGTATATCTATTCCTCCGTGCCCGGCGGCGTGGTTGACGTGCCGGATGCAGCGTATTTCTTCCGTACCAACGATAGGACGCTGAACAGCAACAAGTACTACGGATATCTTCGTATCGGAGAAAGCGGCTTGTCCTCTACCGACAAGGGGCAGAACCTGACCGTGTACTGCAAGCAGGTGAATACCAATATGTACAGCTCCAACGCGCTGATCCTCGGCGGTACGTTTATTCAGAGAGAGAACAGCACGGCGAAGTATTTCCTTCTCGCGTCCCGCGATAAAGCACCCGGACAGGGACATTTCACTTATTCAAGCGGAAGCACGACGGTAAACGGAATAAAGAACGCTACCTTTATCGTAACGAAGAGCAGCACGGCTATGATGCTCTATACGCATAAAGCCATGAGCTTTACGAACTGTAACTTCATCAATACCTCGGGCACCTATATTCCCTTGCTGGCAGATACGGTTGCGATGACCTCAAGCGGCACGATCGGAACGGCTACCTTTTCGGGATGTAACTTCTACGACGTGATCACGACGAAGAGAGCGGAGTACACGAAGAGTGACAGCACCGTTGCAACGCATACGCTGACACACAGCAACTGCAGCTTCGGCTTCTCGGGCGAGGTTCCCAACTGGGATCTGGATATCGCCGAGGCTACGGTGATGCATTATGTAAACGTTGCTACCGTAGAGAATAAGGAGATCGCGGGCAATACCTATCCGATGAACGCAAAGCTTTACGTAGACCTTTCCGGTGTTCTTGCGCTGGATTGGGGCGTTGCCGTGGATTATTGGCAGATCGGCTCGAAGCCTTACCGCGAGGCAGGTGAGGGCTCGATGGTCGAGAACGGCTATCTGTACAGCACGCCCGTATTCGATCTCACCGCTCTTTCGCAGATCGATGAAAACGGCTTCGTTATCGCGGCGGGAAGTGCCGAGGTCGGCGTTGTCTTCTCGAAGCAGGAGCCTCTCGCGCTTTCCTATGAAAACGTAGCGACCAGAGAGATCGTTTACGTTTTGAACTCGGAAGCACCCGATGCCGCCGCTCTTGGCGATAAGTTCTACGAGCTCTTTAACGCGCCCGATGCCTCCTACGTGATCACCCTCTATCAGGATATGACTCTCACCAAGGGTGTACCCTTTGGTAAGATCACCACCGGTAGCCAGCCGCAGTATGCAAGCCTTGCAAACGGCGATATCACGCTGGACGTCAACGGACGCACGGTGACGGTGGCTGAAAATATCACGGGCGTGATCAACATGTCCAACTCCAACGATTCGGGTTACCTTGGCGCGACCGCGGCTGTTTTCGGTCTTGAGGACGGTGCGAACAATACCTTCACGCTGAAGTCCTCCGCTTTCGGCGGTAAGATTTTGAACCTCAGCACCTATGCCTTGATTTGTATCGGTGAGCGTGATAGCCAGAAGATCGTGATCGACGGTGAAAATCTTGAGATCGATTCCGTCGGCACGATCGTGGGTAACGTTGAGGTTGCCTCCGTTGCTTTGACCGTTACGGGAGGAACTTATACCTATCACGGCGCGAAAATGCCCTTCGTTTCTGCGGGCACCGTGAAGATTTCGGGTGCAAAGATCGTTCTCACAAACAAGAGCGCGCAGGCCGTATTTGCGCTTCCGAACCACCAGCACTGCTCCACTCGCTACACGGTTTCGGATATCGAGGTCTACGCGCAGGGCGGCGCGAAACTTTGTACGTACGCATCCCAGCAGACCTTCGCTTCCCAGAACACGCAGGTCAAGGATGACAAAGTGACCAACAATCTCTCCTTCTCGGATTGCGTTTTCGTTGGCGTGAAGGTGATCGGCTCGATGACGGGCACGAACAGCATTACCTACGATGCGATCCTGACCGATACGCTTGCGGATCTCGCGGTTGCATATCCCACCGCGCCCGAAGGAAAATCCTTGGCTCTGTCCACGGCTTCCGACGGCACGAGCGTTTATAAGGTTTACGGCTATTACGGTGCCGAAACCGCGTTTGTCACTCTGAAGAACTACCTCGCGAACACCACCGAGCTTTGGATTCCCGGCTCTGCCTATATCAATGACGTTTCCTTTGCCGAACCGATCGTTTTTGAGGACGGTGTGTACTATCTTGTCGAAGACGGCACGGTCGTTTTGACGGTAGACGGTGCGGACGTTTCCTCCGATCCCTTTGCACAGGCGCTCGCGGGTAAAACGGTTATCCTTACGCTGGACGGTGTCAAGGAGCAGCTCTTCTTCTCTGTGAAGGAAAACGGCGAATACACCTATTACTCCGGGGATGCCGATGCGGCAAAGACTGCATTGGAAGGAAAGCTTACGAGCCTTGGCAAAAATGGCTATACGGTTAAGCTTTATTCGAACATGACGTCGACGAGCGAAACCGCCTTCTCGTTCTCGGGTGGCGATTCGAGCAAGCAGTATTATTACGATCTGAACGGCTTCACATGGACGTTCGAAACTGACTCCACGAGAAATAGCGCAATGACCTTTAAGCCGGGAGACTTCTACTTCTATTCCTCTGCGCCCGGTGCAAGACTGGTGGCAAAGAAGAGCAAGTCGTTGCTTCTGACGGATACGAACTCTTACGTCCTGATCGGTGAGAATGCCGCAGGCTCGACGGAATACGGAAAAAATCTTACCGTGGAATGCCAAAGACTGAATTTCCAGGGCTTCTACGGCGGCGGTCTTGAGATCCTTGGCGGAACCTTCGTTCAGACCTCGTCGTCGAAGGTAGACTATTTCTCTAATCTGAATAACAAGAGCCTTCAGAGCCTGAGAAACGCTACCTTTATTATCGAAAACGCGAAGTGCATCTTCTATGTCGACGGTGTGTCGATAAACGGTGACGTTAAGAACTCTACCTTCGTTTCCGAAAAGAGCGTGCCCTTCTTCGGCGGCAAGGTAGCAGAAACCTTCACAAAATCCTTCGTTAATTGTAGCTTCTATAACGTAACGCCTTGCGCTACGGCGGGTGTTGTGTTCACCTTTGATGAAAACTGTAACTTCAATTACGGCTCTCTTGATATGCAGGCAAACGGCTATCTTGCGTACACGGGCGAAACCGTGATCAAGAATATCGGCGGTAAGGATTATGCCTTCACTGCAAAGTGTCTTGCCGAGGATGCGATCGGCCTTGTGATTTGGGGCTATGACCTTGATTCGGAATATTGGCAGCTCGGTGCGACGGCAACGCATAAGGGCTTCGTGGTCGATAGCGCGTTCGGCTATACGTTCCTTCCTCTGACGGTTGTGGAGGGAGAGAACCTCGCAACCGCAAAGCTGACCTCTATGAAGTCCGGGGCTATGAAAATGAGCCTGACGCTGCAGAGCAAGATCGGCTTGAACCTTCTGCTCAGCGAAACCGTATTTAAGAACGCGACCGTCAAGATCGCGGGCAAAGCGGTTGAACTCGGCAAATCCGAGAGCGGCTATTATATCCTCTCCCATTCGGTTGCCCCCAACGTAGCGAACCGCGCGATCGAGATCGTGATCACGATCGGTGAAAACGAGCACGTGATCGCTTGCGGCATTGACTCTTACGCGAGAGCACTGATCGAATCCGATGCTGAGGGAATTGCAAAGGAAGCAAAGATGCTCACCTATGCAATGGTGGAATACGTTCGCGCAATGACAGAGAGCGAGGATTTCTGTAACGTGAGCGCGCCCGCAGGCTACGTTCGTCAGGTAGCAGAGGCGAAGCCCTACGTAAAAGCGGAAGGCAATACGATCCTCTCCCGTCTGCGCTTCAACCTTGCGGACACGATCGCGCTTGAGATTGAGGGCGCCGTAGGCAAGCAGGTGAAGATCACCTTTGCAAACGGCCGAATCGAGCGTGGAACGATCGGTGAAAACGGTAGCGTGATCCTTGATGAACTCTACGTGAACGATTTCTTCGGCGATCTTGTGATCGAGGTGGAGAAAGAGACCTATATTTATAACCTCGTAAACTATCTTGCCGCTATGGAAGGCGAGAGTGAGGAGGCTGTGATTTTCGCGCTTTATAACTACACCTTCTTCGCGGATCTGTACGTGCAGTACCTGCTTGGAACGAGCGATGGAACACAGCAGCTCGGCGGCAGAACCTTTGATGCTTCGGAAAAGAGCCGCATGAGAGACGGTATTTTGGCTCTCCTTTATAGTGAAAACATTGCTCCGATCAAGCTCGTGAAGGATATGTATCTCGTTGCCTTCTCCGAGTCTCCCACCTTGGGCGATACGCCTGCCGCAACGCTGGATCTGATCTTCTCGGATTCTACGGAAGAAAAAAATGCGAAGCTTCGTGCTATGGTTGCCGTGTCTCTTTACGGCGGTGAGGCTGTAGATTCTTCGCTGGATTCTCTCTTCATCGGTACGCGCTCCTTTGCGGAAAGAGCAGATCTCATCATCGGCGACCTTCTCTTTGTAACCATCGGAGATCAAACAAATCTTTACATTTTTGACGGTTCTGAACTCGTTTCTGTCATGAATGGATGCGCTTATGCGGATACGGATGCGGTTCTTGATTCTATCGAAAGAGCAGACCGCTATGCCGTTGTTCGTCCCTCTCTCACGCTTGCAACGCTCCGCTTTGCAGGTCCTGTGGAGAATCCCTTCCTCACGGACGAGCAGATCGCCTTGATCGAAACAGCGAAGGCATATCTTCTTCGCGGCTATCGTCAGCAGTATGACGACACGAGCATGGGTGCCTACGGCGAGCACCGTTGGCAGATCGGTCAGTATGCGCCCGAGGATTATACCTCGCAGAAATGGGGCTATCTGAACTGCGCGGCTTTCACCTACGAGTGCTATCGCAATGCGCTCGGTTATGACCTCGGCGCTCGCTACACCACAAGGAATCTTGCCGCGCATTATACGAACGGCGGTGAAATAGGCGTAGCCGAATATCCCTATTATTACAGCGGTGTTCTGAACGTTCCCGAGGACGAAAGAATTGCCGAGCAGGAAAAGTTCCTCGAGACTCTCGTTCCCGGTGATCTCGTGGTTATCCTCCGCAAGGGCGGATACGGCCACGTTATGATGTATATCGGTAACGGTGTTCTGGTGCATAGCAGCGGCTCGAGCTTTGCTTATAGCAGCGATAGCGAGACCTACGAGCCCACCATCCGTTATATGAACGTGCAGGGCTATCTCTTCAACCCCAATTCGACGAACTATCTGTTCCGCGAGGTAGTGGATGAAGATAGCGGTGCAATGCGCAATTATATCTACTCGCTTTCCATCGTAAGACCTCTCGATAATTATAACGGTGAGATTCCCGAAAATACGCAGAACCGCGTGGAAAATCTCGGCGGCATCGTTGCCGAGAAGCTTTCTTCTCATCCCGAAGGAAAGACCGTAAATCCCTCCGATCCCATCACCTTCACCTTCCGTATCAAGAATAACGGCCTGAAGGCAAAAACGCTCGAGATCAAGGATACGGTTGCCGAGAATGCGGCACTTCTTTCCGCAGGTGATTTTGCTTATGAAAACGGCGTTCTTTCTGCGAGCGTAACGGTAGAGGCAGGGCAGACCGTTGAGGTTTCCTACACCGTGACCGCAACCGGCGCGCTCGGATCGAAGATCCATAGCAATTCTGCAACGGTCGGCGGCGTTCGTCACGGCTGCGCTCCCATCTATATTGAGAATACCTATACGGAAGAGGAGCAGGCGGCACTCCTTGCGGCTGTCGAACAGTTCAAGGCATCCAACCCCGATGGCCTCAAGAATTTTGATCTTGTGAACGCGATCTATCTTGCCGCAGGCCTGGAAGCCCCCTTCGAAGCGGGCGCTGATATCCGTGCCGACCTCTTCGAAACCGTAACCGTAAGCGGTAGCACGATGTATCGCCTGAATGATGATAGCGAGTATTATTCCATGGTCGTTCCCACGATGTACGGCGGCCGCAAATACTACACGAATCAGCAGTATAACGCTACCACGAAGGTGAATACCGATCGTAGCCGTCTCCCCCGCGCGCAGGCTCTCGTCGCCGGTGATATCTTAGTCGTTCAGTTCTCCGACTCGAGCGGTATGTACCTCTACGTCGGCGGCGATCACTTCGTGAATATCGCCAACACCGCATTGCCGGACGATAGCTTTACGACGACTGTCAGACTGATGAGAATGATGTCGGTGGGTACTTACTACACCCTCCTTCGTCCCTCGATGGGATAATTTGCACAATACTTCGTTGTCGCTCGACTCACTTCCATCGCCGTATGTGAATACGGCTTCAGGTCGCTTGCGAGCTTACGCCTTGTCTTGCACAAATTCTCCCAATCGAGGCGAGCTCGATGGGCTGCTTCACGAACACCGCGTTTTCGGCCGAGTCACTTGGCTCGCCGTAGCCACCTACGGCTTCGCGTCGCTCCCGACCTTACGCCTTGTCTTTTGAAATTTCTCCCAATCGAGGCGAGCTCGACGGGATAAAAGCCCAAACAACTTTTCGTTTCTTCATTGACAAAAGCACTATAATATCGTATAATAAATGCGGCGGGCGAAGCCGTCCGCCGCATCGCACCTTCAAAATCAGGGGTGCAAGAAAGGATACAAAATGAAAAAGATAATTCCGGAAGAGATCAAAAACAAGGAGCGCTTCCTTGCGGATTGCGGCTATACCGAAAAAACGCTGGATAAGGCCATTGCCGAGGCGCTGAAAAAGGTCGATCAGATGATGGTGGATTTCCCTGGGGCGATCTTCCCCGAGGCGGCAAGCCACGGAAACGTATACCGTGCCGTTGAAAATACGGGCGGCTGGCATAGCGGCTTCTGGAGCGGAATTCTCTGGCTTTCCTATGAGCTGACCGGGGATGAAAAATATAAAAATGCCGCTCTTGCGCAGATCGATTCTTACTATGAGCGTATCAAAAATAAGATCGGTATCCTTGGACATGACGTAGGATTTTTGTATTCTCTCTCGTGCGTTGCCGCTTATAAGCTGACGGGAAATGAAAAGGCAAAGGAAGCGGCTCTCATGGCGGCGAACCATCTGCGTTCCCGTTTCCATGAAAAGGGCAACTTTATTCAGGCGTGGGGACAGATGACGGATAAGACCGCATACCGCCTGATCGTGGATTGCCTTCTGAACATTCCGATCCTTTACTGGGCTTCCGAGGAAACGGGTGACGAGAGCTATAAGAACGTAGCGTACACGCATTTCCGCACCACCGTGGACGTTGCGATCCGCGAGGATGCATCTCATTTCCATACCTTCTATTTTGATCCCGAAACCGGACTTCCGCTGAAGGGCGTAACCAAGCAGGGAAGAGATGATAACAGCTGCTGGTCGCGCGGTGCGGGCTGGATCATCTACGGCATGATGCTGACGAAGAAGTACATGCAGGAAGATCCCGATGCCGTGAATATCAGCAGCGGTGCAACGAAATATTATCTGAACCGCATCCCCTCCGACTTCATCCCCTACTGGGATCTTGAATTTAAAGAGGGAGAGGGAGAGGAAACGGATTCCTCCGCCGCCGCGATCGCCGTCTGCGGTATGATCGAGCTTTTGAAGTATCTGCCCGAGGGCGAGGATAAGACGCTCTTCAAGAATGCCATCGAGCTCACGATGCAGTCGCTTTACGATAATTACAGCACCAAGGATACCCCCACGGCGAACGGACTTCTTCTGCACGCTGTATATTCCAAGCCCAATAAGGTCGGTATCGACGAAATGAACCTCTGGGGCTGCTACTTCTATATGGAAGCGCTCAAGAGAATGAAGAACGGCTGGAACCTCTATTGGTAAAACAGAATAGTGCGAAAAAACACTTGCTTACCCATGACGGTACGCAAGTGTTTTTTTGTTGAATATTTATATGAAAATTCTTTTCCTATATTCTCCTGGCGTGCATCCGCAAGCGGAGCAGAAGGCTTTGGTAAAATGTGATGCATCGAAAAATCCGCAGGCGCTTGCAACCGAAGCAATGGAATACGCCTCGTCGGCAAGAAGCCGTTTGGCCTCCTTCAGCCGTATTTTGTTCAGATACGCGAGCGGTGAGCAGCCCTCGTGCTTCATGAAAAGCCTGTATAGGTAGCTTCTTTCAATGCAGGCGTGAAGCGCCACGTCCTGCACGTGAATGCCAAAGGAAAAGTTGTTCTCGATGTATTGCTTGGCGCGCGAGAGGTGAACGAGGTCCGTCCGGCTTTGCTCATCGGATGCCCTTTTGGGGATCATGCGGCCGAAGGCAACTAAAAAATAGCCGAGCGCATCGATCCCGCGATGCGCATCCGCCTTACCAACCTCGTGCATTTTGTAAAGAGTAGTTTGCATTTCTTGGTCATTTTTAAAGGTGAAGGTGCATTTGTTGGTAAGCTTTGCGCCTTCCAGAAGCGCATCGATCTGCGTTCCGCGAAAGGAAACGTAGATATATTTCCAAGGCTCCTCTTCGTCTGCCACGTAGAGGCATCGATCTCCCGGCTTGATCAGAAATCCCTCGCCCGCGGAGAGCGGATATTTTTTTCCTTCAATTTCATAAAAGCCCTTTCCCTCCAAAATGAAATGCGCGGAATAATCGGGATATTTCGCCAGCGGCGCGGCGTGCCCCTTGTGGCAGATCTGGATGCCGCATTCGGTGAGAAAAAGCGCGGTATTCTCCGAGTGATAGAAAATATATCGGTCCGTATCGTAGCTCATAATAACCTCCGCAACAATTTTACCTTTATATTTTAACATAAAACAATCGAAAAATCAACGAGAAAACAAAAAAAACGAAAACAAAGCAACATTTTTACAATGCCCGACAACTCCCATACATTGCATCTTGCGCCCTGTTATGCGATAATGAATATACACAACGAAGTGTAGAAAAGGAGACCTTTATGAAAAAAATTCGTATCGGCTTCGTCGGTTGCGGCCAATTCGCGAGAAATTTCGTGCCGCTTTTTTCTGCGCATCCCGCGGTGGAATACGTTGCGGTCTGCGATAAATTCCGCGATCGTGCCGAGGATTATATGCAGCGGTATCACTGTGATGAGATCTTTGATACCTTCGAGGAAATGATAGCCTCGGACCGTATCAATGCCGTTGCTATTTTCTCTCAAAGGGATCTGCACGGTGTGATGGCGATTGCGGCGCTGAAGGCAGGCAAGCACGTATACAGTGCCGTTCCCATGGCGCTGAAGGTGGAGGAGATTTTAGAGATCGTTCGCCTCGTCAAGGAAACGGGGCTCACCTATTCGATGGGAGAAACGGGCATCTATCGCCCCGCATCCATCTTCTGCCGTTCGATGTACCGTTCGGGCGAGATCGGAAATCTCGTGTATGCGGAGGCGCAGTATAATCACGATATGTCGCGCCTGTATCACGTGTTTCAGTATACCGAGGGGGATGCATGGCGCAAAATGGCAGGGCTTCCGCCGCTCTTCTATCCCACGCATTCCACCTCCATGGTGCTTTCCGCCACGAAGGCGCATGCTTTGCGCGTTGCCGCCTTCGGCTATGAGGAGAAAAAGGATACCGACATCTTCGGTGCGGGAATGAACTATTGGGATAATCCCTTTTCCAACACCTCGATGCTTCTCCACATGAGCGACGGCTCTGTGGTGCGCATCAGCGAAAATCGCCGCATTGCCTGGCACGTGCCCGAAACCTATATCACGGGCTTTCACGGAGATAAGGCATCCTACGAATGCTCCCTGCTTCAGCACAGCTTTATAAAGAATGCCCCCGAAGGAACGGACGTGATTTACGAGGACGTCAGCGACCTTCTCAATCCCACGGAGCTGACGAAGCATAAGGGGGAGGCGGATTTTCTGCAAAACGCCGTAAACGGAAAGTGGAGCGGCGGGGAAGCGCCGATCCAATGTGTCAGCCGTTTGCCGAAGGAGTTTGAAAGCCTTCATACGGGGCATGCGGGCACGCATAAGTTTATGGTAGACGATTTTTGCCAGGCGGTGGTCAGCGGGTATCTTTCTCCCACCAACGCATGGCAGGCCGCGCGATATAATCTGCCGGGGCTGATCGGTCACGAGAGCGCGATGCGCGGCGGTGAATGCCTTCCCGTGCCGGATGCGGGAGATCCGCCGGCGCATCTGCAGGTGCTTTCCGAGGACCGTTTGGAAAATCCTGATAACTACGACCGTTTTCGAAAAAAATAATAATATAATAACGAAGGAATAAAGAGATGAATCAAAAGCTTAAGGTAGGATTTTTGGGTTGCGGACAGTTTGCGCAGAGCTTCGTGGATCTTTTCATGAAGCATCCTTACGTAGAAAGTGTGATCGTTGCGGATACCGATCCCGAGCAGGCAAAGGCAACGGGAGAGAAATTCGGCGTTCCGTATTTCTATTCGATTGACGAGCTGCTGATGGAGGATATCAACGCCGTTGCGATCTTCACGCCGCGCCACACGCACGGTCCGATCGCCGTGCGTTGCCTGGAGGCGGGCAAGCACGTATACAGCGCCGTTCCCATGGCGTCCGAGATCAGCCATTGCGAACAGATCGTGCGCCTCGTTGAAAAAACGCATCTCACCTACATGATGGGCGAGACCTGCGTTTATTATCCCTGCTCGATCTTCTGCAAGAATAAGCTTGCGAGCGGCGATATGGGTAAATTCGTCTATGCCGAGTCGCAGTACCATCACGATATCTCGCATTTTTCCGCCCATCACGTAGCGGATCTTGCGGCGATCGGCATTCCGCCCTTCTATTATCCCACGCATTCGATCTCCATGGTGCTTGCCGCCACGGGCTCGTACGTCACGAAGGTCACCGCACTTGGCTATGAGGATACCGAGGACGATCCGATCTTCAAGAAGGGTGTCAATATGTGGGATAACGTGTATTCCAACGCCTTCTCCTTGATGCGCCTTGCCAACGGCGGCGTTGTCCGCATCAACGAATGCCGCCGCATCGGACACAAAGCCCCCTCGTCCTACATTTCGTCCTTCTATGGTACGAAGGGCGGCTATCAGTTCTCGAATGCGCAGCATATCTACACGGAGAATATCGAGGGCGGCGTTCAGGCAGTAGACGTCAGCGATGTCGTAAATCCCGTGGCAATGACGGAAAATAAGGGCGCCGAGGGCTTCAAAAATGACGTGGCCAACCATAAATGGCAATGGGACAGCTTCTCCCCGATGCAGGATCCCGATCGCCTTCCCGAAAGCTATAAGGGGCTTCATAACGGTCACATGGCGTCGCATCAGTTCTTGATCGACGATTTCTGCACCGCCGCCTATAACGGCACGATTCCCACCGTATCGGCGTGGGATGCCGCGCGATACACCGTTCCGGGCATCGTTGCCTACGAATCGCTCTTAAAGGAGGGCGCGCCGATGGACGTGCCGGACTTTGGCAACCGTCCCTCCGAGGAGGAATGGAAAAAGCCTCTGCCGCAGCTGATGATGCGCCATCCCGATCTTTCCACCGTTTCCGCCCCCACCTTGCCCGATGGCTTTGCGATCTGTACGCACGAGGATGGAGAAGAGGAAAAATGGGAAGAGATTATAAAGGATGCCTTCGGCAATGCGTATTCCTTTTCCTTTATCAAGAACCGCCCCGAATACGATCCGAAAACCGTCTTTTATCTTGAAAAGGACGGAAAAAAGATCGCCACCACGACGGCAGTGGAAAATCCTCTGTATCCGGGCGAGGGCTGGTTCCGTATGGTCGGCGTGAAAAAGGATGCGCGCGGTATGGGCGCGGGCCGCATGATCGCGCAGGCGGCGTTGAAATCTCTCGGTGAACGCGGATATAAGACCGCGCTTCTTTCCACGGACGATGCGCGCATTCCCGCCATTTCTCTCTACCTTTCGCTTGGCTTTGAGCCGATCTTCACCCATGAAAGCCATGAGGCGCGCTGGAAGGCTGTTCTCGGTGAAATAGGACGCCGCAAGGCAAAGAAAAAATAATAAGAGTATCCTTGCGGATCTCTCAAAAGAAGGGGCTGGCGTATTTAGGCATACTCTTATCGCGAGAGAACCGCCAAGGCGGGCACTGCGTGCTGTATTCG
>JAZQTA010000053.1:0-23358 GCA_045630385.1 Eubacteriales bacterium | reverse complement strand
CCGATTATTACTTCCCCATTTCCGATCATTCCCCCGCATATATCGACTACTCTCTGTAAAAAAATCTGCCGTTTGCATCAAAAAAAACAGATGCAAGCGGGAGATTTTCTTATTTTTGTTTACATTTTCTTTCAGTCAAAGACGATTTCGCGTTTTTCTCCTACCTTCAAAAAGATCTTTTTAAAGTCCTTCAAGGCACGTTTTTTGCTATCAGAATACCGGAGAACCGAATAATAGGTATCAAAGGGGCCGAGGTTTTCGACCGTGACGGCACGCTCGTTTTCCCATTTTTCTCTGACGTCGGAATAGGTGAGCCCGTGGCCGAAGGGATAGACGGGCACGCCCTTAAAGAAGCGGTAGGTTCGGTTTTCCATGCCGTAATCGCGAAAATCGGGCAAATCGGCATCCGATGCATAAAAGGTGACCGGAAGGCGCGCGGAGGGAGAGCATTCGCCGAAGAGGATATCGGCAAGCGCACGGCCGCCGAGCGCACCCGGATAGAAGCACTGAAGAACGGCGCTGCACGCCTCATCCTGCTTTTTCAGCGCAAGGCAGCTACCCGAAACGCTGACGTACACGATCGGCTTTCCGAGCGCGGCGAGCTTTTCAAAGAGGCGCATCTGCACGGTGGGAAGCTCGATCGAGCGCTTATCTCCGCCCTCCGTGCCGTAGTCGCCATCCACCTCCTCTCCCTCCATGGCGGGAGATATACCCATACAAAGCACGATCACGTCCGCACGGCTTGCCACGGCAATGGCTTCGCTCTCGGTACGCTCCTCGTAGGGGCGCGGCTCGCAGAGATACTCCGAGCCCTTGGCATACGTCACGTGCTTCGCCTTTTCCTTGATGCCGCGAAGCAAGGTAACCGTTTCGGATGCCCGACCGTTATAGTTTCCGTACAAGGGTGCTTCATCGGCGGCACAAGGGCCGATGACGGCGATTTTTTTATCCGCGGAAAGCGGCAGAATGCCATTGTTTTTCAAAAGCACGATGCTCTCTCTTGCCATATCGAGGTTCAGCACCTGATGCTTCTCGCTGTCAATGACCTCATAGGGAATCTGATCGTACTCACAATCATTGGCGAACATACCGAGGCGGTAGCGCGCCGTGAAAAGGCGGATCACGGCGGCATCGATCACGCTCTCGTCAATCAAGCCTGCGGCATAAGCAGCGGGAAGCTCTCGATACGCATCGCCGATGCAAAGATCGCATCCCGATTTTACTGAAAGCGCGGCACTCTCGGCAACGGTGCTCGTGACTTTATGGTAACGGTTCAGATATTCCACACCATTGGCATCCGACTCTACGTAGCCCTCAAAGCCAAAGCGGTCACGCAGGATATCCGAAAGAAGCGTTTTGCTCGCTACACAGGGCTCGCCGTTTACGGCATTATACGCGCACATGACGGCAGAGGGATCTGCGTTTTTGATACAGTATTCGAAGGCGTAAAGATAGGTATCGTAAAGCGCTTCGTCACCGATATCCACGTTGAAGCCGCGGCGGTCTGCCTCGGGGCCGGAATGCACGGCGTAATGCTTCAAGGTGGCATCTACCTTTCGGTATTTTCCTTCCCCCTGCAGGCCCTTGACGTATTCCGCCGCCATCATACCCGTGAGCACGGGATCCTCACCGTAGGTCTCCTGTCCTCTTCCCCAGCGCGGATCGCGGAAGAGGTTTATGTTCGGGCTGCACATCGTGATCCCCTGATAGATCTCCGTGAAGCCCTGCTTTTTGTTCTCGTTATATTTTGCGCGGATCTCGTCCGAGATCACGGATGCGACCTCGCGCATTTTTTCCTTATTGAAGCTCGCGGCAAGCGCTATGGACTGTGGAAACACCGTTGCCGTTCCGTTGCGCGCCGCACCGTGCAGACACTCGCTCCACCAATTGTACGCGGGAATGCCGAGCCGCTCGATCGCAGGGGCGTTATAATTCATCTGCGAAAGCTTTTCTTCTACGGTCATTTTAGCGACAAGCGCTTCCGCCATTTTCTTAAAGTCCATTGCTTTACTCTCCTTTTTTCTTCTATTATATATCCAAAAAGAAATAAAAAGATAGTGCGCAGATTACAAAACATAGGACATCTATTGACATTTTTATTGACAATGAAAAAAGTGTGTGATATAATATTTTGTAAAAGGCAAAGGAGAAAAGAAGCTATGATCGCCGTCAGAGAATCCATCAATAAAGCGGTGCACGATTATCCTTACATCGGCATAGGAACGCATTTTGAAAACAATCCTTTGCATTTTCATGCAGAACTTGAATTTTTATACGTAAACGAGGGCGAAATTCTTGCCGTTTTGGAATCAAAAACATTCTTATTAAAAAAGGGAGATATCTGCGCTGTGCTCCCCGGAAAGATCCACACTCTTTTACAAAGCGGACAAATCAAAATCACCGTGATCAAGCTTCTCCCTGCCGAGCCGCTCTTTGGGCTTTGCCTTTCTCCCTGTGTTCTCTGCGAGCAAATCCCGCTCTATTCCGCGATGAAAGCCGAGATCGAGCGCATCATAAACGAGGACCGCGAAAAAAAGATCGGCTACCGTCTGGCCGTGAAGCACGCCTGCGACGCGCTGACGCTTCTCGTTTTGCGCGGTGCGCTCAAGGATACGGCCGTGGAGGATTTTGAAGAGAAGCAAGCATTCGGGCTTTTGCTTTTCGAGAAGGCGAACGAATATATTAAAAAAAACTACAAAAACGAGATTTCTTTAGATCGGGTCGCCTCTGCCTTCGGATATTCGCGCTCCTATTTTTCAAGACTTTTCAAGTCGGTTTGCGGCATGGGATTTTTCGACTACCTTTCGGTTTTCCGTCTCAAGAAAAGCACAGAGCTACTGATGGATAAGGGAATGACGGTCGAGGGCGTGGCGCTGGCATCGGGCTTTCATTGCTTGCGCTCCTACAACCGCGCATTTTTTAAATATTTCGGGCAAAGCCCGGGCGCTTACCGAAGAAAATTTCTTTCCCGAGGGGAATGAAAAAGGGGCTGTCTCATTAAGAATTCAATAAAATCAAGGCGAAATGTAAAAAGATAAAGCAAGAATTATATGCAAAGCGAATTCTTAATGAGAACAGCACCGAGGGGCGAACGGATTTGGTGCAGAAATTTTCGGCTGACGAGCGATAATCGTACAAAGGTACGATGAGCGAGGAAACGAAAATAGAATAAAAAACTTTGATTGAATGGAGAAAACCGTAGGTTTTCAACCTTGATACTTTTAAATTTGCATAAAGCAACGGCAGAAACACTGTTTTTCAACAATGCTTCTGCCGTTTTTTATTCGGTTATGCCTAAATACGACAGCCCCATTTTTTAATTTTTGAAAAGCACCACAGTGTTTTTCTTCAAGGTGAATTTCTTGGGATTTACGAGCGCGAGATCCAGATTTTTCTCTTCGTCGATCGCATAGGCGGTCATGGACGGAGAAAGATTGGTTTCCACAGCAATATCCTCTTTCGTGGAATTGGCGAAAATAACGGCTCTCTTTCCCTCTCCCTCGGCGGCAAGCGCATACACGCCGTCCGTTCTTTCATAATCGCAAGCGATCTGCGTGCCGAGGCGATACAGCTCGCCAAAAGCGGCGAAGGAATAATAAAGCGGCCACGGCTCCACCGTGAGAGGATTGAACATACCCGCATACGGATGACACCAGAACGCTCCAACGCTTCCGTCATAATAGCAAAGAATATCAGTCTTGGAATGGATCTGCATCGCGCACATCATGGCGGCGGCTCTTGCGGCGGCCTCGGGCGTGCCGAGAAGGGCGCGTCCCTTTTTGACAGCGTTCGAATAATCCGCCTCATCGATCACGCAGTTGTTCCATTCGTTCAGCTGTGTTTCAAGATGCCCGTAGCCCTCCTCGGCAAGAAAGCGATCCAGATACACGGCACAGGCAACGGTATCCTCCGTGCCGAGATAGGAGTGCCAGGAGAAAAAGTCGATCGGCGTATTCGTTTTTTTGATATGCTTAAAGAAGCCCTCTACCCAAACGAGGAAGTTCTTGCAGCGGTCTCTTGCAAAGCAGGGATCATCATTTTTCGGGCGATCGATACCGAAATTCTCGGGATCGGAGAGAATATGGCGGAAGCCGCAGGTGGCAAAGCCGGCGGCCTTGATCGTATCGCCGAACACCGCCTTCAGATGCTTCGCGGCCACCTCGTACATTTCGTAAAACGCTTCCTTCGTTCCGTGCCACATCTGGTTTTCGGTATCGTCGCGTCCGTTATCCGGCTCGTTCCAGATCTCCCAGTATTCGATACCGTAGGTAAATCCGTTTGCCCAGCCCTCGTTATAGTGCTTAATGATATGCTCGCAGATACGCGCCCATTTTTCATTGTCCTTCGGCGGAAGGATTCGATAGGCATTGATATAATGCTGATTTTCGATCGTTTCGCCAAGTCGGAAGATCGGGGGGCAATTCGCCTCCATCAGACCTCGGATCAAGATATCCGTGAAGGCAAAGTCATAGGATGTCTCCTTGGTTTCATCCGCATCGAAATCGCGGAAAATATTGGAGATATCCACGAAGCGATTGCTTCCGAAGGGGCCTCCTACGTCATGCAGACGCGCATACGGGATCGACGCCTTGGTAAGATAATCAAACATCGAAACGTCCGTACCGACGATCGGAGGGTGACAAACGGCGTGCATGGCGCGGATCTTGCCCACCGTTTTTTCAAAATCAAACGAAAACTGCATATTTTCTTTCCTTCCGATAAAGACTTCAGTGCGGTCAGATTTTAAGAAGAAGCACCGTTCCTGCCTTCAAGGTGAATTTCTTGGGATTTACGAGCGCGAGATCCAGATTTTTCTCTTCGTCGATCGCATAGGCGGTCATGGACGGAGAAAGGTTGGTTTCCACGGCAATATCCTCTTTCGTGGAATTGGCGAAGATAACGGCTCTCTTTCCCTCTCCCTCGGCGGCAAGCGCATACACGCCGTCTGTTTTTTCATAATCGCAAGCCATCTGCTCGCCAAGGCGGTAAAGCTCGCCGAAGGCGGCGAAGGAATAATAAACAGGCAAGGGCTTAAGGGAAATCTGATGGAACATACCGCCGTAAACGCCAAGTCCGACTCTCGCATCGTAATAGCAAAGAATATCGGTCTTGGAATAAATCTGCATCGCGCACATCATCGCGGCGGCTCTTGCGGCGGCCTCGGGCGTTCCGTAGAGCGCGCGCCCCTCCGCTACGGCATCGGAATAAGGATCCCTGTCGATCACGCAGTTATTCCACTCGTTCATCTGCGTTTCAAGATGCGAATAACCATGCTTTTCAAGAACCTTTTCGCAATACTTTGCACAGGCTACGGTATCCTCCGTGCCGAGATAGGAATGCCAGGAGAAGAAGTCGATCGGTGCGTTCGTTTTCTTGATATGCTCGAAAAATCCGTCGATCCAATCGAGGAAATTCTTACTGCGGCCGCTGCTGAAGCAGGGATCCTCGTTCTTCGGTCTGTCGATGCCGAACTTTTCGGGATCGGAGAGGATATGGCGGAAGCCGCAGGTGGCAAAGCCGCCGACCTTGATCTTATCACCGAAGCAGGACTTCAGATGCTTCGCGGTCACCTCGTACATTTCGTAAAATTCTTCCTTCGTTCCATGCCACATCTGGTTTTCGGTATCGTCGCGGCCGTTATCCGGCTCGTTCCAGATCTCCCAGTATTCGATGCCGTAGGTAAATCCGCTTGCCCAGCCCTCGTTATAGTGGCGGATGATGTGCTCGCAGATACGCGCCCATTTTGCATTATCCTTCGGAGGAAAGATGCGGTAGGCCTTGATATAGTGCTGATTCTCGATCGTTTCGCCAAGGCGGAAGATCGGAGGGCAATTTGCCTTCATCAGCCCCGCGATCAGAATATCCGTAAAGGCAAAATCGTAAGATGCGGGATCGTTTTCATCCGCACCAAAATCGCGGAAGATATTATGGATATCCACGAAGCGGTTTCCGCCGTAGACACCGCCGACGTCGTGCAGACGGGAATACGGGATCGAAGCCTCTGTGAGATAATGGAACATCGAATCGCTCGCGCCGAGCATAGGGGGCTGACCTACGGCGTGCATCGCGCGGATCTTCCCCACCTTTTTTTCAAAATCAAACGTAAACTGCATTTCAGTTTCCTTTCTGTACTTTATAATCGGAGAAGCAGAGCATCGGGATACCCGTGAGATAATCCGCGATAATATAACGCGGATCGATGCCCGTCTGGGCGCTGACAAACGTATCCCCCACAGGTACACGAGAGAGAGAAAGGAAAATTTTATCCCTTTCGATGCGATGGGAGGAAATGGAAATCTCGCCCTCTTCGTCACAAAGGGAGATCGGGAGATGGCGGACACCGCAATAGAAATCGTAAAGATACGAGGACACCCCGGAGAAGGTGAGCGCGATCTCGGTTCCAAAAAGCTCGGCAGAGGCTATATTCGGCACGGATACGCCGAGGCCCTTACCGTATATATCATGCAAAACGGCGGCGGAAAGACGCTCGGCATATGAGGCGAGCGAGGTGCGGCTTGCATGAATGAAATCCGACATGGAAAATCCGTCCACCGTGGGAAAAACGGTGACGCCCGAGATCCTTTCTCCGACTCTTCTCTGCGCTTCACGAATTTGATCGTATCCGCGCGCCAATTTCGGATTTTCCTCCGGTCTTATGATCCGATTCAGCTGGAAGGTATAGAACGGAAGCTGCTCGTTTTGCAGATCGCGCCTTAAATTTTGGACGAATTTTCCAAATCTTTCAAGATATTCATCCGTTTCTCTTCCTCCGCCCGCATCAGAGCATCCCTGATACCAAAGAACGGCCTTGGGCGCGATATCGTATTTTTTCAAGGCGGCCATCATCTTTTTATAGAGATCGCCCCTTTCGTCCTCGAGGAAGCGAGCAAGCGGCGCGCCTCCCATAGCGGCAGGAATCAAGCCGACGGGACGTCCCGTTTCTTTTTTAATGATTTTCGCAAAATGGAGGAACATATTGTTTTTCGAATCGTCATAATCCGAAAAGGGCGCGGAGGCTATATCCCACGTCCGCAGATCGCGTAGCAGCATCACGCCAAGCTCCATCGACTCGTGCAGGATACCGCCTGCCTTTCCTGCGGCGTTGGACTGCCCTGCGATGAGATAAACGTCACCCACGAAAAAATGGCGACGGCAAGCGCCGTGCAGCTTTTCAAAATAGCCGTTTTCTTCATCGTAAATACAGATATCCATGAGATATGGGCCGCCGACGGGGATAGAAAGCGCGCAGGAGAAGGCATCGTTTTCGATCGCAAGATGCGCGGGCGGACACACGGGCGCGCCACTTTCCTCATGCGTTACGAAAAGATAGAGATGCTCCGTCGAAAACGCCATCGGAAGAAAGGTGTCCTCCTCCAAATCCTCCATAAGGATTCCGCTAACAAAAGCGGTGGCAAAATCACCATCGGCCGAGAGCACCGAAAAATTCTCGGGCGCTTCATTCAAAACAAACAATCGTTTTTCCATATATTTTTTCCTTTTGAAGAAAGGCTTTTTTAGATTTCCTCGATCTCAACGAAGACGATGGAATACATCGGCAGGGAAAGCGAAAGCTTTCCGCATTCGCACAGCGACGCATCCACCTCGATGGGCTGATTCTTCTCGTTGATCACGTATGCCTTGGCGGCGTATTTCTTGCCTTTTTCCAGACCGAGAGAGATCTCGATGGGCTCGGCGTTTTCGCCCTCCACGCCTGCATCGAGAAAACGTGTGAGCATCATGGCATGCTTTTTGCCATCGGTAGCGGCCACGGCATAGAGTCCCTTTTCAAGCCCCTCGACCTTGGCGGCATTGCCGAGCGCGGCGAGATCACCGAACATTTTGAAGGGATGATAGGTGTAGCCGATCTTCAGGGTATAAGGCTTGAAAAGGCCGTTATACGCGGAGGGGCGCGCATCGTAATACATCAGCATGCCGAGCGAGGATGCCTGTGCCAGGCACATGCAAGCCGCGGCATAGGATGCGCCCTTCAGTCCGAGGATCACTTCGATACCGTTTGTAAAGTTATCTCCAAGCCAGCCACAGTTATAGTTCCACTCATTCAGAATGGTCTCCATTTCCGAAAAGCCGTATTTTTCGAGGATCTTCTCCCCGTTCTTGATATAGGCAAGAAGCTTTTCGGGCTCGGATGCATAGCAGTGATAGGAATAGAAATCCATCGTGATGCCGCGCTTTTGCATCTCGCACAGAAGCATATTCTGCAAAACGCCCTCGGGCGCACAGAAGGCAGGGCCGCCGATCTTGAGCTTCGGAAATTTTCCCTTCAGATACGGAAGCACGGTGCAGAAGAACTCCACAAACTGCTCGTTCGTTCCCTGCCAGCAGGGGTTGGAGCCATCGGGATTACAGCAATCCGGCTCATTCCAGATCTCCCAGTATTCAATGCCGTAGGTAAATCCGTCCGCCCATCCCTCGTTATAGTGGCGGATAATGTGCTCGCAGATACGCGCCCATTTTGCAAAGTCCTTCGGAGGATAGGTGCCCTTCTTCTCCTGGTGCTCAATAGCGGCACCAAGGCGATAGAACACGTGCGTTCCCGTAGCCTCCGTGCGCGTAACGTACGCATCGGTAGCCTTAAAATCATAGGATGCGGGATCGTTTTCATCCGCATCAAAATCACGGAAGATGCGATGCACGTCTACGGTCTTATCTCCGCCGTAGCCGGCATAAAAGGCGGCATCATGGTTTCTCGCATAGGGGATGCGTGCGGCGGCAAAGGCGGCATCATTTCCCGTCTGACGAACGATGGAGCCTGCAGGACCGTTGTTCACGGCGTTCATAGGCTTGATTTTTCCATAGGCTTCCAAAAAATTTACACTGATCTTTTCCATGATAAAATTTCTCCTTAGATCACACGGTGTGTGTTATATTTCTTCGATTTCAATCAAGGCAACGGAATACATCGGCAGAGAAAGAAGCACGCTTCCCTCTCCGTCAATCGCAAGCGGCATTCTCTCACCGCATGCATTATTTTGCACGGTCTGCACGGATGCCGCGTATTTTTTCTCCTTCATAAGACCGAGAGACAGAACGATCGGCTCGGCGCTTTCACCCATTTCTCTTTCATCCAAAAAGCGCGTCAGCATCACGGCGTGCTTTCTTCCGTCGGTTGCGGCGGTGGCATACACGCCGCACGGCATATCCGAAACGGGGACATATTTCCCGAGATCCGCAAGCACCGAAAAGAATTTAAAGGGGTAATACCCCGGCAAGAGATCATAGGTATAGGCAGCAAAGAGACCGTTATAGGCGCAGGGGCGCGCATCGTAATACATCATCGTATCCAAGGCGCTTTCCTGCGCCATGCACATACAAGCCGCCGTGTAAGCCGCGCCCTTCTGCGAAAGGATGGTGCGCACGCCGCGCATAAAGCCTTCACCCTGCCAGCCGCAGTTATAATTCCATTCGTTAAGAGAAAGCTCAGCATCCCGATAGCCGTAGGAATCCACGAGTGCTCTCGCCTCGGCGATACAGCCGCGCATGACCTCGGGATCGCGCGTGTAGCAATGGAAGGAATAAAAATCCATGGGTACAGAGCGGTCACGAAGCGTTTTCATAAAGGCGTGCTGCGGAGGCTTTACCGACCAGGTGAAGGCAGGACCGCCGATCTTAAGGTGCGGAAAGCATTTTTTGAGATGAGAGGCCGCCACGCAGTAAAGATCGATAAACTGCTCGAACGTGCCCTGCCAGCAGGAATTGGGAATGCCCGCACCGCAGTTATCCGCTTCGTTCCAGATCTCCCAGTATTCGATACCGTAATGAAAGCCGTTTGCCCATCCCCCCGTGTAGTGGCGGATGATATGCTCCGAGATACGCGCCCATTTCTCAAAGTCGGGCGGCATGACGGTGCCGCTCTTCTCCACGCCGTGCTCGATCGACGCGCCGAGGCGGTAAAAGGTGTGCCCTCCCGTTTCCTCAATGCGTGCGATATAAGCATCGGTGGATGCAAAGGAATAGGAGGCGGGATCGGTTTCATCCTTTGAGAAATCGCGGAAGATGCGATGCACGTCTACGGTAAATTCACCGCCGTAGTTCGAGCAAAACGCACTATCGTGCACGCGAACGAAGGGGATATGCGCATCACGGAAGGGGGCAAAATTTCCCGCGCCCGTATGCGAGCCAACGGGGCCGTTATTCACGCCGTTCATCGGCTTGATCTTGCCGAGCGTTTTCAGAAAATCTATACGGAGCGCCATTTTTTATCTCCTTTTTTTGCGTATTTTACGCCTTTTCGAGCAGCCCCTCGAGATCGGCCCTTCTGCCGCGAAGCTGACCGAGGAATTCATCACTTCCGTGCTCGTAGTTTTCTTCGTTCCAAAGAAGAAGGAATTCCTTCTCGATCGCATCGGCTTCGGCAATCAGCGCGCGGATTCCGTCTGCATCCGGGATCTCACCCAGTCGGATCTTTGCAAACGATGCAGAGAAGATGACCATGCGCACGTTCAAAGAGATCTGACGCTTATAGAAAGAATCGATCTCAAAATGATCCAGCTCGCAAAGCAGATTTTTCACGTACTGAATCACGTTTTCGAAATAATAAGGATAGGGACGGGTTCCGAAATCGAAGATACCGCGGAAATTCGTTGTGCCAAGCGGCATCTGCATGCTCTGACCGCACATCGTGCCGCAATGCACGCGATCCGGCTCAAGAAGATAGTAGTTGGCAATGCGGCGAAGCACCTCGCTGACACCCTCTACTCCGAAAACGACCTCGTCCACGTACCGCTCTGCGGCTACGTTGTAATAGGGCTTGAAGTCCTCCGCATTGAATTCGCCGACGTTCCATGCATACTGCCCTGCAAGCGCTACGGGGAAAGCGCTCCAGAGAAGGAAGGTGGGCTGACCGCAATCGCATCCCCAGTCGGTCAAAAGAAGTCCCTTCGCGCCGTACTTCTTGGCGATCGTCGCCGAGGTTCGGATATTAAAGACGGTTACCTCGTTTCTTCCCGTGAAGGCAAGATGCGTATTCGTTGAGGGACAGAGATAGAAATCAATCCCTGCGCGCTTATAATCCACGCAGTTTTCGGCCATTCTCTGCGCCGCGCCAAGCTCATATCCCCATTCAAGCGCGATCGCGCCCTTGGGAATTCTACCGTAGGTTTCGGGGTATGCATGGATCATATCCGACCAGAATTGCACCTTTTTTCCGTACTTATCGCTACAAAGATCTGCAACCTTATTGAGCCAATCCATAAACACGGTGGCTCTTCCGTACTTTCGGCAAGGCTCCTCCAGCTGATATCTTCCAAGGCCGTAGGCCTCGTCAAAGCCGATGTTTACGTACTCACTCTCATGCAGAGGAATGAGATCGCCGAAGATCTTATCGATGAGAGAAAGGCTCTCGGGCAAAAGCGGATTGATCGTTCCGCCCTTACCGCCCTCGGGGGCAACGGCAAGATGAGAAAGCTCGGGCTTCGTGAGCCAACGCCCCATGTGACCAAAGGAATTCTGGTTGGGAACAAGGTCGATAAAGCGCGCTTTACAGTAGTCCTGTATTTCCTTCAGATCCGCGGCGTTCAGGCAATCGAAGTCCGCCGTGTACTGCGGGAAGGAGGCAAACTTGAATACGTGCCCCTCCATATAGATCTGCAGCTCGTTATACTTTACAGAGGCAAGAAAATCAATGATCTTTTTGAAGGTCTCCACCTTCGGCATACGGCCGCGGCTGATATCCAGCATGTATCCGCGGCGCTGAAGCGTGGGCGCATCCTCGATCTCGGCATAAGGAAGATTTTCACCGCACTTGCGAAGCAGCTGCCAAAGCGAGGTGGCGGCGCGGAAAAGGCCCTCCTCCGTGGCGTAGGCAATCTTAATTCCCTCCGAGGAAATCGAAATTTTATGCGCTTCTCCCGAAAGAGATGCGTCAAGGGAAAGCGCGGCACCTGCCGCCCCGTCCTTCACGGCGGAAAAGAGATCGACAAGCGACAAGGATGCAAGATCGGAAGGCGCGGCAAAGCGGCCTTCGGAATATTTTTCTGATTGAGGAATGGGAAAAATCATAGATTATCTCCTTTTTTTCTTTTTTCTTTTATTGTATCATTTTAATCCATCACAGAAAACACGATTATCAAACAAAAGCTTCGTTTTTTCAAACATTTTATTTTCTTATTGACTTTTTCATTCGGATAAAATATAATAATATCAAACAAGAATGCAGGGAGGCCGCATATGCGCACCGAGGCAGAAGTAAAAAAATACTATACCATTGACAGCACGAGCGCGGAGCATTTTCGCACCGTTCGCTCCTTTGAAAAGGATGCGGATATGCCGATCGCCTTCGTGCACTACAAGCACCGCGCACACGCGCAGAACGGACAAAGCTTTAAGCGCAAAAATGATTTTTCCACCGTTTTCGTTTTCGTGCGCGGCGGCGTTGGCTTCCTTTTCGGCGAAACACTGTATTCACCGAATTTCGGCGAGGCCGTTCTGATCGGGGAGCAAATTCCCTTCTCCGTTTTCGGCGCGGGGGATCAATTCGACTATTACGAAATCGATTTTCCGCACGGATTTCTCGATCGCATCTGCGAGGACAGCCCCTTTTCCACTCTTTTCTCGGATCGGGGGCGCTCCCCGATCATCTCACTCGGCAGAGAGAAAAAGGAGGAGATCCTTTCGCTTTTGCAGAGCGCGGAGGATGCCGAGAGCGATCTCCTTTCTTATTCCTATCTCATTCGACTCGCGCACCTTCTTTGCCACGGAACGGCCAGCGAAGCAAAAAAGAAAAGAATTCCAAAAACCCTTTCGGCGGCCATTGAATTTATGAGCCTGCACCGCGCAGAGATCGTGGGGGCAGAGGACGTAGCCTCCCACTGCGGCGTCAGCACCACCTATCTTGCCAGACTTTTTCGGGATACGCTTTCTTGCACGACCACGGAATACCTCAATCGCCTTCGCATTGCGCACGCAAAGGAGCTTCTTTTGGCAGGGCGCTCCGCCACCGAAGCGTGCTACGCCTCGGGCTTTAACAGCTACACCTATTTTATAACGAAATTTAAGGAAGAAACCGGCGTGACGCCCGCAAGGTATCGCTGACCGCAGAAAAATCCCGCCATCCGAGGATGACGGGATTTTTTCATTTATACTTATTCGGCAACTTCGGGAGCGGCGGTCGCGTTCTTCTTATTCGCAAGATAACGAATAACAAGAAGCGTACCAACCGTCAGCACGATACCGACAGGAAGGGCGATCCATGCGATCGGAACGAAGCCCGCAAAGAGGAAGGTTACGAAGGAGATCGCGGCCACGGTGATCGCATAGGGCAGCTGCGTGGACACGTGATCCACGTGATTGCAGTTTGCACCGGCGGATGCCATGATCGTGGTATCCGAGATGGGAGAGCAATGGTCACCGCAAACAGCGCCCGCAAGACATGCGGAAATGCCAACGTAGAAGAGAGGATGGCCAACGCCGAAGATCGTTACGACAATCGGGATGAGGATACCGAACGTACCCCAAGAAGTACCGGTTGCGAAAGCAAGAACACAGGCTACCACAAAGATCAGTGCAGGGAAAATGCCGTAAAGGAATTCGGGAACGCCTGCCATTACAGCGTCAATAAAGGCATCCGAGCCAAGCAGACCGGTCGTGTTCTTCAGCGCGGTCGCAAGCGTGAGGATCGTGATCGCGGGCACCATGGCGATAAAGCCCTGCGGAATGCACTCGGTTGCTACCTTGAAGGAGAAGCATCTGCGGCAAAGATAATAGATAAACGCAAAGACGAGCGCGATCATACCGCCCCAAGGAAGAGCAACGTATGCATCGGTATTACCGAACGCGCCGATAAAATCACCCCTGAACTCGCCCTCGGTGAAGAAGCCGCCGACGTACATAAGACCAATTACGCAGGATGCGATCAGCACCAAAATGGGAAGGACAAGATCCAGCACGATGCCGTGCGCATCCGACTCTGCCTCTTCGTCTGCCCCACTCGCGCCGAGGTCGCCGTCCTTCTGCGCCTTGATCTCAAAGCCTGCCATCTTGCCGTAATCAAAGCCGAGCACGGAAATGGTGATCACGAACACGATGGTGAGCAAGGAATAGAAATTAAACGGGATGGCGTTTACGAACAGACGGAAGGAGGAAAGACCTGTTTCCACGTTACAATCCGCAAGCGTGCCCGAAACGGCCGCCGCCCAAGAGGAAACGGGAGCGATCATGCAAATAGGAGCGGCGGTGGCGTCGATGATGTACGCAAGCTTTACTCTGGAGATCTTATGCGAATCGGTCACGGGCTTCATGACCGCACCGACCGTCAGACAGTTGAAATAATCGTCCACGAAGATCAAAACACCGAGAACGAAGGTTGCCAGCGCGGCGCCGACCTTGGTCTTCACGTGCTTTTTTGCCCAGCGACCGAAGGCATCCGTTCCGCCCGACTTATTGATCATGGAAACGAGAATGCCGAGGATCACGAGGAATACGAAGATACCCGCGCTATCGGCAACGGCAGTCGAAAGACCGTCCACCACGATGATATCGAGCGTACCCGCGAAGGAATAGTTGGATGCGAAGAGCGCACCAAAGAAGACGCCCGCAAACAGCGAGGAGAACACCTCCTTGGTGATCAGGGCAAGACCGATCGCAATGATCGGAGGAACGAGCGACATAAACGTTCCGTAGTAGATGCTTCCCTCCGATACCTCTCGGGGAAGAACGATCGCCAGAATTACAACGGCGATCACGGCAAGCGCGGCGATGATCGCCCTCACCATGCTCTTTTTCGTCTTAAAAAGACTGTTGAGATTCATTTTTGAATCCTCCTTAAATTTTTACAATAAAAAAACCACGGTATCCACCGTGGCAAAGCGAGCCCGTCATACGGGCGTATGCAAGACACGATAGCACTCCACTTTTTGAAAAAGTGACAGTCCGCACGATATTCTCGTACGCCCCAGCAAGGAATGCGCGGAAACACATTCAAAGCTTCGGCAATGCACCCTTTCGCTCCCGGCTCTTTTCCGCGACTCCGGAAGGTACTTTTGCGCACTGCGCCTCTACCTGATTTTCTTATTTGCAATTAGTATACTATATTTTTTCGAAAAAGTCAATGGTTTTTGCTAAAAATACGTCAATTTGTGCCGCCGTCAGAGGATCTTTTTGAAAAACGGCTAAAAAATTCCTTCCAATCCCCCCTATCGTTACGCAGGATCGAAAAAAAGATGGAGGAAAGGATGATCGCGTGATTGAAAGCGGCGGAGGGCAGAATGAATATATCGTATATCAGCCAGAGCGAAACGTTGACCGCAAGGCAAAGACGGCAGATCCATGATTTTTCCTGAACGATGCTCAACGCAAAGAACCAGACGGCAACCATCGTGACAAGATCAAAGGGGCTGGAGGCAATCGCGGGACTGATGAAGCCGATCACCGTGATCGTAGAAAAGCCCGCCATAAAGGAAAGCGTAAGCCACAACGGGAATTTCTTTCCCTTATAATTAAATAGGAAGCTGATCGCCGTTTGCGCCGCGGCAAGAAAAACCACGCCGCCCGTGGAGACCGTGCCGCCGACGATGCATTGCAGACCGAGCAGAACGTTGGAAAGCAGCTGACAGATAATAATATAGCGCATGCTTTTAAACTGCATGCCGAGCACCGTGGCGATCAAAACAAAGACACCGATGATATAATCGGGATTTTCTCTTAAAAATTCAGGCATTTTTATTCTCCAAGCAAAGAAAATATCGCTTTTGATTATACCACAACCGAAAGGCTCTGTCAATTCTTTTTCAAGATACGGTTGATTTTTCTTTTCGTTTGCTTTATAATAAAAGCAATACATGCCGCGACTCGGACCGCCATTCAAAAAGGAGCTCTTTATGGACAACCGATTATCAAGTTTTTCTCCCGAGGTATTCAAAAGCCCCGGTGCCGAATATCATCCCACCTATGCATGGGTATGGAATACGGATATCACAAAAGAAGGAATCGACCGACAGCTCGCGGATTTTTTAGAGGCGGGCATCTATTCCCTATACGTGATCCCCTTCCCCGAGGAATTTCGCCCCACGATCATGAAAACCGATCTTAAGCCGCCGTATCTTTCAGAGGAATTCTTCGATCTCATCTCCTATGCGCTTCACAGGGGCGCGGATATGGGAATGGTGCTTTGGATCTACGACGAGGGCGGTTGGCCATCCGGCGGCGCTTGCGGGCACACCTTGAAGGAAAATCCGGAGGCGGCCGTGAACGTGCTGAATACGCGCGCCGTTTTTCTCGCCGCCAAAACGGCATATGAAAAAACGGAGGGGACGATCGCTTCCTTTATTCAAAAAAGGCGAATTGAGGACGGCTTTATCTGCAATGACGACACATGGATCACCGAGTATTTCACCGTTCCGACCTTGGAAAACGGAAACCGCGTGGACTACACAAATCTTTCCGTAACGGATACCTTTATTCGGAATACGTACGAGCCGTACAAGGCGGCTGTCGGCGATCTTTTCGGTGAAAGGCTTCCGATCATTTTCACAGACGAGCCCGGGCAAATGCAGTTTTCCATTCCGAAGGGCTTCTTTGAGCGCTTCACGGAGGAATACGGCTACGATCTGAAGGATCGGCTCTACGCCGTGCTTGACACGCATTGCACGAATGAGGCGGATCGCCGCGCGCGCATTGATTACGCACGCCTGATCGGACGGCTGATGAACGAATGCACCTTCAAGCGCCTCGGTGCATGGTGCGAGAAAAACGGCGTTGCCTTCGGCGGTCATTTGGATAACGAGCACGTGCCGAACGGCGGCATCCGAAACGGCTATTTTTCGCATCTTGACTGTCTTCGCAGTTTTGCCGTACCCGGCATTGACGTGATCTGGGATCAGATACGCTATCCGAGAGAGGATACCGTCCCGATGGCGGAGGGCTCGACTTTTTTTCCGAGGATCGCTCCCTCGGCCGCAAGGCAAAGCGGAAATCGGCTCGCGCTCTCGGAAACCTTCTCCGTATACGGCGAAAGCTTTATTCCGGATGAGGTGCGCTACGTGATCGGCTATCAGGCGATCCGCGGCATCAACGCCTTCAACTTCATGTCCATCCCCTATGGGCGAAAAAGAATGCAGGCGCTGGCCATGCGCCCCTGCTTCTGCCCCGAAAAGCCCGGCTTTTATCATCTTCGCGCTTTGAACGACTATACGGCAAGACTCTCCTATCTTTTAAGGCTCGGCGAAAGCGTGATCGACATGGCGCTCTATCATCCGTCTGCGGATTTCGCCGCCTCCGAGGAATGCGCGGTAAAGGCAGGGGTTTTCTATAACGCGCTCGGAGAGAGCCTTGAGGCATCGCATATCGGCTTTGATATAATCGATGATAACGGTATTCTTTCCGCGATTGACGAAGGTGATGGACTCCGCATCGGAGATGCGAAATATTCTGCGATATCCATACCAAAATGCGAATATATGCAAACCAATGTTTGCAATATAGTCAAAAAATACGAGGGGTGCGGAAAAAGGCTGCTCCCTGTCCGCAACCCAAAAATCCGCGTGCAGGTGCGCAATATCGGTGAGGATTCTCTTTGGTTTTTCTTTAACGAGCACGCGCCGAACGCCAAAGAAAGCATTCCTATTCCCGAGGGAAAGCGGGCTTACAAATTGGATCTTTCTATCGGCGAGATCTTTGCCGTAACGGGCAGATGCGCCGAGATATGCCCTGCGCTTGGCGAAACGGAGGTATACCTTATCACGGATCGCGCGCTCCAAACGGCAAGTCAAACCGCTATGCGCGTTTTTGAAACGAAAGAATTTTCACCGCTTTATATGGATCGCTTCGAGATCTTCGCCGGCGGCATCCGAAAGGTGCGCGAGACGGTTCCTTCGCATCTTCCGCACGATCTTTCCGCAGAGATCACCTACGAGGTGCGTTACGAATTTTCCGAAGCGCCGAAAAAGGGCGAGATCTACCGCTTTACGCTGGAGGGTACGCGCGACAGCGCTTCCATTCAAAACGAGCGCGGTCTGCTCGGTGTATTTTTCGCCACTCCCATGACCGTGCATATCGACGGCGAAAAGCTCGAAAAAGAGGGCTTGCTGACCGTTACGGTTGCCAATACCGCCAGCGGCGAGATCGCAAAGAAACGCGCTCTGATCGAGGATTTCTACCCCGTGGAGGAGCAAGGCGTTTACGCGCGGCGAAAGATGTACGCGCTGGAAGCAAAATTCGATCCGCCCGCGATCGGCTCCTTAATCGTGGAAAAGCTGATATAATAAGAAAGATGCGACGAGAAAAACTCGTCGCATCTTTCTTTACCAATAAAGCTCCCAATCGGGATTGAGGAAGCGCATCAGCGCCTCCATATAGAAGTAGTCGCCCCAGGTATTCAGCTCATGGGTACCAAGGTTACCCGCCTTATAGTAGGTTGCGCACTTCAAAAGGCCGTCCGACTCGGGGATATCCTTCGTGAGATAGTTATCAATCAGAGAATTCATGATTCTCTTTGCCGCGTTATAGAAGATCTGCTTATAGGGATCGGCATCGTCCATATACTTATACGCCTCGAGCATACCGCAGATCGCGCAGGATGCCGCAGAGGAGTCACGGGGCTCAACGTCACCCTCGGTGAACCAAAGATCCCAATACGCAACGTAGTCCTCGGGAAGCTGATTGAGGAAATACGCGGTGGTGGCCTTAAAGGTATCGATCGACTTCTGATCGTGCTTATACTTATAGGTCAGCATAGGACCGTAGATACCCCACGCCTGACCGCGCGACCATGCGCTGTCATCGTTCAAGCCCTGCTTGGTTACGCCGCGAAGCGGCTCGTGGGTATTCACGTCGAAATAATAGGTCTGATAGGTGCTTCCGTCCTCACGGCAGCAAACCTCAACCGCCGTCTGGAAGTGATTATAAGCCGCCTCGGCGTATTTCTCATCTCCGGTCATCTCGGTTGCCCAGTAAAGGAGCGGAATGTTCAAAAGGCAGTCAATGATCAGGCGGTAGGATTCGGGATCGCCCACGTCGCCCCATGCCTGAATGAACTTGCCCTTCTCGCTGTAACGCGTCATCAGATGGTCAGCGGCCATCAGCGCGGCTTCCTTTGCCTTCTCGTTTCCGAGAAGCTTATAGGCGGCAACGCAGGAGGGCGTGTAGATAAAGCCCATATCGTGGTGGTTCACGGCGATCTTCTCCACGATTCTCGTATGCATGGAATCGATATAGGAAAGGGCGTGCTCCTTATATTTCTCTTCCCCGGTCAGCTCGTATGCAAGCCATACCATACCCGGCCAGAAGCCAGAGCCCCAGCCCGTATTGCCGTGGCGCGTGTAGACGTAATCCTTGCTTGTTGCGGCGGGATACGATTCGGGCGTGAATCTCTCAAGACCGATATCGATCTTTTTCAGAGCCTCCTTCAGCGCGTATTCGAGCTTTTCCTTGGGAAGATCAAAATCCGCATATTTCGCGGGATCCTTGATCTGTTGCGGTTTTGGAATCATAAACGTTCTCCTTTTATGAAAAAATCATATTGCATAATCATTTTAACATATGGGGAAAAAAATGTCAAGGAATATTAGATGCAGAGCTTGACAATTTATAAATTCTTCTGCAAATATTTGTATTTTTTCGAAAAATCTCTTGTCTTTTTATCCACCTTATGATATAATATATCATAACTAGTTATATTTACGCACTGCTTTATACTGCGGTGCGCACAAAATACGCAAAAAGGAGGGTTTTACATTGGACGATCGCAGAGGAAACGCATTGGAATTTTTTCTGATCACCATTTTGATTTTATTGTTCCTGTTCTTTACCATATTCTTTTTCGTGCGTTTCATAAACCGAGACACGCCCGACACGCCCACAGGCCCCAATGATACAAAGCCCGGCACTACGGAGGTCAAAATTGATCTTCTCGGATCGGATAACAACTCTTCGATCGTGGGAAAGGCGATTCCCTTCGTCATTCCCGACGGAAAAACGGAAATCATCTGCCAGCCCGGCGCTTCCTACTACACAGAGCCCTTCTTCGTAAAGAACACCGGAGACATCAAGACAGACTACATCGTTTCGATCTCGGAAAGTGACAGCGACAATGCGAGAGAGTTTAAGGAAGCCTTTGATTTTTGGATCACAACCAATCCGAAATCCGATGCCGCAGCAGTTCCGCTTTTTGAATATCGCGGCATTCTGGATGCGGGAGAGACTTCCGCCCCCTTCTATTTGGTTATCGCAATGAAAAAGAGCGCCGACAATAAATATCAAGGAAAAACCTTTGAAACGGTTGGTATAACAATCACCGCAACAGAACACGGGCCCTCCGGCCGGGAGTAACATATGAATAATATAAGAAAAATCGCCTCTATCGCATCTAAGGTGTTAACGATCATGTTGGTTATCTTCACCTTAGCAATGATGGCATTCACGGTATTCTCCGCTGTCGCCTTTAACAGAAACGAGCGCGGCTTGTTTGGTTACGGCTTCTACATCGTTCAAAGTGAATCCATGGAAATAAACAAGGACGAAGAGATGGAAAAGCTCAACGTCAATAAGATCAATTTCGCCAAGAACGACCTGATCGTCGTAAAACGCCTTTCAGAAAAGAAAAAGCAAGAGTTAAAGGTTGGCGACGTTATCACCTTCACCTCACAGAACCTTGATGCAAGCTTCGGCGAGACCGTGACGCATATGATTTACGACGTCGTCAAAGCAAAAGACAAGGAAACAGGAAAAGAAGAGGTTATCGGCTTCAAAACCGTCGGTACATCCAATGGTATGATCGCAAAAGATCAAACTACGGTATATCTCAATTTTATTTACGGGCAATACAAGGGAACACTTCCCTCGGTCGGCCGTTTCTTCTCTTTTATGAAGACAACGCCGGGATATATCGTTTGTATTTTGATCCCCTTCCTTCTTTTGATTATTTATAACGGCCTTAATTGCGTTCGTATTTTCAGACAGTATAAGTCCGAGCAGCGCGCCGCAATCCAAGCAGAGCGCGATGAGATCGAAAAGGAAAAACAGCAGAATGCAGAGATGCTTCGCCAGTTGCAAGCGCTTCAGGCACAGCTTACCGCGCAAATACAGCCCAACACGAGTACATCCGAGGCCGCCTCAAGGACGGATGCAGATACCGCAGACACAAAATCCGAGGATATGCAAGATATAGCAGAGAAGCTCGGATCAAAGCCTTCGGATGCCGATCCACAATAATTTTTTCGACTAAAGCGAAAGGTGAGAATGCTTTGGAATATCAAAAACCTCAAGAAGCAAGCACCGCTTGCGTAGCAAAAAATCCACTGTCGGACAAGGCGTTTTCTCGCTTTTTCCTCGCGTCGATGGCCGCATTATTTTTTGTGCTTGCAGCATTGTGCTCCACAACGTACGCTTGGTATACCGCTTCGGTTACTGCTTCGAGCAACACGATCTCCGCGGCATCTTACAATATCACAGTTTCCGTTAACAATTCGGGGACAGAATTGACCGCAGAATCGGACGGCTCATACAAGTTGACCGCAGGCGTTTCATACACAGTTACCCTGAAAAAGGCCAATCATGCAACCGCAAAAAACGGCTATGCGAAACTGATCTGCAACGGCATTTCCTACGTTACCGATCAGATCAACGGCGGAGAGATCGTTTTCACCCTTACGTCGCCCTCGGACACCACCGTTCTTTTCGTTCCTTACATCGGAACAAGCGCGGCTACCGAAAAGATCTCAAGCGGCGAAACGCTGACTTTAAATCCTTAATAGTTTTTTATAGAAAAAAGCGAAGATACCGTTTTGATATCTTCGCTTTTTTCGTGCATTCTCGAAGGAAGCAAGCTCTTTATGACGATCATTTACAAAATGATAGAAAGACCCAGGAGCGCGGCGGCACAGGAGGGGATCACAACAAGCACGCCGTTCTTTAAAAAATCCAGATAGCGCATACGAACGCCCTGTGCCTTCAGCATTGCCCCCCACATGATTCCCGCCAAAGCGCCGATCGGCGTGAGCAACGCGCCAAGATTTGAGCCGATCACCGTAGCGTACAATGCGCCAAGGCTTCCCTGCTCTGCGACCACAGAGCCCATCAAAACGCTCATGGGAATGTTATTCATAAGGTTGCAAAGAACTGTGGAAAATACACCGTAGGATGCGATCTCGGGAAGCCCCGAAAGCAAAGCGCAGAGCGCAGAGGTCACGCCCTGCTCCGAAAGCGCAAGAACGATCACGAACATGCCGAGCATAAAAGGAATGAGTGCCCACGGAGCACGCAAAAGGCAGGTGTGCAAGGCGGCGGGCTCCTTTTTCTGCAAGCGGCTGACAATGAGAACGGATATGACGAGGCTGATTACGGCAATCAACGAGATGAGCCACATTTCCCACCCGAGATAGCCGCCAACCGCCAAAAGCACCGTGCAGACACCGAGATGCAAAAGACCGATCACAAGCAAGGGCTTGTTCATGAAAACGTGTGAGCGCGTCATATCCTTCGCCATTTCATGCGCTAAATCCTTTCGGAAAATAAGGAAAAGCACCGAAAACGAAGCAAGACCGCAAAAAAGCGTGGGTAGCCACATGACGGATAAATACTGAACGAAATCAATCGAGGCGCTGCTGGCAAGATAAATATTCGTGGGGTTGCCGATCATCAACGCCATGCTCCACGTATTTGCGGCGACGAATTCGCAAACGAGATACGGAAGCGGCGAAACGCGCGCGTTTTTGCAAAAATAACAGATAAACGGCGTGAAGGTCAGAATGATAATGTCATTGGAGGTAAAGACGGTGAGGATCGAAACGGTGATATAGAGCGTGAAGAATAGCTTTTTCTGACTCGTTCCGAAGCGATGAAGCACGACGTTCGCTATGTAAAAGAAGAATCCGACCGCATCCAAAAAGACGGACAAAACCGTCATACATATGAATAAAACGAGAATCTTCAAGGGGTTGACAGCGGTATCCGCAATAAAGGAAGAAAATACCGTGCGCACGGAAACCAAGCCGAATATCAGCATAAGCGCCGCGCCTGCAAGAACGATCACGGGATACGTATCAAAAGCTTTATTTTTGATTTTAAGCTTCGGAAAAAGCAATATAGACGCAATCATCGCCGCACAGGTAACTACCGCAATAAGTAAAGATAGCAGCATACGCTTCACTCTCCTTTTTCATTGGATATAAGAATAGAAACGAGGTCTACTCTCGCGTTCAAAAACAAACAAAAAAGGCTTCGCTATTGCGAAACCCAATATATAAAAGGCATACAAAGGATGCCCACTGAAAACCGAACAAAGGGAGAAACGAGACGTTTTGCGAAGCGAAGCATTGAGCTATTGCAAAACAACAGTTCAAGCCCTCGGTCTATTAGTATCGTTCAACTGAACACATTACTGTGCTTACATCTACGACCTATCAAACT
>JAZQTA010000052.1:0-51811 GCA_045630385.1 Eubacteriales bacterium | reverse complement strand
CAGAGAATGCGGCGGAGGAAAGCGCGCGGCGATGTGCGGCGTGCCGTTCCATAAATCCGACGTATACGTGGCCCGTCTTGTGGCAAAGGGCTTCAAGGTTGCCATCTGCGAGCAGGTGGAGGATCCGAAGAGTGCGCAGGGACTCGTGCGCCGTGACGTGACGCGCGTGGTCACCCCGGGTACGGTGACGGACGGTGAAATGCTGAACGAGGGGAAGAATAACTTCCTTTGTGCGCTTTGTTACGGCTCGATGGGAGTCGCCCTTGCGGCGGCGGACGTATCCACGGGCGAGGTGTCCGCAACCTTTCTTCCAAGCTCTATGCCGCCGTCCGTTCTTGAAAGCGAGCTTTCGGTCTATCAGCCTGCCGAGCTGATCCTTTTTGATGAGGCAGGGCAGAGCAGCGCCGTTACGCGCTCCGTAAAGGATAAATACAATACCTATATCACCGATAACGAAACCGCGCTTTTTGACTACGGAAGGGCGAGAAACGCGGTAGACAGATATTATGCAAAGGAAAGCGAAAAGCTGGATGCCACCGAAATGGTGATGGCGGTCGGCGCGCTTCTCCTTTACATACAGAAAACGCAAAAGACCGAGATCGCGTTCGTCAGAGAGCTGCGCGTGTATTCCAAGGGTCAGTATCTGGAGCTGGATTACAATACGCGCCGCAACCTGGAGCTTTGCGAATCCATGCGCGAAAAGGGAAAGAAGGGCTCTCTTCTTTGGGTGCTGGATAAAACGAAAACGGCCATGGGTGCGCGCCTTCTGCGCTCCTTCGTGCTGAAGCCGCTTCTCGATCCCGTGGTGATCTCGCACCGCCAGGCGCTCGTATCCGCGTTCGTGAAGGATTATAATCTTCGATCCGATATGGCGGAGGCGCTTTCCACGGTTCTGGATATTGAAAGACTGACGGCGAAGGCGGTCTACGGCACGGCCAACGCAAGAGACCTTCGTGCCATCGCGGTCAGCATCTCCTGCTTGCCCGCGGTAAAAAATATGCTTGCGGACTCGGGAAACGAGGCGCTTGCCTCGCTTGCGGCCGAGCTGGATCCATTGACGGATATCTGCGATCTTCTGATGCGCGCCATTGCGGACACACCGCCGCTGACCGTGCGCGAGGGCGGCATGATCCGCGAGGGCTTCCATTCCGAGGTCGATTATTACAGACATATCAAAAACGATTCCACCGAGATCATGGCGTCCATTGAGGAGAGGGAAAAGGAGGAAACCGGTATCCGCACCCTCAAGGTCAGCTATAATAAGGTGTTCGGTTATTATATCGAGGTATCGAAGTCCTTCGTGGACAGCGTGCCCGATCGCTACGTAAGAAAGCAAACGCTCGTCAACTGTGAGCGCTATATCACGCAGGAGCTGAAGGACATGGAGGGCACGATCTTCAGCGCGGAGGAAAAGCTTTGCACGCTGGAGTTTGAGATCTTCTCCGAGCTTCGCGAGATGATCTGTCAGCAGAATGAGCGTATCCGCGGTGCGGCCGCCGTGCTTGCCGCCGTGGACGTATACCGCAGCCTTGCCGAGGTCGCGGATAAAAACAGCTTCGTCTGCCCCGAGGTGGATCTTTCCACCGATCTTTATATCAAGGACGGCCGCCACCCCGTGGTGGAGCGCTTTGTGACGGACAATTATTTCGTTCCCAACGATACGCTTCTGGATACGGCCGCCAACCGCATGATGATCATCACCGGCCCGAATATGGCGGGTAAATCCACCTATATGCGCCAGGTAGCCCTGATCGTCGTGATGGCGCAGATCGGCTCCTTCGTTCCCGCAAGGGAAGCGAGAGTCGGTATCGTGGACAAGGTGTTCACGCGTGTCGGCGCGTCGGACGATCTGGCCTCCGGCCAATCCACCTTCATGCTGGAAATGACCGAGGTTTCCACCATACTGAAAAACGCGACGCGCCGCTCCCTGATCGTATACGACGAGGTGGGGCGCGGAACGAGCACCTTTGACGGTATGGCCATCGCCCGTGCCGTCGTGGAATACACGCATTCGAAGAAGATCGGCGCAAAAACGCTGTTTGCCACGCATTACCATGAGCTGACGGTCATGGAGGAGCAGTTTGACGGTATTGTGAATTACAATATCGCGGCAAAGAAGCGCGCGGATTCCATCACGTTCCTTCGTAAGATCGTCAGAGGCGGAACGGATGATTCCTACGGTATCGAGGTCGCCAAGCTCGCCGGGCTTCCCACGGAGGTCATCAAGCGTGCAAGAGAGATCCTTGCCGAGATCGAATCGGGCGGCGGCGCAAGGCCTGCTCCCGCTTTGAAAAAGGAAGCCGAGCCGGATCTTTTCTCGGCGCTTTCGCAGGGCAAGGATACCGAGGTTGCCGATGCCATCCGTGCGGCGGATCTCAATACGATGACGCCCATTGAGGCAATGAATCTTCTTTTTAACCTGAAAAAACAGCTTTCCTGAAACGAAAGCAAAGGATAAAATATGGGAAAAATTAACGTACTCAGCTTCGAGATCGCAAACCTTATCGCGGCGGGCGAGGTGGTGGAGCGCCCCTCGTCGGTCTTGAAGGAGCTTCTCGAAAATGCCATCGATGCGGGCGCAACGCGCATCGTTGCCGAGATCAAGCGCGGCGGCGTTGCCATGATCCGCGTCACGGATAACGGATGCGGCATGACGGCGGAGGATCTTCCCGTCGCCTTGAAGCGCCACGCCACGAGCAAGATCCGCGAAAAGGACGATCTTGCCGCGATCATGACGCTCGGCTTCCGCGGAGAGGCGCTGGCCGCGATCTCCTCGGTGTCGAAGGTAACGATTATAACCAAGACCGAGGAGGCAGAGGAGGGAACGATGCTGACCTCCGAGGGCGGCGCCGTATTGGATATTTCCGCGGTGGGCGCATCCACGGGAACGACGGTCGTGGTCGAGGATCTTTTCTTTAACGTGCCCGCGCGCCGTAAATTTTTAAAAAAGGATGCCACGGAGGCAATGAACGTTGCCGCGCTTCTTGAGCGCGTGGCACTTTCGCGCCCCGATATCTCCATCCAGCTTTTGGTGGACGGTGAGGAGCGCTTTAAAACGCCGGGGGACGGGGATCTGAAAAATGCGATCTCCGCCGTGCACGGCAGAGAGTTTTCGAAAAAGCTTCTCTCGGTGGATGCAAAGGCCGAGGGCGTGGAGGTCACGGGCTTTGTCGGCCGCTCGGATAACGTAAGAAAGAACCGCAATCTGCAAAACGTATTTATCAACGGTCGCTACGTTAAGAGCCTGACGGTGATGGCCGCCTTGGAAAAGGCTTATACCTCGTATATCGCGCCCGAATGCTTCCCGATCTGCGTTCTCTTTTTGACGATGAATCCCGCATTGGTGGACGTCAACGTGCACCCCGCAAAGCTTGAGGTAAAGTTTTCCGATGAACGCACCGTTTTTGAGGCAGTGTACCACGCCGTGCGCCGCACCTTGGAGGAGGCCGCATGGCGCCCCGAGCTTGAGATCGGCGCAAAAAAAGCACCCGAGCGCCCCTTGAGTGCCGCCTTCGTGCCGCTGGGAGAGAAAACCGCCGGTGAGCAGCTCGTTATGCCGCCGCTTGTGGAGAGAAAGCCGAGCGAGCCGAAGGAGAGCTTCTCTTACGGCGCGGGAAAAGAGCGCGTAAGCACGCCGTCGTTTTCCACCGAATATAAGAGTGCGCCGAAGGCCTATTCCGCCTCGCCGTACTGCGAAGCGAATGCGGTGTCCGTGCGGCGTGAGGAAAGCCATCGCGCGGAGCTTTCCCCCAAGGAATCGATCGATATTCTTGAAAAGTATAAGAGTGCCGAGCCGGCACGGCAGGTCGCGTCCTTCACCTCGGAAATGGCGAAGGAGGAGGGCGGTGCGCCCTTTATCCCTCCCGTGATGTCCGCGCCGGTATCCGAGCCTATTCTTACGCCGATTGCGGAGGCGGAGCAAAAGAAGTATAAATTCGTCGGCGAAGCCTTTGATTGCTATTTGATGGTCGAGATCGAAAACGACCTTCTGATCATAGATAAGCACGCCGCGCACGAGCGCATCATTTTCGAGGATCTGAAGGCCTCGCGCGAAAAGGATGGCCGCGTTGCCTCGCAGTCGCTTCTTTTGCCGCTTTCTCTTTCGCTGGATGCAGAGAGCCTTTCAGCCGTAGAGGAATACAAAGAGGATTTTCTTTCCGTCGGCTTTGAATTTTCCGTGGTTGGCAGAGGCGTGGAGATCTCCGCGATCCCCGATGCCATCGGCGCGTCCGATGCCGAGGGGCTGTTTGCCAAGATGGCGGACGAGCTTGCAAAAGGAAGAGGAAATCCGAGCCTCACCGAGGCGTTGCGCCGCGAAAGAGCGCTCTATCAGGTCGCTTGCAAGGCGGCGATCAAGGGCGGCAGGAAATACGGGCGCGAGATTGCTGAGTTTATCGTGGAGCGCGTGCTCGCACTTCCGGATATCACCGTATGTCCGCACGGCCGCCCCATTGCATATCGCCTTTCCAAGCGCGAGTTGGATCGGCATTTTGACAGAATAAAGTAATTTTTGGAGCATATATGGGAAAATTTACTCTATTGAAAACCGAAGGGAAGGCACGCCGTGCCCGTTTTGAAACCGTGCACGGAACGATCGAAACCCCGGTATTCATGAACGTTGGAACGTCGGCCGCCATCAAGGGCGGTATCTCCACCATGGATCTGAAGGAAGTGAACTGTCAGGTTGAGCTTTCAAATACCTATCACCTTCATATCCGTCCGGGAGACCGTTTGATCCGCGAAATGGGCGGACTGCATAAGTTTTTTAATTGGGATCGCCCCGTTCTCACGGATTCGGGCGGATTCCAGGTCTTTTCCTTGGCATCTCTGCGTAAAATAACGGAGGAGGGTGTTTCCTTCAATTCGCACGTGGACGGAAAGCGTATCTTTATGGGCCCCGAGGAATCCATGCAGATCCAGTCCAACCTCGGCTCGACCATTGCCATGGCGTTTGACGAGTGCGTGGAAAATCCCGCCCCCTATAAGTACGTCAAGGCCTCGCAGGAGCGCACGATCCGTTGGCTCAAGCGTTGCCGCGCGGAAATGGACCGTCTGAATTCGCTTCCCGATACGGTGAACCCCGATCAGATGCTTTTCGGTATCAACCAGGGGGGAACGTATGAGGATCTTCGTATTGAAAACATGATCGAAACCGCCAAGGTTCCTTGCGATGGCTACGCGATCGGCGGTCTTGCCGTCGGCGAGGATGCGGAAACGATGTATCATATCATCGAAACGGTTGAGCCCTATATGCCGACCGATAAGCCTCGCTATCTGATGGGAGTCGGCACACCGCAAAACATCGTGGAGGCCGTATATCGCGGCGTGGATTTCTTCGATTGCGTGATGCCCAGCCGTAACGCCCGTCACGGTAACGTATTCACCTGGGAGGGCAAGATCACCATTCAGAACGAGCGCTTTATGAAGGATCCGCGCCCGATCTCGGAAAGCTGCGGATGCCCCGCCTGCCGTCATTATTCGCGCTCCTATATCCGCCACCTCTTCAAGGCAAAGGAAATGCTCGGCATGCGCCTTGCGGTTCTGCATAACCTCTATTTCTATAACGAGCTGATGCAGAAGATCCGCGATGCCTTGGACGAAGGCAAATACGAGGAATTCTATCATAAGTACAGAGACGTCCTCGGTCGCAAATTGCCGGACGATATGTAATGCGTTTTGCTGTAGGCGAATCCGCATTTTTTGAAAGAATTCACATTCTTTGCTCTTTTTGAAAAGAATGTAACTTGGAGGTTATTATATGAAAAGAATCTTTCTGCCCCTCCTTCTGTGTTTTTGCGTTTTATTTTCTCTTTGCGGTTGTGCCTTTTCAGATTTTACGGAGGAGGCGGGTATAAAGGTCAACGTCACCTTCGTTTGCGAGGGTGAGGCACAAAGCGTCTCTGTTCCGCTTGGCGAAGTGGTCTCTCCACCGAAAACGCCGCGTATTGAGGGGAAGCTCTTTAACGGCTGGTATACGGATGAAGCGTGCGAAACCGAGTATGATTTTTCTTCTCCCGTTCTTGCAGAAACGGTATTGTATGCAGGTTTTGTTTTGGATGGAGCCATGCTCACAAATGCCATCACGCAAAACGTGATGGGCTCGCTTGTCACGGTGTCGAACACCTACCCCTTGCCGAATGGCCGCGAATGGGAAGCGCAGGGCTCCGGCTTCATCTATAAGATCGAGGGGGGCCGCGCCTATGCTCTAACGAATTGTCACGTGGCTTATGCTCCCTCCCATAGGCAAACCATCCGTATCACGGATTTTCAGGGGGAGGAATACGAGGCGGTGATCCACCGAAAAAATCTTTATTCCAATCCCGCGATTTCCGCAGATTATGATCTTGCCATCCTCTCCTTCCCGTATACGGGAAGCACGCTTTCGGTCATCCCATTTGCGAAGGAAAACGCTATGATCGGAGAAGGGGTCATCTCCCTCGGTTCTCCGAAAAACCAGAGCCACGCCATCACCTTCGGCGAGGTGCTTGGCTATCGTCTCGCTTCTCTCCCTGATAGCTCTAAAGAGGAAAGCAACGTCGCCTTTAAGATCGTGTATCACACCGCCGCCATTTCCAATGGCTCGAGCGGTGGCCCGCTTTTAAATGGCGATCTTGCGCTGATCGGCGTAAACTATGCAGGGCTTCCCGCAGAGGAAGGCGAAGTTTTCAGCAAGGGCTGTGCTGTCCCGCTTTCAAAGGTTCTCGAATTTTTATCCGCGTTTGAGTAATAACAAAGAATAGTAAGAGGGTAGCTCAAGTTTTGGCTTGAGCTACCCTTTTTATCCGCGTTTCCAGTAGTATTTACTATAGGTGTCTGTCAAGCACTCTGCTGCTTTGGAATCGCTTTGGAGATTTCTTTCCGTAATTGCCATTTCGCTAGTGGCGTTTGCATCCGTGGATAAGTACCATCCCGCGGGATTTTCAAATTTCACGCTCGTAAGGCTTGTGCAACCGTAGAACGCATACTTGCCGATGGAGGTAACGGAAGCGGGAATTGTCACGCTCGTAAGGCTGTCGCAAGAAGAGAACGCATAACTGCCGATGGAGGTAACGGAATTGGGAATTGTTACGCTTGTAAGGCTTTCGCAACCATAGAACGCATAACTGCCGATGGATGTAACAGAGTCAGGGATTGTGATACTGGTAAGGTTTTTGCAATCATAGAACACATGACTGCTGATGGAGGTAATAGAGTCGGGGAGGTTCACGCTCGTAATCTTGTAACAACCGTAGAACGCATAACCGCCGATGGATGTAACAGAATCGGGAATTGTGATGCTCGTAAGGCCGGAACACCTCCAAAACGCCTCATTGCCAATGGAGGTAACGGAATCGGGGATCGAGACACTTATAAGATTTGTGCAATAAGAGAATGCATATTGGCTGATAGTGCTAACGGAAGCCGGAATTATAAAGCTTGAATCTGCTTTATTGATTGCATATTGAACCAAAACCTTGCCGTCTCCACTGTAAAGATTACCGTCAATGGATTTGTATGCAGTGTTAGCTTCATCAACAATAATACTTGTAAGGCTTCTGCAATTATAGAACGCCTGATCGCTGATAGAGGTAACGGAATCAGGGATTGTGATGCTCGTAATGCTTGAGCAATATGCGAACGCATAACGGCCGATGGAGATAATGGAATTGGGAATCGTTACACTTGTAAGACTTGAGCAACTCCGAAACGCATTAGAGCTGATAGCGATTACTATGTTACCGGTGGGCGATTTTTCTGGGATCACAATATCCGTATCCGTGCAAATTCCGATGCCGCTTACATAGCAAGTACCGTCACCGTTGGAAATAAATTCTAAGCCCTCGCTATAGGTTGGAGCTATGTATTCCGGCCAAATCACGATCTCACCGTCTACGTAGTGCCAGAAGTTTCCGCTTACATTGGGGGCGGTTTCGCTATAGAAATACAGAGTAGCATTCAAAAGAGGATCGTTAGAGCCCCCGATTACAATCACATCCCAATCCTCTGCCGTACCGCCGTAGAATACGCTCGCAAGGCTTGTGCACTCTTCGAACGCCCACTCGCCGATGGAGGTAACGGAAGCGGGAATTGTCACGCTCGTAAGGCTTGTGCAATCTCTGAACGCATAATTGTCGATGGATGTAACAGTATCCCCTTGGGGGGAAACGGGAGGGATTACAATATCCGTATCCGTACAGGTGCCGATACCGGAAACATAGCAAGTTCCGTCGCCGTTGGAGGTGAATCTAAGTCCTTCGGAGTACCGAATCGCTTCGCCGTATGTAGCGGTATAAACCTCATTTTGCGCGGTCACGATAATTTCTGCATTGGCGGTATTGACAACGGTTTCGCCTGCGGAATTGATCCATTTCAAAAAGGCTTGGCCGTCCTTCTCTGCAGGTGCAGAAATGGCAACGGTCTCGCCGGCAAGGTAAAGTCCCTTGGTAAAGCCGTCTGCAAGAACGCCGCCTTCTACTGTCACTTGATAGAAATCGCCGTCAGCAGGGCGATCGGTGTGATAATCGAAATGGCGCTGTGCGGATGCGCCATAGGCGAGCATATCAATCAGCATATCCTTCAGCGTTTCGCTCTCGGATGCCGTTCCTGTCTTTCCAAGCTTATTGTAAGCGTACTGCAAAATGCTGTACTTGACGGGAGCGCTATAAAATTCCTCGCCGTCCACGTTCGCGTAGGCCACGGCATAAATATCATCCGCCATGTTCTTTGTGCGAAGTGCGGTGTTCTTAAAGACCAGGCAGTTTTCCTTATCCAAAACGGTCACGCCGTCAGCTGTATAATTTGCGTAATATGCCGCATTTTTGGGGATATATTCCGTCTGCGACTCGGTGAAGAAGAGCATCTTCACATCCTCGGCGTCAATACCCTCATGCGAAACGGCGTAGAGAACGTATACGCTGTCCGCAAATTCAAGGTTCGCCGCCTCGATCTTCAGCGTGGGCTCATCCTCTGCCGCTATCGCCCCGATGGCAAACACCGAAACAACCGCCGCCAAAATCAGGCTCATGATTAAAATTTTCTTTTTCATTGATAATTTCCTTTCAACTCACACTTGCCGCCGTGCGGCAAACTTCACTTTGCGAAGGCAAAACTTCACTATGAAAGGCGCGTGGCATCTTTCGTAACTTCACTTGCCCTTGGGCAAACTTCACCTTTTTCACATCTCCACGTCCCATTCGCCGAGGTCGGGATCTTTGCCGCCAACGCCGGAAACGGAGATTAGATCGGTTTCAAGAAAATAGATAATATCTGATTTCGGTGCGGTGTAATTTTTCTCGTTCATGTGACTGTTCCTTTTTTTTATAATCTTCCTTATATTTATATTGTAAGATACGCGCCCGCATCCTTCAGCGCCGTTTGCAAAAGCTTTACGTCAAGACTATGCGTATCGCACCCCTCTTTCGCGCAAAGCGCCGCGGCAATGCCTGCCGCCTGGCCTGTGATAAATGCGCCGGGGATCACGCGAACGGAGGCCTGCATCGCGCGGTCAGCGCCGATATGTCTGCCCGCGACGAAGAGATTGTCAAGATCCCTTGCCACCAAAGCACCGTAGGGAATACTGTAGGACTGTCCCTTTTCATGCTTTAAAAGAATGCTCTTTTCGAAGTCCGCCATGCCCTTTTCGCTCGGTGTCATCGGGTGAATATCAATGGGATAGGAATACCGACCGATCTCGTCGGGGAAGGGCTTTTCGGCAAAGAATGCATCCTTCGTCAGCACCTTGTCCGTATGGATGCGCCGGGATTCGCGCACGCCGAGAATATCCGCAGAGCGAAGAAGCGTTGCCATCTCACAGCCCTTCACGTATTCTCTGTAATAGGTGATATATTCCGCGAGAATTTTTCGGCTTTCTGTCATCGCATCCGAAAGGGAACGGCTTTCGGTATCGTTCACGGCAAAGGCGTGCCCGATATTGCCTCCTGCCACCTTGCATTCGGGGAAGATCGGCTTCATGCCGGGCAGAATGGTATCGTACTGCGTGAGAACCCCCTCGCGGTACGCTCGTTCCACACCCTCGCGCTGCTGCTCAACGTCGAGCGTGTCAAAATCCACGTTGCCCCAAAGCGAGCAAAGCGTAGCAGGCATCGTAACGCCGTTTTCGTCGCCGAAATCAAAGCCACAGCCCGAGTGCGCCGCGAGTGCGCCGTTGCCCGTGGTATCAATAAAATATTTTGCCTTGATGGCGTAAATGCCCTCGGGCGCGGAAACGATCGCGTGCGTGATGCGCCCGTCCTCGACCACGGCGTCGGTCAGCTTGTTGAAGAAAAGGTATTCAACCCCTGCCTCCGCGATCATTTTGTCGTAAAGGCGCTTGGTGTCCTCGGGGCTTGCGATCATCCATTCTCTCTCGTATTTGCAGGGAGGAAAGAGCACATCGTGAAGGCGCTTGCCGAATCCGCCCGCAAGGAAATGCTCGCCGTCGTCAAAATTCATGATCTCGGGTACCATGCCGAGCGTGCCGACACCGCCGAACGAGCCGCTCTGCTCGATGATCAGCACTTTAGCGCCTGCCTCTGCCGCCATGACCGCTGCGGCAACACCCGCAGGGCCGCCGCCCGCAACGAGAACGTCCGCCTCGTAGCGCACGGTCAATTCCTTGTTGTATGTAAGAACCATTTCTTATCCCTCCTTATGCCCCTCGCAGTGCCCGTCAAACATACCCGCGATGCGCCCCGAAAGGCCACCCTCGCACTCGGTGCGAAGCCCGATGGCGCGAAGCAGAGTCTCGTCTGCCGCGTTCAGGTAAGCAAAGCATTCCTCTGCGCCGCACCGCTCCACGAATTCGAGCGTGGCGCGTCCGAGAATGAAGATCGCCTCGAAATCGCTCTGCCCGATTTTTTCCTTCAGATCGTAAAGCGTGGCCCCCTCGCCGTCGAGATCAAACTGCGAAAAGCCCATGATCGCAAGACTCTCGGCATCCGCCATGCCGTAAGCAAAAGCATCTGCACGCGCCACCGCGCCGCAAGCCGCGGCGTATGTATTCTTCGTTTCCTCGTCTTGAATAGGGAATATCTTAAACATTTTTTCTTTCCTTCGTTGCTTTATATAAATATTCCACCTCGTGCTCGTCGAGATAGCGCCATTTGCCGACGGGAAGTCCGTCCAGCTTTAAATTGCCGATGGATACGCGCGAAAGGCGCTTCACGGTCAGTCTCGCCTGCTCGCACATCTTTCGGATCTGGCGGTTTCTGCCCTCCTTCAAGGTCATTTTCAGCACCGTGCCGCTCTCGTCGCTCTCTCCCATGGAAACCTCCACGGGGCGGATCTTGTAGCCGTCGATCACAAGCGGAGAGCCAAGCGTCACGAGCTGGCTTTCGCTCACCTCGCCCGCAACCTTCACGCGGTAGATTTTAGGAAGGGAATAGGAGGGGTGCGTGAGGCGGTTTTTCAGCTCGCCGTCATCAGTAAGAAGCAAAAGCCCCTCGGAAATGAGGTCAAGCCTGCCCACGGGATATACGCGCGCGCTGACGCCGTCCAAAAGATCGGTCACGCATTTTCTGCCTCGGTCATCCTCCGTTGAGCAGAGATAGCCGCGCGGCTTGTTCATCATAATATAAACGTGCTCTTTTTTAGTAAAAACGACCTTTTTTCCTCTGTATGTAACGAGATCCTCTGCGGGATCGACCTGCATGCCGATCTCGGCGGGATGGCCGTTCACCGAAACGCGCCCTGCCGCGATCTCTGCTTCGGCGGCGCGGCGGGACATCAGTCCCGCATCCGCCAAAAATTTCTGTAAGCGAATCTTTTTCATATCGTCTCCTTGAAAATAAGTCAAAGCTTTTGTATCAAAACGGCAAAAAGCCGCGTTTTTTCTTTTGTAAGGCGGGAATATCCTCTGTCGCGCGAAGCGAAACGGAGCCGAGAAGCTTTCCGTCTCTCAAATAAAGGATCTGTCCGAGCACCTCCCCTGCCTTGATCGGCGCGGTTGCGGTGGGATTTAAGCAGATCCTTTCCGTAACGGCGGAAAGTCCTGCGCGGTCAACGAGAGAAATGCCCTCGCCGTTTTTCACGGTAACGGTGCTTTTTTTGCCGCCGAGAACCGCGATCTGTTGCTCGAAATCTTCTGCGGCAAGCTTTGCATAGCAGGTCAGCAGAGAGAAGCCGTAGTCCAGCATTTTTTTATGGTCCGTCCAGTCGTCGGGTGCGGAAAGCGTCGCGCTCACAAGCGTAACACCCTCTTTTTCCGCCGCCCCGACAAGACAGCGTCCGCATTTTTTCGTAAATCCGGTCTTTAAGCCGATTGCCCCCTCGTAGGAGCGGAGGAGCTTGTTGTGATTGACGATCAAGCGTGCCGACTCTCCCTTGCCTACCGTGATCTTGTAAGTAGAGGCAATGCGGCGCACGGTTTCGTTTTGGAGCGCCGCCGCGCCCAGCCTCGCAAGATCTCTTGCGGTCGTGAAATGCCCTTCGCTGTCAAGGCCGTGCGGATTGTCAAAATGTGTGTCGGAAAGCCCGAGCGCGATTGCTTTTTCGTTCATTTTATCGGCAAAGGCGGAAACGGAGCCGCAAAGCGAGAGTGCAATGGATGTTGCCGCATCGTTCGCAGAGCGGAGCATCAGTCCGTAGAGAAGCTCCTCCAACGTCAGCACCTCGCCCTCGCGCAGATAGAGCGAAGAGCCCTCAATGCCCGTCGCCTCGGCGGGGATTTTGATCTTTTTTGAAAGATCGCCGATCTCTGCCGCCACCAGGGCCGTCATGATCTTTGTCGTGCTGGCCATCGGAAGGCGCGCATCGGCGTTTTTTTCATAAAGGAAGGTGTCTGTATCGGGGGAGTAGAGCGCCGCACCGCGCGCACTGACGGCGGGGGATGCATCCGAAAAAACGAAAAGCGTGAAAATCGAAAAGAGGATCGCCGTTAAGATAAGGGTGGCGATCAGCCGAAATTTTCCTTGGTCCTGCATGCGAGAAATATCCTTTTATAATCTAAAAGCGAAACGGAAGCGTCTCGCCTCGCCGTTAGTTTTCCACGGCAAAGGAAGGATATTCCGAAGTGTGCGTTCTAAATTTTGTCAAAAGAGCGCTTCCTTGATTTTTTGAATGATGCGCGGCGTGCTTTCGATCACGTCTGCCACGCGATCCACGGTGGAGGGAAGCGCGGATTCCTCCACAGGGATGAGATTCACCTTTGCATCCGGTGTCACCGTCAGAAAGGCAACGGGGGTAATACTGATGCCCGTGCCGCCGCCACCGCCGAAGTTGCCGCCGGGCGAGATTCGCTTGCCTGCGTAATCCACGCCGCCTGTGGCAAACCCGATATTCACACGGGATACGGGGATGATGCTGACACCGGTGGGCGTAACGATCACGTCCCCGATGAAGGTGTCCTTTTCCGCAAATTCCTTCACGCCCTCGAGCGAGGTGCGTATAATATCACTCATTTTCGTTTCTGCCATGCGTTTTTGCCTCCTTTTCTTTTCTGTATTGTGCCAAAAAGATAAGAAAAGTATGCAAGAAAGCGAACGTTCGAAATTTTATTCTGCAATCAATCGTTGCGCAAGGATTGGTTTTTGCATGAAGAAGCGGGGCACTCGTCAATCGTCCGATCGGAAGCGAAAAAGCCGAGATCAGCGCGTGATAAGAACCCATTAGAAGAGCCACGCGGTCAGGCGCAGCCACAGGAGGGAGCGGGAGACTGTAAAGGCAGATCTCTGCATGGGGATGGGCAAGCATCAGTGCACGGAAAATGGAAAGCGGCACAATAGCTGCCGCTGTCTTTTTTTTAGCTTTTTTTCGTTTTGGCTTTTTCTCGTCTCCATTCGATGATTTGCAAAACGAAAGCGAGAAAAAAACGAAATGAAGGCTGAGCTCCCCCTGCGTTTCCTTTGTGTAGCGGATCACAATAGGGGAGAGAAGAAAAATCGCGGTTAAGGATAAAGAAAGCAAAAAAAGACAAAAAAGCACCAAGCGGAAAGCATCTCCCTTGTTTTTTATGTATCACTCGTAGTCGATGATATCATCCTCGGCAGAGGTGTCCTCGGTATGCGTGTGATCCTTGGGTGCTTCCTGCGCATCGGTCTGATTGGCGGTTTCCTCCGCTCCCTCAAGCTCTAATGCAAGCTGCTCTGCACCCTCAATTTCCTCCTCGGGCTTGTCGGGCGCGTTCTTGCCCTGTGCAAAGAGCGCCATCAGCTCCTCGCTCGTGCCGGGAAGATCGGCGAGAGAGCCGAGTCCGAAGCAGCGAAGGAAGTCGTTGGTCGTTCCGTAAAGCATCGGTCTGCCGGGCACGTCCATGCGCCCTTTGCATTCGATCAGACCGCGGTCGATCAGGTTGTTCATGGCGTAAGAGGAGTCTGCACGGCGAAGCGTGTCCACGTACATACGCGTGACGGGCTGATTGTAAGCCACGATCGCAAGCGCCTCCATTGAGGAGGTCGAAAGCGTTCCGCTTTTTTTGATGCCGAGAGCCTCGCGGATCTCATGCAGGTAGTATTGCTTGGTGCAAAGCTGGCAGGAATCCTCGTATGCAAGCAGGATGACGCCGCGAGGCATGTCCGTGGTGTTATAGGCGCGTGCGTATTCCACCACGAGATCCTTCACCTTGCCGGGCGTAAGGTTCAAAACTCTTGCCAAATTCGTGTAGGTGATCGGGTGTCCCGCCGCAAAAAGAATGGCTTCGATTGCCTCTTCGTAAACGATATCTCTTTCGGGCGCGGCTTCCTCCGGCGCCGCCGTTTTGATTTCTTCGCTCATCGTGCTTGCTCCTTTTTATCCTCTTCTTTTTTCTCCTCGGATGCGGGCGGCGCGTCAAATTCACTTGCCGTGCCCTCTGCGGGAGGTATGTAGTCGTTATTAAGAATAAAGCGCATATCAATGCCGAGACTTTCGTATTCCACGACGTCCTCAATGATCTTGGTGGTCGTGATCAGAATGCGCCCGATCTTGATCAGCTCAAGAACGCCCATAAAGCGCGCCACGAGATCGGCGCGGTCGGGAGAAACCGAAAGAATGTCGTAGAGCGACGCTTCTCCCGTGTCGGCGAGCATCATGCAGATTTCCTCGATCTTTTCCTCGACGGAAACAACGTGGTGCTTGATCAAGGGGTTCACGAGGTCGGTGGGCTTTCTCTCGGCCATGGCGATCTTCATGCGGCGCATCACGGCGTCCAGCGCCTTTATGAGCATATCCGTCTGTAGGTTCAGCGGCAGTCCTTTTTCGGGAGGGACGTCGTCCGTTCCCTTGGTAAAGCGGCCGCCGAATTCCTCATACATGGGCGCAAGCTCCTTGGCGGCCCATTTTGCCTGCTGATAAAGACGAAGCGCATCCGCAATCTCGCGTCTGGGGTCGTGTTCGGTTCCTTCCTCGTGTGGCAGAAGCATGCGGCTCTTGATCAGCATCAGCTCGCTTGCCATCACGATAAATTCGCTTGCAACCTCAAGATCCATCTTCTTCGCATTCTCGATGTATTCTACGTATTGGTCACAGATGAGGGCGATCGGGATGTCCGTGATATTCACTTTGTTTTTCTTGATCAGCGTAAGGAGCAGATCAAGCGGCCCTTCAAATTGGTCGAGCCGATAGTTGATCGTTTCAAACATAAAGTCACCTCAAAGCGTTATGCAAGGAAGGGGATCAGCTGCCAGATCCATATCATTGCACCAGATATATGCTGCATCGCGCTGCCGAGAAGCTCGGATAGAGAAACGATCTTGAGGATCGATACGAGCGCGGTGCTCTCTGCAATAAAGGAGATGCGGAGGAGGAAATCGTAAAGAAAATCGCCGATGAAGAGCCAGCCGAGCAGTCCGAAGTAGATATATCTTTCGTAGCGCATCAGAGAAAAATACTGCTTCGGCGGCAAAACCGCAGAAAGAAGGCGAGAGCCGTCCAGGGGCGGGATCGGTATTAGATTGAAAAGGGCGAGTCCGAGGTTCACGGAATGGAAAACGAAAAGAAATAAAAGTCCGTTGGATGCAACCGTGTACCAAAGCTCGCTTTCAAAGCGCACACCCTTTAAAAGCGCGTAGGTCAGAAGATATACGCCCACACCGAGAAAGGATAGAACCAGATTGCATACAGGACCCATCAGCGCCGTGATGGCAAAGCCTTTTTTCGGATTCTTGAAGTAGCGCGGATTGATCGGCACGGGCTTTGCCCATCCGAAATGAAAGAGCACCATGCAGAGCGCACCGATCGGGTCGATATGCTTGATGGGATTGAGCGTGAGCCGTCCCATATTCCTTGCTGTCGGATCGCCGAGCCTGTAGGCGGCGTAGCCGTGACAGTATTCGTGTGCGGTCAGGGCGATTAAGGCCGCCACCGCCGCGAAAATATAGGTTTCCAAAAAGAGAACGCCTCCTTTTTGTAGGGGAAGGAGGGCTGAAAATCAGTCCTCGATTGCTTCTTCGATCAGGCGCATCAAGTGGTCACGCCCCTCGCGCGTTACGGCGGAGAAGGGGATCGGCTTGATGCCCGTGCCTGCGAATACGGTTTTTTCAAGCACCTCAAGGGATGCCAGAAGCTGTGTCTTGGATAATTTGTCCGTCTTGGTTGCCACAACCTCGAAGGGAACGTCGTGATCCACCATGAAGTTGATCATCATGATATCGTCGTCGGTGGGACCCGTGCGGATATCAATCAGCTGAAGCACAAGCTTTAGCGCATCCTCCGAGGGGTTTTTCAGAAAATAGTCCTCGGTCAGCGTGCTCCAGGATCTCTTGGATTCTTGCGATCGCTTGGCGTAGCCGTAGCCGGGCAGATCCACAAGATAGAGCTTTTTATCAATATCGTAAAAATTGACGGTGATCGTTTTTCCGGGCGCGGAGGAAACTCTCGCCAGGGACTTTCTTCCGAGAAGCGTGTTGATCAGCGAGCTTTTTCCGACGTTGGAGCGCCCCGAGAGCGCGATCTGCGGCCGAGGCTCGCGCGGAAACTGTGCCGCCTTGCCCGCCGAGAGGCGGAGCGATGCGTTGTTAACGTTAAATTTCATATAGTATACCCCGATCTTATCGGTCTAAAACGTGGGAGAGAACCTCCCATGCGTTACTGCATGGGATAAAACAGAGATTTGCGCGCGCCTCGGCATCCACCTCGTCAAGATCCTTTTCGTTCTGCGAGGGAATCAGCACGGTGCGGATACCGGAGCGGTAAGCCGCCAGCGTTTTTTCCTTGAGTCCGCCGATGGGAAGAACCTTGCCGCGCAGCGTCAGCTCGCCCGTCATGGCAACGTCGCGCTTCACGGGAATGTTGCCCAGTGCGGAAACGATCGCGCTCATCATCGTCACGCCCGCGGAAGGACCGTCCTTGGGAACGGCGCCCTCGGGGAAGTGGATGTGCAGATCCTTATTTTTATAAAATTCCTCGTCGATGCCGAAGCTCTTGGCAATGGTACGAACGTAGGAATGTGCGATCTTCGCGGATTCCTTCATGACCTCGCCGAGCGAGCCGGTCAGCTCGATCTTGCCCGTACCCTCCATCGTCGCGACCTCTACCTTAAGAAGATCGCCGCCGCTCTGCGTGTAAGCAAGACCGTTGACGATTCCGATGGGATTTTGCTCCTCCGGAAGCTCGGGGAGAACCTTCACCTTGCCGAGAAATCCGACGAGGTTCTTCTCGGTGACGGTGACGCTCTTTGCCTCGCCCTCGGCGATCCTTTTTGCCGCCTTGCGGATGAGGGAAGCAAGCTCACGCTCAAGATTTCGCACACCCGCCTCACGCGTGTAGCCGCGGATAAGAGCGGCAAGACCGCCGTCCGTGATGCGGAATCTCTTTTTCGTCATGCCGTTGCGCCCCAGCTGCTTGGGAATCAGGTGATTTTTCGCAATGGACATCTTCTCGGTATCCGTGTAAGTAGAAAGCTCGATGACCTCCATGCGGTCAAGCAGGGGGAGAGGGATGCCGTCGTAGCTGTTTGCGGTTGCGATGAAGAAGCAGTCGGAGAGATCAATCGGAATTTCCATGAAATTGTCGCGGAAGAACTTGTTCTGCTCGGGATCGAGCACCTCAAGAAGAGCAGAGGTGGGATCGCCGCGGAAATCCTTGGCCATCTTATCGATCTCGTCCAGCACGATCACGGGATTTTCTACCTTTGCACCAATCAGTGCGGTGACGATTCTGCCGGGCATTGCGCCGACGTAGGTCTTTCTGTGTCCGCGGATTTCCGCTTCATCGTGCATACCGCCGAGCGATACGCGCGCGTATTTACGCCCCAGCGCGTTTGCCACCGATGCCGCAACCGAGGTCTTGCCGACACCGGGCGGGCCAACGAGGCAGAGGATCTGGTTTTTCACGTTGGGAGAAAATTGCTTGACGGCGACGAATTCGAGAATTCGCTCCTTCACCTTTTTAAGTCCGTCGTGCTCGGCATCGAGAATTTTTCTCGCGCTTTCCACGGTCGGGCTTTCCTTGGTATGCTTGCCGAAGGGGAAGTCGAGGCAGGTGTCGAGATAGGTTCGAAGCACCGTGCCCTCTGCCGCGCCAAAGGGTGTCTTGGCAAGCTTTCCAAGCTCCTTGTAAAGCTTTTCCTCGACCTCCTTGGGCAGATTGGCTGCCTGAATGCGCTCGTCATATTCGCGGATCTCGTCGTCATCCTCCTCGCCCAGCTCGGATTGGATCGCCTTGATCTGCTCGCGAAGAAAATAATCCTTTTGATTTTTGTCGATCTTTTCGCGCACCTGCATTTGGATCTCGTGCTCGCAATGAAGGAGCATAGCCTCTTCACCGAGTGAAACGAGCAGCTTTTCGAGGCGGTTCTTGGCGGTCATTGCCTCGAGAACCTCCTGCTTATTCTTATAGTCGATCAGAGCCGAGGAGGCAACGAAGTCGGCAAGGTATCCGGGGGCGGTGATCGCCTCGGCCGCAATGCGCATTTCCTCGTTGAAGGTCGGATGGATATCGCGGATCGTGAGCAGATGATTCTTCACCTCGCGCATCAGCGCGTCCATCGTCGGGGATTTCTGGAAGCTCGGGCTGTCCGTCTTGGTGACCGCCGTTGCCGTCATAAAGCCGTCGCCCATGAAGATCTCGCGGATCTTCGCGCGCGCCATTCCCTCGAAAACGACGGAAAGGTTGCCCTGCTGGTTTTTTACGACGTGCTTGATGGTTGCCAGAATGCCGACGCCGAAGAGATCTGCGGGAGTCGGCTCCTCCACGGTAAGATCCTTTTGTGCCACGAGCAGAATGCGGGCTTCGGCAGAGGTTGCCGCCTCTGTGAAGGCCTTAAGAGATAAGCCTCTTGCAAGCTCCACGTTCAGCTGCACGCCGGGGAAGCCAACGATGCCGCGCAGGGGAATCAGAGGAAGGGTTACCTCCGAAAATATTTCAATTGCTTCTGTGTTCTTTTCTTCGTTGTTCATGTTCTTGTCCTTTTTTCGCTGAAAATGTGGGAAGAGTCATTGCCGAACGGCAAATTTCTTCCATTATATAATTTCAATATATAAGTATAACACAAATGAAACGGAAAATCTACCGTTTTTCGAATATTTTAAAATAAATTAATAAATAAATAAAATAAAGACGCCACAGCCGAGCCCCTCGGAAGGGAAACGGTCGTGTGCGTTTTCATCGGCGATTGAAGCAGAGCGCGGGGAGGTGCATCCCATGAGATTGAGATATCCGCCGCGCGAATCGAATCGCGCCTTGTTATTATACACCCGAAGCAACCTTTTGTAAAGACGGAATGTTTCACAATTTTTTTGCTCCGAATTTGTCAAAAGCGGAGAAAAATGCAAAAAAAGCAAAAAACGAAAAAAACTTTCCGAAAGGGGTTGACAAACTGCGATGGATGTGATATAATACTTGCCGTAAGAAGCGTAGGCTTCGAAAACAAGCAGACTCCGTCTCGCCATACCACAAGGGTGCGTATGGTTCATAGTTTACTTTCTTGTCCGTCGGATGGGAAATGCTGTGTGTGCGGTTTCTGCACGCACTTTTTTTATTTTTCATGGAGGTACAAAGCCATTAGCACCAACAATACGAAGGATTTGCCCATCAATGAGGAGATCAAGGCGGCAGAGGTTCGCGTGATCGGGGCGGAAAACGAGCAGGTCGGGATCATGAAGATCGATGATGCAAGGAATTACGCTTATAATCATGGGGTTGATTTAGTACTGATCGTGCCCAATGCCACGCCCCCCGTATGTCGCGCAATTGATTACGGAAAGTTCTGCTTCGAGCGCGATAAGAGAGAAAAGGAAGCGAAGAAAAAGCAGGTGATCGTGAAGGTAAAGGAGATTCAGCTCTCCTGCCGTATCGAGCAGCATGACTTCGAAACGCGTATCAACCACGCAAAGCGTTTTCTCGCAGAGGGCAATAAGGTAAAGGCTGTGGTTCGCTTCAAGGGCAGAGAAATGTCGCACATGGAGCTTGGCCGCGAGGTAATCGAGAAGTTCTGCGATGCGCTTGCCGAGTGCGGCAGTGCGGAGAAGAAGCCGATGCTCGAGGGTCGCTTTATGCACGTGATCATCTCACCGCTGAAGCCCGAGAAGAAATAATTTTGTTATTATAAAGATCCGATAAGGATCGCTATGATAAATAATGGGGAGCATCCCCGAAGAAAAGGAGTAAAAACATGGGAAAGATTAAGACGCATAAAGCATCTGCCAAGAGATTTTCTCTTACCGGCGGCGGAAAGATAAAGATGTCGCACAACAACCACCGTCACAATCTGGGTATTAAGACCTCCAAGCGCAAGAGAGGTCTGCGTAAGGGCGCGATCCTCAGCGAGAGCTTCGCTCCTATCTACAGAAGCCTGATTCAGAAGTAATCGGCACAACGAGAAATTTGGAGGAAATAGAAAATGGCAAGAGTTAAAGGCGCATTGATGACGCGCAAGAGAAGAAAGAATGTGCTGAAGGCAGCAAAGGGCTACTGGGGCGCAAAATCCAAGCATTTCAAGATGGCAAAGCAGGCCGTTCTTAAGAGCGGTAACTATGCATTCGCAGGCCGTAAGCTGAAGAAGAGAGATTTCCGTTCTCTTTGGATCGCTCGTATCTCCGCTCAGGCGAAGGTTAACGGCATGAACTACTCCACCCTTATGCACGGTCTTAAGGTTGCAGGTATCGACCTCAACCGTAAGATGCTCGCTGAGATTGCAGTAGCTGATAAGGCTGCATTTGCAACCCTTTGCGAGAAGGCTAAGGCTGCTCTGTAAGAAGATTTTAATTCCCGATCGCCATATCTGCGATCGGGAATTTTCTTGTTTGACGGAAGGAAAAACGTGCGTTTTGACAATTATTGTTTGCAAAAGCGCATTTTTGTTCCGATTTGAAAGCATAAAGCAAGGAGAAATTCTTTCGTGATAATTCAAAGCGAAATTATAACAAGTCGCCAAAATCCCGCGATCAAATGGGCGGCCTCTCTGCAGACGAAAAAGGGCAGAGAAGAAAACAAATGCTTTCTTGCCGATGGCGAAAAGCTTGCAAGAGAGGCGGCGAGGTCCCACCTGCCGGTATCGCATATTTTCATATCCGAAAAAAGAAGAGCGCAGCTTGAGGGCGAGCTTCTTTCTCTTTTTTCTGAAAATATTTATGACAAAACGCGCCTTTATATCGTGAGTGAGGAGTGTTTTTGTAAAATTTCTTCGGAAATTGCCCCTCAAGGCATAATAACTATAATAAAATATCTTGACTTTTTTAAAAATAAGGATATAATATATAAGGAAGACTTTTTTCTTGACGCGAACGAAAGGGTGCTTGCGCTTTTTTCGATCCGCGATCCGGGCAATCTCGGCTCTGTGATTCGCAGTGCCGTCGCGTTCGGTATCGAGCATCTGGTACTCAGCGCGGACTGTGTGGATATCTATAATCCCAAAACCGTTCGCAGTGCCATGGGAAGTCTCTTTAAAATCAAAGTCACGGTTGTGGGCGATTTCATTTCCTTTATCCGTGCGGCGCGTGCGCTTGGGCGCGCGGTCTACTCGGCTGAGCTTTCCGAGAGGGCGCGTCCGCTCGGAACGGTGCCGCTGAAAAAAGACTCCGTCGTTATCATCGGAAACGAGGGGCACGGTGTTTCCGAGGAGGTCAGCCTTGCCTGCGATGCAGGGCTTTATATCCCGATCTCCGAGAGGACCGAGTCGCTGAACGCATCGGTTGCCGCAGGCATTCTGATGTGGGAGCAGAGTAAAGCACAGTAAATGCGTGGAGGTGTGTATGGAAGACCTTTTATATTGGATATGGCTGTCACTGTCCTGCACGCCCGGATACACCACCTTTGATAAGCTCATAGCGGAGTTTGATACACCGCGTAAAATTTACGATGCTACGGACGGAGAGATCGCCGCCTGTATCGGAAGCCGCGTAAAGGACTATACTTACCTTATACGCCGCGACCTTGAGGGCGCGAGAACGGTCTATGATTTTTGTACGCGTCACAAGGTTGGGATATTAACCTATCACGATAAGGAATTCCCCGAAGCCCTGCGACAGATCGTTTCCTCGCCCGTGCTTCTTTACTATCGCGGGCAGCTGCCCGATTTTAAAGCGCTTTGTCCGATCGCCATCGTCGGCAGTCGGAAAATGTCGGCTTACGGTCAGCGCAGCGCCTTCACGGTCGCGGCGGATCTTGCGCGCGGCGGTGCCACCGTTGTTTCGGGAATGGCGCGCGGCGTGGATGCCATGGCAATGGCGGGTGCGCTCTCCGAGGGCGGTCGCGTGATCGCGTTCCTCGGATCGGGTATCGACATCTGCTATCCCGAGGAGCATCTTACCTTGGCAAGAGAGACCGTGAAGCAAGGATGCATTTTCACGGAGTACGCGCCCGGCACGCCGCCGGACAGATTTAATTTTCCGAAGCGGAACCGTCTGATCAGCGGCCTGTCTGCCGCCACGCTCGTTATTGAGGGGAAGGAGCAGAGCGGCGCGATGATCACGGCAAGGCACGCGATGGCGCAGAACCGTCCCGTCTATGCGCTCCCCGGAAACGTAGACAGCCCGGGCTCGGCCGCCGCGCATCTTCTTTTGCGTGAGGGCGCGAGGCTTCTCACCGCGGCGGATGACGTTATGCGCGATCTTGAGCCGTCTTATCTCGGTATACTCAATCCCTTTGCGATGGCGGCCGCCGAGCCGAAGGAAATGGCGGGCGTCCTGAAATCGCTTTCTCTTGCGGGCAGCGCGGAGAAGGAAGGGGGAAAGGGACTGTTCGGTGCGCTCTTCGCGAAAAAGAGGCAAGCGCCGAAAACGGAAGCCGTATCGGAGCCCATAGAGGAAGCAGAGGGAGAGGACCATACGGAAGAGATCCTTTCCGCCTTGGGCGAGGATGCGCGCGCCGTGTATGAAAGGATCCCCGCGGAGGGGAGCTGTGCCATGGAATCGCTTTGCGATGAGAGCGTTCCCTTGCGCACGGTAATGAAATACTTATTAAAGCTTGAAATAAAAGGCCTTGTTACTATGCTCCCCGGCGAGCGTGTGGAAAGAGCCTGATCAAAATATATTCCCAAGAAAGGAAAAGGCCGATTTATCGGCCGCCAACGGTATGTCCAATTTAGTCATTGTAGAGTCTCCCGCAAAAGCGAATACGATCAAGAGCTATCTCGGCTCGGGTTATAAGGTCATTGCCTCGAAGGGGCATATCCGCGATCTGCCCAAGAGCAGTCTCGGTATTGACGTAGAAAACGGCTTTGAGCCGCACTATATCAATATCCGCGGCAAGGGCGACGTGATCAAGGAGCTTAAGAAGGAAGCGAAGAATGCGGGAAAGATCTTCCTCGCAACGGACCCTGACCGCGAGGGCGAGGCCATTTCGTGGCACATTGCGGGTCAGCTCGGAATTCCTTCGGATAAGGCTTGCCGCGTCACCTTCAACGAGGTAACGAAACAGGCGGTAAAGGATGCCATCCGTCATCCGCGCGCAATTAACGAGGATCTCGTCAATTCTCAAGAGGCGCGCAGAATTTTGGATAGACTGATCGGCTTCAGCCTGAGCCCCATTCTCTGGAAGAATATTAAGAGCGGTCTTTCGGGCGGTCGCGTGCAGTCTGCCGCGGTTCGCATCATCACCGAGAGAGAAGCGGAGATCCGCGCATTCGTTCCGCAGGAATATTGGACGGTGGATGCAACGCTCGTCACCGAGGACGGAGAAGAGCTTGCGGTTAAGCTCTTTGGAAATAAGGACGGCAGGATCCGTATCGGAGATGAAAAAACGGCGTCCGAAATCGAGGCGCAGGTGCGTGCGGGCAGCTTTAAGGCCGTTTCCGTGCGCCACGCGGAGAAATTAAAGCAGCCGGCGCCTCCCTTCACGACGGCAACGCTGCAGCAGGAGGCATCGAGAAAGCTCGGCTTCCAAACGCAGAAGATCATGAAGGTCGCGCAGGAGCTTTACGACGGTTTGAACCTCGGTGCGGAATTTGGCGGCACGCAGGGTCTTATCACCTATATGCGTACCGACTCGCAGAGAATTTCCCAGTCCGCGCAGGAATCCGCTGCCGCCTTCATTCGCGAAAATTACGGCGAGAGCTGTCTGCCCGCAACGCAGAGAGCGTATAAGACCGAGCAGGGTGCGCAGGACGCGCACGAGGCGATCCGTCCCTCGAACGTGCTGATCCAGCCGAAGCTCGTCAGAAAAATTCTCTCCTCGGATCAGTATCGCCTGTATAAGCTGATCTGGGAGCGCTTTATCGCCAGCCAAATGGCCGCCGCCGTATTGGATACGGTTTCCGTGGATTTTGAAAACGCGGGCTACGTCTTTAAAGCGAGCGGATATATGATCAAGTTCCGCGGCTATATGGCGGTATACGATAATACCGAGGAGGATCTTTCACAGGATGCGGAGGTCAACTTCGCGCATCTGCCGCAGATCCGCGAGGGGCAAACGCTCGTTTGCAAGGCGCTGAAGAGCGAGCAGCACTTCACCGAGCCGCCCGCAAGATATACGGAGGCATCCCTCGTAAAATTCTTCAAGGAAAACGGCATCGGCCGCCCCTCCACCTATGCGCAGATCATTCAGATCATTATCTCGCGCGGCTACGTGAAGCGTGACGGTAAGGTTTTGGTGGCAACGCCTCTCGGAGAGATCACTACGGGCTTCATGCACGATCATTTCCCTGAGATCATCGACTATGAGTTCACCGCCGATATGGAGAACAAGCTTGACTCTATTGAGAATAAAGAAAACACCATTTTCAGCATTCTTTCGGGCTTCTGGGGAAAGTTTTCCGCAGAGATCGAAAAGGCGTCGGCCTCCGATGCCAAGGTGGAGGTGCGCCTTCCCGTGGAGGAAAGCGATATCCCCTGCGAGAAATGCGGTGCAATGATGGTATATAAGAATGGTCGCTTCGGCAAGTTCCTTGCTTGCCCGAATTATCCCACCTGCCGCAATACCAAGGCGGTGGATAAAAACGGCGCGATCGTCGAGAAGGAAGAGGTCAAGCCCGAGCTCGCGGGCTTCAAGTGCGAGCTTTGCGGCGGCGAGATGGTGGTAAGAAACGGCCGCTTCGGCACGTTCTTCGCCTGTGCGAATTATCCGACCTGTACCTTCACCAAGCAAAAGGTAACCGAGCTTTCCGCGCCCTGTCCCCGTTGCGGCTCGAAGCTCTTTGCAAGACACGGAAAGAGCAAAACTCTTTTCTATAGCTGTGAAAAGTATCCGGAGTGCGATTTCTCCTCGTGGGATATGCCTCTTGACGAGAAGTGCCCCGATTGCGGAGAAATGCTTTTCTATCGCAAGAGCCGCAGAACGGTGATCTGCAAGAATAAAAAGTGCGGCTATAAGAGCGAAGAAGAGCGCACGGTGATCGAGTGATGGCAGAGAATACGGTTGTTGTGATCGGCGCAGGGCTTGCGGGCTGTGAGGCCGCGTGGCAAGCCGCGAGGCTCGGCGTTAAGGTCGAGCTTTACGAAATGAAGCCGAAGAAGTATTCTCCCGCGCATCACAGCGAGGGCTTTGCGGAGCTCGTTTGCTCCAATTCCTTGCGCTCGAATCAAACGGACAATGCCGTAGGGCTTCTGAAGGCAGAGCTTTCGGCGCTCGGCTCGCTGATCATGGAGGCGGCTTACGCCACCGAGGTGCCCGCAGGCTCGGCGCTCGCTGTAAACCGCGACGCCTTCAGCGCTTATATCACGGAAAGAATAAAAAATCATCCGAATATCACCCTGCATTACGAGGAAGTGGAGAAAATCCCCGAGGAGGGAATCGTCGTGGTTGCCTCCGGTCCTCTTACATCGGATGCCTTGGCGGAGGATATCCGCCGTATCACGGGCGGGGAAGGGCTGCACTTCTCCGATGCCGCCGCCCCGATCGTGGATTTTGCGAGCATTGATACCTCGGTCGCGTTCTTTGCCTCTCGCTGGGGAAAGGGCGAGCCGACGGATTATCTCAATTGCCCGATGACCAAGGAGCAGTACGACCGCTTTTACGATGCTCTCGTTCATGCCGAGGTCGCACACCTGAAGGAATTTGACAAAGAAGAGCAGGAGCTGACGGTGTTTGAGGGCTGTATGCCCGTAGAGGTCATGGCCGCGAGAGGCTACGATACGCTGCGCTTCGGTCCGATGAAGCCCGTAGGCCTGCCTTTGCCGACCACCGGAGAGGATGCCTATGCCACCGTGCAGCTGCGCCGCGAGAACCGTGAGGGAACGATGTATAACCTCGTCGGCTTCCAGACGCATCTGACCTTTGGAGAGCAAAGAAGAGTCTTCGGTCTGATCCCCGGCCTTGAAAACGCGGTTTATTTCCGTTACGGTGTCATGCATCGCAATACCTATCTCCATTCCCCGGGCCTGCTTGACGAGACCTACGCCATGCTTTCAAGACCGACGCTGCGCTTCGCAGGGCAGATGACGGGCGTGGAGGGCTACGTGGAATCCACCTCCTCGGGCTTCGTTGCGGGTGTCAACGCCGCGCGTGCCGCATTGGGACTCGCGCCGTGCATTTATCCGCGCGAAACCGTGATCGGAGCGCTCGCGCATTACGTGCGCGACGGTGGGGTAAGCAAAAATTTTCAGCCTATGAACGCCAATTTCGGTATCATAGCGCCCTTTGAGAAAAAAGTAAAAGGAGGAAAGAAAAACCGCAATGCCGCCTATGCGGAGCGTTCGCTTGCAATGCTCAAAGAGGCGTGCGGTATTTCAGAGCCAACCGATGAAAATTATACTGGATGCAATGAGCGGTGATAACGCCCCTCTTGAAATAATTAAAGGAGCGGCCATGGCCGCAAGAGCCTATCCGGAGCACAGCCTGGTTCTGGTGGGAGACGAAAACGTCATTTCCGACGTTTCCGTAAAGCATAATATCAATCTTGACGGGATCGAGATCCTTCACGCGCCTACGGCGATCACGATGGAGGACAAGCCCCTGGCAGTCGTCAGAGAAAAGCGTGACTCCTCCATGAGCGTGGGACTCAAGCATCTCAGCCAGGGCCTCGGCGATGCCTTCGTGAGCGCGGGCAACACGGGTGCGCTTATCACGGGCGCAACGCTGATCGTTAAGCGTATCAAGGGCATCAACCGTGCCGCGATCGCCACGGTGCTTCCGCTTGAAAATCCGATCCTTTTGATCGACGCGGGCGCCAATCTCACCGTGACCTCGGATAATATCTGCCAGTTTGCCTTTATGGGCGCGAAGTACATGGAGCGTATCTACGAGATCGACCGTCCCCGCGTCGGCCAGCTGAATAACGGAACCGAGTATAATAAAGGTAACGCCTTGCAGGTGGAGTCCTTTCAGCTTCTTTCCGAAAGCGGCCTGAACTTCGTCGGAAACGTGGAGTCCAAGGCGTTGCCCTTTAACGTGTGTGACGTTCTCGTCACCGACGGTTTTACGGGTAATATCCTTTTGAAGAGCGTGGAAGGCATGGGAAAATTCATGCTCCATACCTTAAAGGACGTGCTTTATACCAACCTCGCAACCAAGGTTTCCGCCTTGACGATGAAGGATAAGATCAAGGATATGAAGCACCGCTTCGATGCCTCCGAGCACGGTGGCGCGCCGCTTCTCGGTATCAGCCGTCCCGTTATTAAGGCGCACGGCTCCTCCGATGCGAACGCGATCAAGAACGCGGTTCGTCAGGCGATCTCCTTCGTGGAGGGCGGTATCAACGACGATATCACGGCGTTTGCCGAGGATTATGACGATAAGAAGCTTCTCGCGGATGCGGAGAAGATTTACGGAAATTAACCTTTGACATTCTTTTTTGGAAAGGAGGGTGCGTATGTCGATCGGAAAGGCTCTTTCGGGGCTGGAGGAACGGCTCGGATATAAATTTAAGGATTGTGCATTGCTTGAAAATGCGCTGACGCATGCCTCCTATTCTAACGAGTGCGAGGCGCGCGGCATCCGTCTGCCCTCAAACGAGAGGCTGGAGTTTCTCGGGGATGCGGTGCTTCAGATCGTGATCTCGCATTACCTGTATCTTGAAAACAAATTGCTTGCCGAAGGGGATCTGACGCGTATTCGCCGTCATCTCGTCTGCACGAAAACGCTATATGAGATCGCGCTTTCTCTTTCTCTCGGAGAGTATCTGCATCTCGGAAACGGTGAGGAGGCAAACGGATGCCGAAGCCGCCCGAAGGTGCTTGCCGATGCGATGGAGGCGGTGATCGGCGCGATGTATCTCGACGATCCCGAAAGTGCGCGTAAGATCCTTCTTGCGTTGCTCGTTCCCCATATCCCCGATTCCTTCGGCACGGTGGAGGATGCCAAAACGCGCCTTCAGCAGCTCGTGGAGCAGGACGGTGCATCCGAGCTTGTATACGAGGTCGAAAAAGAGGTCGGCCCGGATCATGACAAGCGTTTTACCGTGGTTGCCAAGGTGAATAACAACGCCGTTGGTCGCGGCACGGCAGGGAGCAAAAAGGATGCGGAAATGCAAGCGGCGGCCGCCGCGCTTGCTCTGTTTGGAATCAAGGAATGAGGCGGCATATCAATATTCCGATCTTCGTGCCGCATCTCGGATGTCCGCATCAATGCAGCTTTTGCAATCAGCGCTCCATCAGTGGGCACGCGGGCTTCGATATCGAGCGCATGGAGGAAACGGTGCGCGCTTCCTTAAGCACGGCAGGGGATGCCGAGGTAGAGATCGCGTTTTTCGGCGGCTCCTTCACGGGCATCGAGCGTACGCTGATGGAGAGCATTCTTGTACGCGTGCAGCCGTATCTTAAAAGCGGCGCGGTTGCGTCCCTGCGATGCTCCACGAGGCCGGACTATATAAACGAAGAAATTTTGGATATTCTTGCGCACTACGGTATGAAAACCGTTGAGCTTGGTATACAAAGCATGTCGGACGAGGTGCTTTTGCGCTGTCGGCGCGGGCACACGGCGGAGGATAGCGTGCGTGCCGCGGATCTTCTTGTGCGCGGCGGATTTTCCTTCGTCGGTCAGATGATGATCGGTCTTCCGGGCGCGACGGCGGAAAGCGAGATCGAAACGGCAAAAAGGATATCGGCGCTCGGCGCGACCGCCGCGCGGGTGTATCCCACGGTCGTATTTCGGAAAACGCCGCTTTGCGAGGATGCAGAGCGCGGAATTTATACGCCGCTTTGCCTTTCGGAGGCGGTAAAAAGAGCCGCGAATGCCGTAGAGGTATTTCGTGAAAATTCGGTTTCCGTGATCCGTGTCGGACTTCAGCAAACCGAGATGCTCTCCGATGCGCAAACGGTTTTTTCGGGCCCCGTCCATCCCGCACTCGGCGAGATGGTGGAGACCGAGCTTTACAGAAGAAGGATCGAGGCGTACCTTGCCTCGGGAAATAAAGCCCCTGTCCTTCACTTAACGGTTGCGAGAGGGTGCACCTCCGCCGCGATGGGGCAACGTAAATCGAATAAAATTTATCTTTGCAGTACCTATGGCTTTTCTCGCGTGAGAGTGACGGAAAGCGATACGCTTTGCAAGGGTGATATCATTATAAAGACAGAAGAAAGATAAGAGAGGAAAAAGGATATGTACTTAAAATCCTTGGAGCTGCACGGCTTCAAATCCTTTCCGAACCGCACGATGCTGACCTTCGAGGAGGGTGCAACGGTTATCGTGGGTCCGAACGGAAGCGGAAAATCCAATATTTCCGATGCCATGCGTTGGGTTCTCGGTGAGCTTTCCAGCCGTAATATCCGCGGAACGAAGATGACGGACGTTATTTTCGGCGGGACGGAGGCGCGCCGCCCGATGGGCTTTGCGGAGGTAACGGTTGTATTTGACAACTCGGATAAGGAAAACCGCCTTGAATCGGACTACGATGAGGTTTCGGTCACTCGTCGCTATTACCGCACGGGTGAAAGTGAATACCTGATCAACAAGGAGCCGAAACGACTGCGCGATATCTACGAGCTCTTTATGAATACCGGTGTCGGCCGTGAGGGCTATTCCATCATCGGACAGGGTAAGATCGCGGAGATCATTTCGAAAAAGAGCGATGAGCGCCGTAATATCTTCGAGGAGGCGGCAGGTATTGCCAAATACCGTAACCGCAAGGAGGAGTCCGAGCGTAAGCTGAAGAGCACGCAGGAAAACCTTGACCGTGTAAGAGATATCCTCGTAGAAAAGGAGAGCCGTCTCGGTCCGCTGGAAAAGGATGCGGAGAAGGCGCGCCGCGGTCTTGCCATCATGGAAGAGAAGAAGATGGCGGACGTATCTCTCTGGCTTTTTGATACAAAAAAGATCCGTCTTGATATCGAGGAGGCGACCAAGGCCTTCAAGCTTTCCAAAAACGAGCTGGAGATCATTGACGGCGTAATTGCCGATCTGGAAGCACAGTCGGATACGCTCTACAATAAATCGCAGGAAAACAAGATCCGCTCGCAGAAGGTGTACGACGATATTCAGGATGCCAACCGCCGCCTGCATCAGCTGGATGCCGCAATGGACGTGCAGAATACCGAGCTGGCGCATAACCTTGAGATGATCGAGCAATGCAAGATCCGCATGGGCGATCTTTCCCGTCAGCAGATGGGACTTGAGCAGCAGGGTGCGGAATATGAAAGAAAGATCGAGGCCTTTTCCGTGACGCTGAAAAAGCACATGGATATCCGCCTTGAGTACCTTTCCGAGCAGGCAAAGCTTCAGAAGGCGATCGAGGAAATGAAAAAGGAGCTTGAGGAGGCGCTCGATGAGCTGACGGTGGAGGATAACACCGCGCAGGATCTCAACGTGCGCATCAACGTCCTTTCCAACTCCAAAATCAGCGACGGTACGCGCTCGAAGGATATCGAGGAGCAGATCGCGCAGTATGAAAAGGAAGGCGAAACTCTGATGGCGGAGGCTGAACGCTGTGAGGCCAATGCCGCGGGCTTTAAAAAGCAGATCGCCGAGAAGGATGCCGTTCTTGATGCGGCAAATGCAAGACTTGAGGAAATTTCCGAGCAGAAGGAAGCGCATCTTGCCGTTTTGAACGACCTGATCCCGAAGAGCGAGGCGCTTCTTCATAAGGCCGATGCGCTTCAGCGAATGAACGAAAGCTTCGAGGGCTTCTACGAGAGCGTTAAGTTCGTTATGCGTAAGTATCAGGAGGGCGAGATTCGGGGCGCAGGAAAGATCCACGGCCCGCTTTCCTCTCTGATCCACGTAGATGAAAAATATATCACCGCGATCGATACCGCACTTGGCTCGAGCCTCCAGAATATCGTCGTGGATAATGAAGAAACCGCGAAGGCGGCTATGTATGCCTTGAAGCACGCCAATGCGGGCCGTGCTACCTTCTATCCCATCACAGCCATTAAATCCGCCACCGAAACCGATGAGATCCGTATGACGAAGTCTATGCCCGGCTACGTCGGAAGAGGTGACGAGCTTGTAAGTTTTGAGCCCTGCTATCGCTCGATCATCGAATGGCTTCTTCTTCGCGTGGTCGTATTCGATACGATCGAAAACGCCTCTGCCGCCGCAAAAAAGATCCGCTACCGTGTGAAGCTCGTTACGCTGGACGGTCAGGTCATCAACGCGGGCGGTGCATTCACGGGCGGTAGCGCGAAAAGAGACAGCGGCCTTCTCAGCCGTACGAGTGAAATTGCCGAGCTTCGCGAGGCCGCCGAGGGATACAATCGCACGATTGCCGAAAAGAAAAAGGCGGTTGCCGCGCTTGATGTTGAGCGAGCTTCGGTTTCCGAGAGCCTAAAGGACGCTTCGCAGGAGAAGGAGCTGCTTCTCACGCTTTCGAGAAGCCAGTTTGCCGCGCTCGATACCGCAAACGCGAATTTGACGGCGAACCGCAACATGATAGAAAAGCTTCGCTTTGATTATCATAACCTTGAGGGACAGCAGTCCAAGGCAGAGGAGGAGCTACTCGCGCTGAACGCGCAGTATACCGCCGCTTGCGAGCGTGCGGAGGGGCTTCGCGCCTTCCGTGAAAAGCGCGCCGCCGAAATGGGCGTGCTGGATGAAAAGAACGATGAGATCGCGGCGAAGGCGGCGGATGAATACGTTGCCATCGTTGAAACCAATAAGGATATCGACGGTACAAAGCAGCTTCTTGATTCCTTGAAGGAGCGCCTTTCGGAGCTCGAGGAGGAAAAGGCGGCACAGCGTGCGCGCATAGAGGAGCTGACGGATAAGAGCCAAAACATGGATAAGAACAAGGCGATGCGCAGAGAAGAGCACGATGCTCTTGAGGAGCAGATCGCTTTGCTTGAAAAATCCCGTAAGGAGCTTGAAACGGGAAGTGATTCTTACGATAAGGCGATGAACGATCTTCGCGCCCTGATCCGTGAGAAGACCGCATCGAGAGAGAGCTTTATGGAGGCATCTCTTCGCGCCGAGAACCATCTTATGCGCTTGGAGGAAAACCGCGACAAGCTCGGCTCCGTGCTTTGGGATGATTACAATCTGACCTACGAGCAGGCCGTAGCGCTCAATTATCCTCCCGTTACGGAGGAGAACCGTGCCGAGATCGCGCAGAATCAGACCTCCTTGCGTCAAAGACTGCGTGCCATCGGTCACTTCGATCCCTCGTCCATTCAGCAGTATGCGGATGAGAAATCTGCATACGATGCCCTGAATACGCAGTACGTGGATCTGACGAAGTCGCACGATGAGCTGATTGCGATCATCGCAAGACTGGAAACGGATATGCGCGAAAGCTTCGTCAAGGCGTTTGAGGATATCAACCGTCACTTTGGAACGACCTTCAAGGAGCTCTTCGGAGGCGGTAGCGCTTCGCTTTCGCTGACCGAGCCGGAGGACGTTCTGACCTCGGGCATCGAGATCACGGCACAGCCGCCCGGCAAGGCTGTCGGCAGTATGTCACTTCTTTCGGGTGGTGAGCAGTCCTTCGTTGCGATTGCGCTTCTGTTTGCGATCCTGAAGGTGAACCCCTCGCCGTTCTGTATTCTGGACGAGATCGAGGCGGCGCTGGACGAGGTAAACGTATTCCGCTTTGGTGAATACATAAAGAAAATGGCGAAGGATACGCAGTTCATTCTTATCACGCACCGTCGCGGTACGATGGAGATCGGTGACCGTCTGTACGGTGTCACGATGCCGCAGCGCGGTATCTCGCAGGCGATCGAGCTGAACGTGAACGAAATTGAAGGAAAGCAAAAGGAGATACTCGATGGGGTTCTTTGAGAAACTGAAAAACGGACTTTTGAAGACGAAAAATGCCATTGTCGGAAAAATCGACAATCTTTTTAAGTCCTTTCATAAAATAGACGAGGATTTGTTTGACGAGCTGGAGGAGCTTTTGATCTCCGCCGATCTCGGCGTGAATACCACGGAAGAGATTCTTGAAAATCTGCGCGAGGCGGTAAAGGACGGAAGGCTGAAGGATCCCTCCGAGATCAAGGGGCTTTTGCTTCGCAATCTGCGGGATATGCTCGGCGAGCATGAGCCGCTGAGGCTTTCGACCAAGCCCTCCGTGATCCTCGTGATCGGCGTGAACGGCGTGGGAAAAACGACCTCTATCGGTAAGATCGCCGCGGAGCTCAAGTCGCAGAAGAAGCGTGTCGTGGTTGCCGCCGCGGATACCTTCCGCGCCGCCGCCGCAGAGCAGCTTGCCGTTTGGTGTGACCGTGCGGGCGTAGAGCTTGTGCGGCAGGGTGCAGGCGCAGATCCCGCCTCCGTTGTATATGATGCGATCAGCGCGGCCAAGAGCCGCTCGGCGGATGTCCTGATCATTGATACTGCGGGACGACTGCACAATAAGAAAAATCTTATGGACGAGCTTGCGAAGATCAACCGCGTGATCGGAAGAGAGCTTCCGGATGCGGATAAGGAAACGCTTCTTGTTCTGGATGCCACCACGGGGCAGAACGCCGTGATCCAGGCGAAGGAATTTAAGAGCGCCGCCGAGATTACGGGACTTGTGCTTACGAAGCTGGACGGAACGGCAAAGGGCGGTATCATCTTCTCCATTAAGCAGGAGCTTGGCATTCCCGTGAAGTTCATCGGAGTCGGTGAGCAGATCGAGGATATGAAGCCCTTCAATGCCGAGGAGTTTGCCAACGCGCTCTTCGAGCAGAACTAAAAAACAAAAGGAAAAAACGAAGTGTTAAACAGTAAACAAAGAGCATATCTTCGCTCGCTCGCACAGAATATGGACACGATCTTTCAGATCGGCAAGGGCGGCATCGGCGAGGAGCTTTGCACCCAGCTTTCCAATGCCCTGGAGGCAAGAGAGCTGATCAAGATCCGCGTTCTTGAGAATAGCGGTTATTCCGCCAAGGAGGCGGCAGAGGAAATCTCGGCGGCGATCGGCGCAGACGTTGCGGGCACGATCGGAACGAAGATCATTTTGTACCGTCCGTCCGAGAAGAAAAGAAAAATCGAGCTTCCGTAATGAAAAAAGAAATTGTTGCAATTCTCGGCGGCACGTTCAGTCCGCCGCATATCGGGCACGTTCGTGCCGCGGAAGCGTTGCAGGCGGCCTTACAGCCCGACCGACTTATGATCATCGTGGACAATCTTCCGCCGCATAAGGAGATCGACGGAGGGGCAAGCGCCGAGCAAAGATTAAAAATGGCATCTCTCGCCTTCGGTCATATTCCGAGCGTGGAAATCTCCGATATGGAGATCCGCCGCGGCGGCCGAAGCTTCACGGCGGATACGCTTACGCTTCTTTCAAGGGAGGATCGGGAGCTGTATTTTCTTTGCGGCACGGATATGTTCCTTTCCTTGCCGACCTGGCGCACACCCGAGATCATCTTTGAAAAAGCCGCGATATGTCTTGTCCGCCGCGAAAACGACGGTGAAAAGAGCGAAGAGATCGCAAGGGCAAAGGCGGATTACGAGCGCCGCTACGGTGCGCGCGTCCGTATCATTGATGCCGCCGTCACGGAGGTATCCTCCACGGAGCTGCGCGATCAGCTGAAATGTGCGCCGTGGCTTGCCGAAAAAAATATTCCCGCCGCCGTTCTTTCCTATATCGAAGCGGAAGGGCTGTGGCCTCCCGAGCCCTCGGAGGTGCTTTCCTCCTTGCGGCAAAATATCGCTCGCTTTATGGGCGAAAAAAGGTATCTTCATACGCTCGGCGTAGAAAAAATGGCAAAAAAAATTGCCGCGTGCTTCGAAGGCGAGGTGGATCCTCTTTCGCTCGGCGCAGCCGCGCTTCTTCACGATATCACGAAGGAGATGGGTGAGGCAGAGCAGAGAGAAACGGTCGAAAAGCTTGGCCTTTCGCTCACCGAAAGTCAGGAAAGATCCCCCGCGATCCTGCATTCCTTTACGGCGGAATACCGCATCCGAAAGGAATTTCCGTATTTTGCAAAAAATGAAAGCGTTCTTTGCGCCATCCGCGCACATACGACGGGGGCAAAGAATATGTCGCTTCTCGATAAGATTCTTTTTGTTTCCGATTATATCGAGGAGGGCAGAGAATATTCCAAGTGTATCGAAACGAGAGAGTGGTTCTTTTCCGAGATCGCAAGCGGCGCTGATCCCAAAGCGGTCTTGGATCGATGCGTTTTGAAGATCCTTGACAGCACGGTGCATTTTCTCCGTGCGCGCGGCTATGCGCTTTGCGAGGATACCTTGGACGCGCGAAATGCGCTTTTGTCAACTATTTCATCGAATTGAGAAAACGAAAAGGGAAAAGATAAGAAAAAACGCAGGAGCGTTCCTTATGAAAAAAGTTATTTCCGCTTTTCTTATCTTTACCGTGCTTTTATCGTTTGTTGCATGCCGCCGTGCCTCAAGCGCGGCAGATGCGGGAGCACTCGCACCGACGGTGTTGCTTTTCGCAGGGCTTGACGATGCGGCGGAGAATACCGACGTTTTGTGTCTTGCTTCCGTGGATACGGCGCGTGACCGTATTGCCGTCTTGCAGATTCCGCGGGATACCTATTTCAAATCGGGTGCGGGAGAGCGGATCAACGGCATCTATGCATCCGCGCGCTTTGCGGGCGCATCGGAAAAGGAAGCGCTTTCCGCGCTTTCCTCCGAGATATCAAGCGTTTTCGGCGTTGCGCTCACAGGCTCTGTCGCTATGAAATCGGCGGCGCTTCGTGCCACCGTGGATGCGCTCGGCGGCGTGGATATCGAGCTTCCGTATGCGATCAGTGTTGAAGAAAAGGAATATCCGGCAGGGGAGCATCACCTTTCGGGCGCGGAGGCGGAAGCCTTTATCCGTTACCGTGAGGGGTATCTCATGGGAGATCTTGGGCGCGTGGATGCGCAGAAGCTCTTTTTGTGCGCGCTCCTTCGGCGTGTGCGGCAAAGCCTGCGACCCGCGGAGCTGATTCGTATGCTTTTTTCCATGCGGGAGGACGTGATCACGGATCTTTCGCTTCCGCGCGCGCTTTCCGTAGGGCTTTCGGTGCATGCAAGGCTTCCGCACCTCTCGGTCGGCTTTGTTACCCTGCCGGGCGAGCCTCTCTATTCGGATGGGCATTGGTATTATATCGCCAACCGTCCGGGCGCCGAAGCGATCCTTTCGGAATATTTTCTTCCGCAAGAGAAATTCGATAGCGAAAAAAAGCTTTTAAATACAGAGAATTTTTCCCACGCAAGTATTTATAACGATAAAAATATAGCCTATCGCGTATATACCGAGGAGGATCTCTCCTCGATCAAAATACCAATAAAAAAAGAATAACCGAGGAATGATTATGTCAGAAATGATGGACAAGGAGAAGGATCTCGAAGGAGCCTCCTCCGCAGAGCTTTGCGAAGCGGTGATCGCGCTTCTTCTTGAGAAAAAGGGAAGAGATCTCACGGCGTATGAGGTCGGTGAGGAAAATGCGATCACGGATTATTATATCAATATTACGGCAACCTCCTCCACGGCCGTCGTCGCACTTGCCGACGAGGTGGCGGAGAAAATGTCCGAAAGAGGAAAGCGGCCCGACCGCGTAGAGGGGCGTAGCGGCGCATCCTGGATCCTCGTGGATTTTACGGACGTGATACTGAACGTATTCGATCGGCAGAGCCGAGAGTTTTACGATATCGACCGTCTGCTTCCTTCCGATAAAAGGATGGATATCGAGCCGATCAAGGCGAAGGTAGACGAGAAATTTAATTTGAAAAATATTTGATTAGGAGATAGATGAGACAATGCAGTACAACTACAAAGAAATCGAATCCAAATGGCAGAAGATCTGGGATGAGAAGAAGCCCTTTGCCGCAAAGCAGGACTACAGCCTTCCCAAGTATTTTTCTCTCGTAGAGTTCCCTTATCCCTCGGGCCAGGGACTTCACGTAGGTCATCCCCGCCCCTATACGGCGTTGGATATCGTATCCCGTAAGAAGAGAATGCAGGGCTATAACGTTCTTTTCCCGATGGGCTGGGACGCCTTCGGTCTTCCCACGGAGAACTATGCGATCAAGAATAAGATCCATCCCCGTATCGTAACCGAAAACAACGTGGCGCGTTTCAAGAGCCAGCTCAAGGCTCTCGGTCTTTCCTTTGACTGGGACAGAGAGATCAACACCACAGATCCCAACTATTATAAGTGGACGCAGTGGATCTTCCTTCAGCTCTTCAAGAAGGGGCTTGCGTATAAGAAGGAAATGGCAGTAAACTTCTGCACCTCCTGTAAGGTCGTTCTTGCAAACGAGGAGGTTGTCAACGGTGTTTGCGAGCGTTGTGCTTCCGCCGTTATCCGTAAGGTAAAGAGCCAGTGGATGCTTCGCATCACCGAGTATGCCGACCGTCTGATCTCCGATCTTGACGGACTTGACTACATAGAGAGAGTAAAGACACAGCAGATCAACTGGATCGGTAAGTCCTACGGCGCGGAGGTTGACTTCGCGACCACCGCAGGCGAAACCCTTCGTGTATACACCACCCGTTGCGATACGCTCTTCGGCGCAACCTACATGGTTATCGCGCCCGAGCATGCGTTTGTAGAGAAGTGGGCGGATAAGATCGAAAACTATGCCGAGGTAGCCGCTTACCGCGAGGCCGCAGGCAAGAAGTCTGATTTTGAGCGCACCGAGCTTGCAAAGGAAAAGACGGGCGTTGAGATCAAGGGCGTTAAGGCGATCAACCCCGTAAACGGCAAGGAAATTCCGATCTTCATTTCGGACTACGTGCTTGCAGGCTACGGAACGGGCGCGATCATGGCCGTTCCCGCGCACGATGAGAGAGACTGGGATTTCGCAAAGAAGTTTAACCTTCCCATCATCGAGGTGGTTGCCGGCGGTGACGTGCAGAACGAGGCGTTCGTAGACGTTGAGACCGGAAAGCTTGTCAACTCCGATTTCCTCAACGGTATGGAGGTTGCCGATGCAAAGGAGGCCATGGCGGCATTCCTTGAAGAGAAGGGCATCGGTCAGAAGAAGGTAAACTTCAAGCTGCGTGACTGGGTGTTCTCCCGTCAGAGATATTGGGGCGAGCCGATTCCGCTTGTAGAGTGCGAAAAGTGCGGTTGGGTTGCCATTCCCGAGTCCGAGCTTCCGCTCCGCCTTCCCGAGGTTGAGTCCTATGAGCCCACCGCAACGGGTGAATCCCCTCTGTCGATGATGACGGATTGGGTAAATTGCACCTGCCCGCAGTGCGGCGGCAAGGCAAAGAGAGAGACCGACACGATGCCGCAGTGGGCAGGCTCCTCCTGGTATTTCCTGCGTTACTGCGATCCGCATAACAACGAGGCGCTCGCTTCCAAGGAAGCGCTCGAGTATTGGATGCCCGTTGACTGGTATAACGGCGGTATGGAGCACACCACGCTTCACCTGCTCTATTCCAGATTCTGGGCAAAGTTCCTCTTCGATATTGACGTTCTTGCTTGCAAGGAGCCCTATGCGAAGCGCACGAGCCACGGCATGATCCTTGGCGAAAACGGTGAAAAGATGTCCAAGTCCCGCGGCAACGTCGTAAATCCCGATGATATCGTGCGTGACTACGGTGCAGACACCATGCGTCTTTACGAGATGTTCATCGGTGACTTCGAAAAGGCCGCTCCCTGGAATCCTCAGTCCATCAAGGGCTGCAAGCGCTTCCTTGAGAGATTCCTCGATCTTGTGGATATTTCCGAGGGCGAGGGTGTAACGCCTGCGCTTGAAAAGGTATTCCATAAGACCATCAAGAAGGTAACCGCTGATATTGATAACATGAAGTTCAATACTGCGATCGCCGCCATGATGGCACTTGTGAACACCATTTCCGAGGTAGGCAAGATCACGAAGTGTGAGCTAAGGACCTTTGCAAAGCTCCTTTCTCCCTTCGCGCCTCACGTAGCCGAGGAGGTTTACGAGATGATGGGGGGCAATGGCCTCGTTTCCATCGCTCCCTGGCCCGTATACGATGAGAGCAAGACCGTGGATGATACCGTAGGTTTCCCCGTGCAGATCAACGGTAAGGTTCGCGCCGTTGTTGCGATCCCTGCGGCCGCCGATAAGGACGGTATCCTCGCCGCCGTTAAGGCAGACGAGAAGATCGCCGCCGCTCTCGAAGGAAAGACGGTCGTTAAGGAAATCGTCGTACCCGGAAAGATTGTCAACATTGTAATCAAATAAATTTTTTGGCTTCCGTATTTTGGCATAAACCGCCGTTTTATCGCTCGACGTACTCTTGTACGCCTTCGCGATTTCAGCCGACGGTTTCTGCTCAAAATCCGTTTGCCAAACAGCTTCCGTATCTTGACATAAACCGCCGTTTTATCGTTCGATGTACCTTAACATCGCGGTTAAATAATTTTAAAAAACAAAAAGAAATCACCGTTCCGAAATCCTCAAAGGGTATCAGAACGGTGATTTTTGGTTAAAATGTAAAAAATAGTTTGAAAATAAGAAAAATGCGAGAAAAAATCAGTCGTCGATTCTCGTTCCGTTAAGATATATATTCTCCGCGTTCTTCAATGAAATTCGCTCTCCCTTGCATTCGAGTGTAACGCCCTGCATCGTCACGCCCTTGGCGTTTTCGATCACGATGCCCTCGCCGTAGCAGCGCGGTCGGTTAAAGGCGGAAACGGGAGGAAAGCCCTCGGGAGAGCCGATGATCTCCATGGAAATATCCGAAACCGTCACGTTTTTGATCGGGCTCTCGGGAAGTCCATAGAGATAAATGCCAACGCCCGTCACGCCGCGTGCCGTAATGCCGCTGATGCGAATGTCTGAAAAATAGGGTGTCAGCTCGTCCACAGGTTGAGGCCCTTCGTCGAAAAGGATCTCCTTGGGGAAGGGGTATTCGCCGCAAACACAGCAGTAGTATGCGTTCATCGTGATCACCGCGCCCACGTTTTCCATAATAATATTGGAGAAGGATGCGCCGGTCACGAAGCCGCCGCGCTTTCTGCGCGTTTTCACGCGGATGCCGCGCTCGGTGTTCTGGAAAATGCAGTTGGAAACCGAAACGTTTTTCACGCCGCCGCTCATTTCGCTTCCGATGACAACGCCGCCGTGTCCGTGCGCCATCGTACAGCCCGTAACGATGATATTCTCGCAGGGGTGATCCTTCATCAGCGCATCCAGCTCCGTGCCTGCCTTGATGGTCACGCAGTCGTCCCCGACGTCGATATGGCAGTCCGAAATGCGAACGTTTTTGCAGCTTTCGGGATTGATGCCGTCGGTATTCGGTGAATTATAAGGATTATAGATCGTGACACCGCGCACCGTCACGTTTTCGCAGCAGAGCGGATGCACCGTCCAGCAGGGTGAGTTTTCGATGATCATATCCGTGATCTTAACGTCCCGACAAAGAATGGGATTGATCGTTCGCGGCCTTTCGTAGTCGGATTCCATGTTATCCCAAAAATACTTACCGCGTCCGTCGATCCTTCCGCCCGTAATATGGATATTTTTTGCGCCGATGGCCGAGATCAGCCCGTGTCTTGTGCCGCGCGTAAAGCCCTCCAGCTCAATGAAGGGATAATCGTTAAAATCGTGACTTCCGAGGATCGTCGCCCCTGCATCGAGTCGCAAGGTCATGTTGCTGTAAAGGCGTATTGAGCCGCACACGTATTCGCCCGCAGGGAAGTAAACCGTGCCGCCCTTGCCCTCAAGGCGCTTGGTCAGCGCGTTGATCGCCGCCGTGTTGTTCGTCGCACCGTCGCCGATAATTCCGTAGTCTTGTACGTTATAGATCATGGCTTTTCCTTTCAAAGGTTGCTTTTAAAAACATTTTAACATAGGAGCATAAGTTTGTCAATATGCGGTAAAAAAATGCGTACCTTACTCCTCGTAGCCTTGCCTCCCTTGTGTAAAGGGAGGTGGCGCGGCAACGCCGTGACGGAGGGATTGTATTCGAAACCAAACAGTAAAATAGTAAGTGCTGTCATAAAAACGCTAAATGGATTCGATTCGCGCCGCGAACTGCGCAAGTGGGCTTGTAGATGTGTGTCACCATATAAAAGCAAAAAAGCAAACTTGGATGTAGACTTGATATTAAAAAAGTTTTTATTGGAGGATTCGATTCGCGCCGCGAACTGCGCGGCTTGGTCGCTCGCGGTCGCAAACGTCCACTGGAAGTTTGCTCTGTGCCGCTCGTCCTTCTCATCCTCCAGGGCGCGCAAAAAGCAAAAAAAACTACCAAAAAGAATGTCTTTTTCGTTCTGTTTTTTGGCGCGCCCTGGAGGATTCGAACCTTCGACCTACCGGTTCGTAGCCGGGCACTCTATCCACTGAGCTAAGGGCGCGTATTGGAGCGAGTGATGGGAATCGAACCCACGCGACCAGCTTGGAAGGCTGGAATTCTACCATTGAACTACACTCGCATAGATAACGCTCTCACCGAACGCCTATATATAATAACACATTTTCTTGCTTTTGTCAAGGGCTTTTTCAATATTTTTTTCAAAACTTTTCGTTTTTTTGAAAAGGCGCAAAATTACCGTCGGGGCTTGCTAAAAAATGCCCCGACGGTAAAAAATATTAAAGCTTTTTCTCCCAAAGCGTGTTGCCGTCGAAATCCTTCAGAGTGAAGCTTCTGTTTTCGTACACCATATATGTCTTGGGATTTCCTTCCTTGGGAAGAGAGATCGAGCCGGGGTTGATATAGAAATTTTCATTGCCGAAGGGCGTGCAGGTCTGCACGTGGGTGTGTCCGTGGAGGAGAACGTCGCCCTTCATGAGAGGAGGGCATTTTTCCGTATTGTGAATGTGTCCGTGCGTTGCAAAAACAGTCAAACCGTCGAGCGAAAGAAGCGCATATTCCGCCAGCACGGGGAAGGAGAGAACCATCTGATCCACCTCTGCCTCGCAGTTGCCGCGCACGGCAAGGATCTTATCCTTATATTCGTTGAGAAGCGCGATCACAGCCTTGGGCGCGTAGCCTGCGGGAAGATCGTTGCGAGGTCCGTGGTAGAGAATATCGCCGAGAAGCAGGATCTTGTCGCATTTTTCCTCCTTGTAAGCCGAGATCAGGCGCTTTGCGCCGTCGAGATCGCCGTGAATATCCGAGCCGATTAAAAGTTTCATAAAAGCATTCCTTTGTTTTTTCTATTATTTTACCATATTTTTTCTTTAAATGCAAGGCTTGCGCCCATATTTTTGCCGCCATGCAAAAAAATACGCTTGTATATAAAATATTTAAGCCAAAACTCTTGCATTTTTTTACTTTCAATGGTAAAATATAAAAGGCGAATTGTATATATGGAGGAAATGCGATGCCGCGTGTTTTTACTCTTGTGCCGAAATCCTTCGGCTCGAATACCTATTACGTGACGGACGGTAAGTCGTCCTTTCTCGTTGACCCTTCGGTCGGCGTAGAGGAAGCGGAGCGTGCGCTTGGCAATGATTTTCTCCCTCCGACCGCGATCCTCTTAACGCACGGGCATTTTGATCACGTGGAAGCGCTTCCCGAGTGGTACGCCGCCTTCTCCCCCTCCGTTTATATCGGCAAAGAGGATGCTCCCATGCTTTCGGACGGGCGCTTGAATGCGCATGCGATCTTTTTCGGCGAGGATAAGAGGTATTTTGTACCGCACACGCCGATCTCGGACGGATGCGTGCTTTCGCTCTGCGGCGAGAGCATTACGGCCGAAGGCTATCCCGGGCATACGCCAGGAAGCCTTGTTTACCGCCTTCCCGAAATGGCTTTTGTCGGCGATCTTTTGTTCGCGGGCGGTGGCTTCGGTCGGTATGATCTGCCGGGCGGTGATGCTTCGGCTCTTTTTGCCTCGCTTCGTCTGGCAAAGGAAAGGCTTTCCTCGCTCCTTCTCTATCCCGGACACGGTGAGTCGTTTTATTTATAAAATATTCCCAAAAGGATTTTGAATATGGAAGAATTAAGAAACAATTTTATTCACGACATTATCGATGCGGATCTTGAAAAGAATCCCGAGCTTAAGATCCACACGCGCTTTCCGCCCGAGCCCAACGGCTATCTGCATATCGGCTCTGCGAAGGCAATCTGGATCAACGCGATGACCGCAAAGAAGTACGGCGGCCTCTTCAATCTTCGTTACGACGATACCAACCCCTCCAAGGAGGATAACGAGTACGTTGAAAGCATTTACGAGGATCTGAAATGGCTCGGATGCGAGCCCTCGGGCGGTATCTTCTACGGCTCGGATTATTTTGACGCTTGCTATGAGTTTGCCGTAAAGCTCATTAAGGAAGGAAAGGCCTTCGTCTGCGATCTGACGGCGGAGGAAATGCGGCAGTATCGCGGCACTCTGACCGAGCCGGGCAAGAACAGCCCCTACCGTGACCGTTCGGTAGAGGAAAACCTCGATCTTTTCGAGAGAATGAAAAACGGCGAATTTGCTGACGGTACGAAAACGCTTCGTGCCAAGATCGATATGGCATCCTCCAATATCAATCTGCGCGATCCCGCGATCTACCGCATCGTGCACGTGGATCATCACCGTCAGGGAAATAAGTGGTGCATTTATCCTCTTTACGATTATGCGCATCCCATTCAGGACGCGCTTGAGGGCATTACGCATTCGCTTTGCTCCATCGAGTTTGAAAACCACCGACCGCTTTACGATTGGGTGATCGAGAATATCGGCTTTGAAAAGCGCCCCCATCAGTGGGAATTTGCGCGTCTGAACGTAACGCACACGGTCATGTCCAAGCGTTATCTTCGTCAGCTTGTGGAAACGGGACTTGTGGACGGATGGGATGATCCCAGAATGCCCACGCTTTGCGGTCTGCGCCGCCGCGGATACACGCCTGCCGCGATCTTTGATTTCGTTGCCCGTGCAGGTGTCGCAAAATCCTATAGCGTCGTGGATTATGAGCTTCTTGAGCATTGCATCCGCGAGGAGCTGAACGAAACTGCGCCCCGCCGCATCAGCGTTCTTCATCCGATCAAGGTCGTTGTGACGAACTATCCCGAGGATAAGGTAGAATATTTTGAGGTAGCAAACAATCCCGCGAAGCCCGAGGCAGGCACGCGCAAGATCGCCTTTACGCGTGAGCTTTATATCGATGCTGACGATTTTGCCGAGGTTCCGCCGCCCAAGTTCTTCCGCATGAAGCCGGATGGCGAGGTGCGCCTCATGGGTGCGTATATCGTGAAGTGTAACGAGATCGTCAAGGATGCCGAGGGTAACGTGGTGGAGATCCGTTGCACCGCTGATCTGGAAACGGCAAACGGCATGCCTGTAGACGGAAGAAAGATCAAGGGCACGATCCATTGGCTTTCCTCGAATTTTGCTTCGGATGCCACCGTCATGCTCTATGATTTCCTCTTCGACATCGAGAACGTTGCGGATATTCCCGAGGGCAAGACCTTTGACGATTATCTGAACGTGAATTCCGTCACCAAGATCGAAAATGCGAAGATCGAGCCCGCCCTTGCAGAGGCAAAGGCAGGCGAGCGCTTCCAGCTTGTGCGCACGGGTTATTTCGTAAAGGATACCAAGCATGAAAACACCTTTAACCGTATCGTGGGATTAAAGGACAGCTTTCCCAAGGCCGCAAAATAAAGAGGGAACGGGTGCTTCTGCATCCAACAAATGAAAATAAAAATGAGGCTGTTCTCTTGCTTTTGCAATCGGGGCAGCCTCTGATTTATAAAAAGGGAGGGAAATGCGTGGAGCTTTCGGGATTTTTTAAGCGTGTCGAGCATTATATCACCGTGCCGTTCTGCGTGCATTGCAAGCGAAGGCTTGATTTCGGCATGCGCGTTTTCTGCGCGGATTGCCTCTCTCGCTATCAAAACGTAAAGCTGCGCAGTTGCTCGCGCTGTGCAAGCGTTTTGTCCAAATGTACCTGCACGAACGACTATCTTGATACCCATCTCGTGCATAAGCTGATCAAGATCGTTCGTTACGTATCAAGCATTGACGATCTGCCGCAAAACCGCCTGATCTTCTCCTTGAAGCGCGAGAACCGAGAGGACGTAGCAAAATTCTGTGCCGAGGAGCTTGCGGCGGCGATCACCGCAGGCGTGGAGGACCTCTCGGATTTTGTGCTTTCCTACGTGCCGCGCCGCCCGAAAAACAGGCGCAAATACGGAGTGGATCAAGCGCGGATTCTCGCGGAGCATATCGGTAAGCTGTTGGATATCCCCGTCGTGCGCGCTCTGCGTTCAAGAGCACGCGCATCGCAGAAGAAGCTGAATGCACAGCAAAGAAAAGCGAATGCCGTTTTCGTTCCGAAGCGCGGTGTCGATCTTTCCGGCAAGCGTGTCCTGCTCGTGGACGATATCGTCACCACGGGAGCGTCTATGGGGAGTGCGGCCTTCGCCTTGCGTAGCATCGGCGCGAAGGAGATCGTCGGCGTTTGCTTTGCCATTGCTTATAGAGATCCGTACGTTCCCTTTGAAAAGCCACCCTATCAAGCATAAATCATAAAAAACAAGGCAATGCAAAGCCGAAAAAAATCGGCCGCATTGCCTCATTTTTATGCCATCCACCGCCATTGTATCTCCGTAGGGGGAGGCTATTAGCCTCCCGATTCATTTTCGCTTTCGCAAGGCGGGAGCATGCTATGCTCCCCTACAATATTCCTGTGCTTTGTAGGGGTGATTCACGTGTCGACCGCATTTTTAAAATGAATTATTCTTTTCACCAAATCGCGATCTTGCCGTTTTCATCGTAATGCCAGAAATTGCCTTCCTCTGTGGGAGCTTCCTCACTGTAATAATACGTGGTAGCTGCCACGATAGAATCATTGCCTTCGGTAATTGTGATAGCCGCCTCGGAATCAATCGCTCTGTTGTAATATACATCGGTAAGAGAAGAGCAACCATTAAATGCATATTCTCTGATAGATTCTATCCTTTCGCCAATAACTATAGAAGTTAGGTTGGCGCAGTTTCGGAAAGTTTCGCGTTCAATTTTCAAAAGTTGGTTTCCAAGAGTAACACTTGTGAGTTCGGAACAATTCTCAAAAGCACCGTCAAATTTCTCACCGCTGTTATAATATTTGTGCGAAGAAATCGTTGTTACACTGTTGGGAATTTCAAGTTCTGTAAGCGGGCACCCCATAAAAGCGCCTCCGGCAATACTTAGTAGTCCTTCGTTAAAGGTAACCTTGGAGAGGCTTGTGCATCTGTTAAAGCAATAAATACCTATGCTTTGCACATTAGAAGGAATCAGAATAGACGGAAGTGCGGAACAGAATTGAAAAGCGTAATCCGCAATATGAATTACACTTTGTCCGATCGTTACGTCTACTAATTGAGAACAACCGGCAAATGCCGAGATGCCGATGCTTTCTACTCGTTCGCCGATAATAACGGCGGTTAGCGAAGTGCAATTTTGGAAAGCTTCGCGATCAATTGCCAAAAGTCGGTTTCCGAGAGTGACATTTTGAAGCTCTGTGCAATTTTCGAATGTACCGTCGAATTTCTCACCGCTATTATAATATTTATATGTAGAAATCGTCGTCACACTATTGGGGATTTCAAGCTCCGTGATTGGGCACCCCATAAAAGCACCTCCGGCAATGCTTAGTAGTCCTTCGTTAAAGGTAACCTCGGAGAGGCTTGTGCATCCGTTAAAGCAATAAATTCCGATGTTTTCCACACTTTCCGGTATTACAATGGAAGGGAGTGAACTGCAATAGTGAAAAGCATAATCGGCTATTGTAATTACTCGTTCTCCGATTGTTACGTCAACCAATTGAGAACAACCTGCAAATGCCGAGATTCCAATGCTTTCCACCCTGTTGCCAATGATGATAGTGGTGAGGTTTGTGCAGTTTCGGAAAGCTTCGCGATCGATTGCCAAAAGTCTCTTGCCGAGGGTAACACATTGGAGCTCTGTGCAATTTTCGAAAGCGCCATCAAATTTTTCACCGCTATTATAATATTTATATGTAGAAATCGTCGTCACACTATTGGGGATTTCGAGTTCCGTAATCGGGCACCCCATAAAAGCGCCGCCGTCAATGCTTTTTAGCCCTTCATTGAATGTCACACTTGAGAGATTTATGCACCCATTGAAGCAATAAATTCCAATGCTTTGGATGCTTGCGGGAAGTATGATAGAAGTCAACTCAGCCGCTCCATAAAATGCATAGTTGTCAAGCGTAGCAACATTTTTTCCTAGTGCAACATCAATGAGTTCGGTGCATCCCGAAAAAGCGTATTCTCCTATGCTCGTCACGCTTTCTCCAATGGATAATGAAGTCATGATATTGCAATTGAGAAATGTCTCACGTTCAATTGCCAAAAGACCGTCTCCGATCGTAACGGATTGGAGCTCTGTGCAGTTTTCAAAAGCACCGTCGAATTTCTCGCCATTATTAATATATCTATGCGTGGAAATCGTTGTTACGCTGTTGGGAATTTTGAGTTCCGTGATTGGGCATCCCATGAAAGCGCCGCCCGAAATCTGCAAAAGTCCTTCGTTAAAGGTAACTTCTTCAAGACGCTTGCAGCCATTAAAGCAATAAATTCCGATATATTGGATATTGCTCGGGATATCAATAGAAGCGAGCTCGATGTCACCATAAAAAGCATAGTCGCCAAGAGAAAGAAGGCTTTGTCCGAAGGAAATATCTATCAGCTCGGCACAGCCTGAAAAAGCGTAAGTGCCAATACTTTCCACCTTGTCACCAATGGAAAGAGAGGTCATTGCAACGCAGTTCAAAAACGTCTCTCTTTCGATTTTCAGCACTCCGTTTCCGATAGTAACGCTTTTTAACTTTGCGCAATTTTCAAAAGCACCGTCAAATTTTTCTCCGTTATTAATATATCTATGCGTGGAAATCGTTGTAACGCTGTTGGGAATTTCAAGCTTCTTGATCGGGCAACCCATGAAAGCGCCGCCGGCAATGGTTTGCAGACCTTCGCTAAAGGTAACGGTATCGAAGCGCTTGCAATCCGCAAAAGCATAAAGTCCAATAGATTCCACAGTTCCGGGAATGTGGATCTCAATCAACTCGTCGCAATTGTAGAATGCTTTTTCGTCGATGGTTTTCACGGTATAGGGAAGGATAACGTCCGTGAAAATTTCGCAGTTCGCAAAAGCCTGTTTTCCGATTGCAACTACGGTGTCACCCAAGGGAGAGATCGGAGGAATCAAGATTTCCTCATCCTCGCACGTTCCGATGCCGCTTACGTAGCAAGTGCCGTCACCGTTAGATGTAAAGTTAAGTCCCTCGGAATACAAAGAGGGATTGAAGGTCTCACCGTAAAAGGCTGTATAAACCTCGTTTTTGTGTACGGTGATGGTTGTGATTGCATCGGTAGAAACGATTTCTCCTGCTTCGTTTTTCCAAGAGGAGAACGCCTTGCCATCCTTTTCTGCGGGGGCGGATAGGGAAGCGGCATCTCCGTTTTGGTAAAGTCCTCTTTCGAATCCGTCGGAAATCGTGCCACCGGTTACGATTACTTGGTAAAATTCGCCGTCGGCAAGACGATTGGTGTTATGCTCAAAATAGATTTGCGCATCTGCTCCATAAGAAAGCATACCTGTGAGCATGCTTTTGAAGGCTTCGTTCTCGGAAGCAGTGCCGGTTTTTCCGAGCTTGTTATATGCATATTGCAGAATGCTGTATTTTACGGGAGCACTGTAATACTCTTCGCCGTCCACGTTTGCATAAGCAATTGCGTAAATGTTATCTGCCATGTTTTTTGCGCGGAGCTCTGCATTTTTAAAAATCGCGCAGTTTTCCATGTTCAGAACAGTTGCGCCGCTATCGATTAAAATACCGCGATAGTCCGCATTTTCTAATGTGAAATTTTCTTTGGGCTCTGTGAAGAATAAAAGCTCCACATCCTCGGCATCAATCCCATCATGCGAAACTGCATACCATAGGTATACGTTGTCCGCAAATTCAAGGTTGGCCGCCTCAATCTTCAAGGTGGGCTCGTCTGCCTCGGCAAACGTCCCGATCGCAAAGACCGAAAGCATTAATGCCAAAGCAAGGCTAAAAAACAAAAGCTTCTTTTTCATTTTTTGACTCCTTTTTTGTATCTTTTAACGAGGCGAAGCCTCTCATAGTTGCGCGAAGCGTATCATAACTGCTTGCCTCGCGAGCATCACAACTTGCCATTAGGCAACACAGATGTGAATCACCCTCGCGATTCACATCTCCACATCCCATTCGCCGATATCGGGTTCCTTGCCGTTAATGCCGGAAACGGAGATCAGATCGGTCTCGAGAAAGTGTATGATCTGCGCCGTGGGTTCTGTGTAATTCATTTCCTCTATCTTCTCCTTTCTTCTAAAACTGTGCGAGCTTTTTTTTGATAAATGGAGGAAATAAAAAAGTGCGCCCGCAAAGCGAGCGCACCTCCATAAAGCACTTCACCTTGCTGCGACACAATCTTTTTCTCACTCATGGCGTGAAAAAGGATGGAAGTACTAAAATGGCATAGTACACCCATGAATGAGAATTATTCGATTGTGTCGCACTTACAGTATAGCACTTTTTTTTCATTTTGTAAATGCTTTATTGAAAATAAATACTAAAAATAATATTTGCAAGGATCGGATCAGTAAAATCATACCACAAAAGAATCACAACAAAAACAAGGCAATGCGAAGCCGAAAATCGGCCGCATTGCCCTGTTTTTGTTCACTTGCCAAAATTCGCTTTGCGATTTTGGCAAACTTCACTTTTTGTTAGAAAAAAACTTCACTTTGAACCCGTGTGCAAAACTGCACTGCTTGCTTTACGAGCATCATAGTTACGCGTAGCGTATCATAGCTTGCCGTAGGCAATCATAACTGCGCGTACGCCACGCGCCTCACGCTCTGTCGCTGTTCGTGCGCCCGATGCAATCCCTCTCTAAATTTCCGAGATAGGATGCGGGGTTGTAAATGGTATAATGCCAAAAGCTGTCGCCCTCGTACACGCGCCGCACGCTTCCGCCCTCCTTGGCGAAAATGTAGTTTGTGATCTTGGGAAGAATGATGGATTTTTGTCCGGGAGAGTCAAAGGTATAAGCCACGTGGCGCTCAAAGGAGCGATAGTGGTTTTTCGTTCCGAATTTATGTAGGTAATACGCGCCGTGCTCCATAAAATAGAGCGGCGTAAAAAGAGAAGGGGCGGCCATGATCTTGAAATAGAATCGATTCTCGCCCTTTTCAAGGTATCCGTTGCAGTTATAAAGAGCGCGCTCGTCCTTTTCGTAAAGGCGAAGCTTGTAGCCGAATTCCTCCGCCGCGCTCGCAATGCTCTTTTCGATTTTCCTTGCAACGCGAAGAAAGCGAAGCTTGTTCAGGAGTATAACGAGAATCACGGTGGCGGTAAGCGCGAGAATAAAGCCAACGCCTGTCAGCATCTCTGCAATACCCCAAACGATCGTCAGCAGATTGATAGCGAAATAAAGCACCATCGGCAAAACGGGGGTGGCGATCGGGTAAAGGCAAACGATCGCAAGCCCTCGTATCGCCATGCGCCCCTTGGATTCAAGCCGCTTCAGATCACCGCGCTCGTTTAGCTGTTGCCAGTATTTTCTCGCTTCGCACCGTCGGTCGAGCATCAGAAAGAAAAGGAAGATCGCCAGCGCGAGAAAGCCGATCAGTCTGGCAAGCCCTTGCTTTACGGGGATCATGAAAACGAAATAGTCAATATCACCGAAGGCGCCGAGAAAAACGAGTCCGAGCGTAAAAAGCAGAGCAAAGCCAAGCTCCAGCCAAAAGGAAAGCTTTTTCAGCGCGTGCCGTCTTTCTTCCAAAAACGAAAGCGTTTCTCCGCCCTCCGAAAAAAAGATATCCATCTGCTCGCGGTCGTAGGTCGCGAAATAGAGCGTGAACGAATTGTAGATCAAAGCGAGAATAAAGAGCGAGAAGCCGAGAAAGATTGCCGAGTCAATTCCCATGAGATTGAGATCCTCGGAGAGATTTTGCATATAATTGTAGACAAAAAGATGCGAAAGCCAAGGAATCAGTGCAGTAACGAAGCCGCGCAGGGGATAGAGAATAAACGTCCCGCGCAGGGGAGATTTTCTTCGCTGTCCGAAATTTTCTTTGTTACCTTCCATGCGGCGCACCTCCTTTTCTTGTGGTCCTTCTACGTTTATTATACAGTATATATGCCCTCTTGTCAAGATGAAAAAATGAAAGGGGAAGCTGCACCGCTTTCGGGTATTAAAAAAGGGGCTGTCGCATTTAGGCATACTCTTATCGCGAGAGAACCGCGAAAGCGGGCACTGCGTGCTGCATTCGCCGGAAGCGAATGCTCTCGCGAGCAATCTGCGCTCGCATACTTGCAAGCAAGCTTGCAGATATGCTTCGCT
>JAZQTA010000051.1:0-4903 GCA_045630385.1 Eubacteriales bacterium | reverse complement strand
TATCGCATTTGTGATCCTTATCGGCGTCGGCGCACTGCGAGAGCGTTTCGCCGCAGAGGTCGCAATCGTGATCCTTGTCGGTGTCCGCGCATTCGGAGAGCGGCTCTTTGCAAACGTCGCACTTATGGTCGCTGTCGCCATCCGCGCAGGTGTGAGCCGTGGATATTTCTTCGCCGCAAAGGTCGCATTCGCCGTCTTTATCGGTATCGGCGCACTGCGAGAGCGCTTCCTCGCAGATATCGCATTTGTGATCCTTATCGGCGTCGGCGCACTGCGAGAGCGTTTCGCCGCAGAGGTCGCAATCGTGATCCTTGTCGGTGTCCGCGCATTCGGAGAGCGGCTCTTCGCAAACGTCGCACTTATGGTCGCTGTTTTCGTCGGCGCATTGCGTGAGGGCTTCTTTGCAAATATCGCAGGCGTGATCGCTATTCTCGTCCGCGCATTGCGTGAGGATCTCTTCGCAAATATCGCACTTATGGTCGCCATCCTCGTCCGCGCATTGCGTGAGGGTGGTCTTGCAGATGTCACATTTGTGGTTTTTGTCGGCGTCGTTATGAACGGTGCAGCCGCCACCCCCGCCACCGCCGCCACCGCCGCTGAGATCGCAGGATGCCAAGGCAAAGACGGTTGCAACGGCAAGCACTGCGGCGAGAAGTAACGTGAGAATTCGCTTTTTCATAGTTATTCTCCTTAAAAAATGAAGGCATAAAGAAATGCCCTTGGTTGTTTTTATTATACTATAGGAAAATAAAAAAGTCAAGTGCGCATGCGCATGCGCGAAAGGACAGAGAAAACGGCCTGCGGGCGTTTTTATTGCTCACAGACCGTTTTTTATAATTTTTTTCGAAAATATCCTTGTCTATCTTTGAAAAGTACCATAACGGTACACCCGATTACGAAAGCGGAAGAGAGCGGCTTTCTATCGATGCGGTGATCCTGTCCGAAAGGCCCTTCTTTTTAAAGTCCAGGTCCTTGGGCGATTTTCCCACGATCTTGCTGTTCCTTCCCTTGACGGTTATGGCGGCATCCGTGATCTCTATGATGGCGAAAAGTGGATCGCGGTAGGGGAAGACCATGCGGAGAAGCGGATGCTTTTCTTCGATCGCTTGACCGTAGGTTTCGTGGTCATATCGCTCGCCCGCCCAATAGTAGCTCATGGAGTTCAAGCACAGATAATACGTGCCATCCTTTTTTTCCAAGCGATCCACGTGCTCATGTCCGCAGACGGATAAAAGAACGCCGCTTGGCGCATCGGCAATGGCGCTGCGGAAGTCCTCAGGGTTTTGGATGCCTGTGCGGCTTTCGATCAGACTTTGGTGAGAAAAAAGGACGGTGGGATGCTTCGCGGCGGCAAGATCGGCCTTCAGAAACTCCAGCTCCTCTTTCGGGAGAATGGGAAGTGTGCCCTCGGTGTGCTTGTAATTTCCGTTCGCGTATGCGACTTCCTTTCCGTTTTCGCGGAAAAAGCAGGCATCGAGTAAAATGAAATGCACGCCGCCCACGTCAAAGGAGCGCGCTCCGTCTTGCGCGGAAAGGTAGGAAAGAACGTCAGCTTTTTTGTTTTCGTCGGTATCGTGGTTGCCGAGAACGTGGTAGCGCGGGAGGGGAAATTCCCGTAGCATACGTAGAATTTTCTCTTTTTCCTCGGCGTTCATCTCGCCGGGTGGTAAAAAATCCCCAAGATCCACAAAAAAATCGCATTTTTCTTCCAGGCAAGCATCGAGAAAGGCTCGGATGCGCTCTGCGCCGTCATGCATAAATTCGATATGGGCATCTGCCATGATGCCGAAACGCACTTGCATTACTTTATTTCCTCGCAAGAGAAGAGGCGGTAGCCGCGGCCGAGGATCGGAGCGATCGCCTCTGCCTCGGGCAGGCGATCGGTAATTTTTTTTGCAAGGATCTCGGCGTGCTCCGTATCCCACATCACGTGTTGCGAGCGTCCGATCTCATATAGGTGGCAAAGGAAATATTTCTTTGCGGCAAAGGTGGTGGCAAAGCGGTCTGCCGCACCCTCCATACGGGGAAGATATTCTGCGGGGTCGATCGTGTTGTTGCCTGCCCATACGTGCGCCACGCAAAGGTCTGCGCCCTGCATCGCGGGGTACTCCTCGTAAGCGTATTCGCGGATGTCGCCGGGGAGCAGAATGCGCCCGCCCTCGGCGGTCAGCTCGTAGCCGCGCTCGGGAAGATCCCAGTCCGCACCGAAGGGGCGGTGGGGGGTATCAAAGGCTCTGACTTTGACACCGCCGATCTCAAAGGTGTCGCCCGGGGCAACGAAGCGGATGCTCTCCTTGCGAAGCCCGCTTTCCTCGATCCATCGCTTTCCCATATCGTGGGGCAGATACCAGATAAGCGCCTCATCCTTTAAGAGATTTGTGAGCTTCGTGTCAAAATGGTCGTCATGCTCGTGCGTGACAAGCACGGCGGAAAGCTTCGAGAAAAAGGGGACGACGGTGTCCTTGATTTTTTCAAGATCGCTCGCTCTGCGCACCTGCGGATCGACGGCGATCTTTATACCGTCCAGGGAGAAAAGATACGAGGACGGCCCTAAAAGATACATGGCGTCCCCGCGCTCCTCGAGGAATGCGCCAAGCGCCGATCTCCATCGGATCTCAAAGCTTTCGTTATATTCTTCTATCGCTTCTTCAAGCGAAATCTTTTTCTCAAAAGGATCGTTTTCTTTTCTGAAAAACTTCATAATTGCCTCTATATGAAAATAATTGTTTACAAAATGTTTGTTTTATCTCGTCAATTGCCAAAATGCGACCGCGCCTGCGGCGGCAACATTCAAGGAGTCAACACCGTGTGACATGGGGATCTTCACGGTGTAGTCGCTCTCGGCAATGGTCTGCTTTTTCAGTCCGTCTCCCTCCGTGCCGAGGATGATCGCGAGCTTCTTTTCTTCCTTTAAGCGCGGATCGTCGATCGAAACGGTGTCATCGCGAAGAGCCATGGCGGCGGTCTTGAAGCCGAGCGCGCGCAGGCGCTCGATGCCCTTTTCGGGCCAATCCGCAGGGCTGTCACCGATGCGGGTGAAGGGCACCTGAAATACCGTTCCCATGCTGACTCTGACGGCGCGGCGGCAGAGGGGATCACAGCAGGTCGGCGTGATCAGCACGGCGTCGATCCCGAGGGCGGCGGCCGATCGGAAAAGCGCTCCGATATTGGTGGAATCCGCCACCTCCTCGAGCACGGCAACGCGCCTTGCATCGCGGCAAAGCTCCTCCACGGTGGGAAGAGCGGGGCGCTTCATTGCGCAAAGCGCACCGCGCGTCAGCTCAAAGCCCGTGAGGGAGGAGAGCACCTCGCGCTCGGCGGTATAGATTGGGAAATCGGGATCCCTTTCGGTGCATTTTTCGATGATTTTTTCCACCGCGCCGCCGATCAGCCGCTCGTCCGTCAGAAGAGCGATCGGCTCGCAGCCCGCATTCAGAGCCACCTCGATCACGGTGGGGCTTTCGGCAATGAAGATGCCCTTTTCCGGCTCTAATTTATTGCGCAGCTGCGCACCCGTCAGCCGAACGAAAACGTCCAGCTCGGGGGCGGAAAAATCTGTAATTTTTATCAGGTTCGGCATAGCGCTCCTCTTGTGCTTGATTTTTCATAAGTATAGCATATATTGGGAATATTTGCAATAGAATCATAAAGGTTATTTTCGCGTTTTGATATTCTTGCTGTGCAGTTTTTTTCAAAAAAACGCATTTTGAATATTTTTTTCAAAAATCTATTGACAAAATGCTTTATGTCTGTTATAATAATAGAGCGCAATCGAAACGGAAGCTTAGCTCAGTTGGGAGAGCATCTGCCTTACAAGCAGAGGGTCAGGGGTTCGAGCCCCTTAGCTTCCACCATATAAGAGTGTGCAGGAGCTTTTCCTGCACAGCCTCTTGAAATCGGCTTGGCTTGGTAGCTCAGTTGGTTAGAGCGCTAGCCTGTCACGCTAGAGGTCGTGGGTTCGAGCCCCATCCGAGTCGCCATTTTTAAAACAGTTATTGGCTCGAACAGAGTCGGTGCTGAATGACAACCCGGTGGGTTGTCAGAGCCGACGGCGACCAAGGCGCGTAGTTCGCGCCGCGAATCGAGCCCCATCCGAGTCGCCATTAAAAAGGGCGAGTGGAGCCCATCCTATCGCCCTTCTAAAAATACAATCTGCGGATTTAGCTCATTTGGTAGAGCGCCACCTTGCCAAGGTGGAGGTGGCGGGTTCGAGCCCCGTAATCCGCTCCATATTTGGCGCCATAGCCAAGCGGTAAGGCAGAGGTCTGCAAAACCTTCATCCCCGGTCCGATTCCGGGTGGCGCCTCCAAAAAAAGGAACTAATCTTTATGGTTAGTTCCTTTTTTGTGCGCTTCTAACGAATTGAACGGCTCTGACGTAGTCAAAATCCGGTTCGGAACCCCCGCCGAAGCGCACCCGCACCGCCGCAGGCGGGATCCGGTTCGCATATCCGCCTTTCTCACCGATGCCCGCTCGCGAGGCATCCGTGAGAAAGGCGAGAGATATTCGCGCAACGCGAAATTTCGGGAACGTGTTGTAATAGGATTGCAATCCGCCCCAAAGTGTGCTATAATGTAATCAGAAAGGCGGTGGGAACATGTCTGAATTTAGTGAAACAATCAACAAACAATTCGATGAAGAAATCAAATGTTTTAAGAAAAATCCACCGAGTGCCTGCGACCATAAAACTGCACTCAAATTGCTCCGCGAATTCGAACAGGATTCCATAGATTTTGGGACAAAATTTTGGCCGAATTCGGTTGAAAAATATTTGCCCGCCGTTGTTGAAGGAACAATGTTTTTAGGTGAGGAACCGTTCAACCACGAACAGGCATTGCGAATCGCCGGAGAGCGCGTTGAAAGCATATCTTAACTCAACAACGTCCTTCTAAACGATGGGGAA
>JAZQTA010000050.1:0-5704 GCA_045630385.1 Eubacteriales bacterium | reverse complement strand
AACGGACTTATTTGCAAGGTTGGGAGCGATCGCATGGGTAAGCGAGTAATATCCCTCGCTTGCCTCCAGCTTGCTCATATCCACGGGTGCGCCGCCGATCTTCAGCGCCGTGAAGCCAAGCGCATCCGAAAGCGAAAGGTTGAGGCCGATATTGCTCTGAAGCTTGAGGCTCAGTTTCATGGTGCCGGAAGCAATGGACTTCAGACCGTATACCACCTCATTTTCGCCTTCTTCCGCCACAGTGAAGGGCTTGAAGGCATAGAGGAAGTAGGTGTCGATCACAGCGTCTGCATGCGTTGCCACAGCGCCGACTGCCCAGTATTCGCTATCCAGACCGAAGCCCCAGTTTACAAGTGCCGCATTTTCAACGAGAGCCGCACCGAATACGTACTCCGTGCCACCAATCGTGAGGGTTACGGGAGCGCCGGTGTAAGCGATATAGCCGCCTGCTTGTGCATCGGAATACGACTTATTAAAGTTACAGTTTTCGTAGGTGTAGGTCGCGCCATCGATCAGGGTAGGCGTTACGTTATAGAAGTTAGAATTTTTGAAGGTAATATTTGCATTATAGCCTTTAAGCGACTCAAACAGCGGAGTCTGATTCTTTGCAATGATATTTACGTTTTCGATCACGCCGTTCAACTCGCAACCGCCCTGCATCCATGCCTTCACGGTTCCGTTCAGAATAAAGGTCGCATTGCTTATATGCAGTCTGCCGTTATCGTTGCCCTGTGCAAGGAAATACGATGCCGATGCGCCTTCGGTCTGAATGTACGTACCGCCGTAAATATATCCGTTGGTGGAGTAGAGTCTGCCGTAGTTCATCGACTTGCAGATCAGGGTGAAGTTCTTTCCGTACGCGGTGCTCGTTGCATCGGGCTCGCCAAGAGCGATATGACCGCTGCCGTCCGTCATCCAGAAGTAGTTCGCCTTAGATGCATCGATCGTACCACCCTCGCGGGAGGAATAGATGAACAGCTTACCCTCGCGGAATTTCATGGCGTTACCCGTAGGAACATCCACGGTCAGGGTATGGCCGTTCAGATCCATCAGGTGCGTACCCTTGAGATAAGCGACGATGGTAGCGTCGGAGGTGAGGGTGAGATCCGAATAGAGAATGACCGTAGAACCTACCGATCCGAAATTATCAAAAAGCTTGCGGAACGCAGCTTGTGCCGCATCAAAATCGCTGTGGTAATAAATCGGAGTGCCTGCAACCTGGTGAGCAAAATAGAGGGGAGAAAGGTCGCCGCCGACCGCAAGAGTCACGGTTTTTCCCGCATTCTCGGCCGCAAGGATGTTCTCAACTGCGGTCTCGCCAATCTTGGCCATCCAAATGGGATTTTCACGGTAATACCAAACGCCGTCGATTTCAACCGTAACGAATCCCGAAATATCACCGGACAAGACGTGCGTTGCACCGACGATCCAAAGCTCGGTGGTATCTACAACCGAGTTCACAACGGTAACGAAGCCGCTATCAGCCGCAAAATATCCGCAAGTCTTATAATATTTTCCGTTTACGAGAACGGACGTGTATGCCGCCTGCATTCCTTCGGGTGCGGCATCGAATACAACCGAGAGATCCTTAAGGGTGGCAACCTTGTTATTACCGCTATACGTTACCGCCGTAATATTGCCGGAAGCAACGTTCGCCGCCGCACCGATCAGCGTGCAATCGGTTATATTCAAGGTGTATTTCTTAGAGCCGCCGTTCAGCGCAAAGGCCGGAGCGCCCTCATTTGCGGCAATGAAGATCACGTTGCTTACATTCACACGGCCGTCGCGCCAGCCATCCAAGCGAACAACGCACTTAGCCAACGCATTCTCGCTAATGAAGGTTGCGTTTTCGATCGTAGTGTTCATGGAGATCTGAATCACGCCGTTTGCATTCGCGCTGATATACGTACCGCCGTTGATCACATGGCGGTCGCTTACGCTGTTGCAATCATACGAAAGCTCATGCGATTGGAGTACAAGACCTGCGCCCGCATCGATCGTGAGATTTTCGCCCTCGAAGACGATCTTCGTTCTCTTACCCTCGCCCGTAGCAAATACGTGCTCGTTGGATTCGTTTACGATCTTACCGCCCTCTGCGGAGGATTTTAAGGTGAAGTTATAGGTTGTACTATAGCCCTCAAAACCAAAGACAACGTTGCCATCGTAGGTCGCACCCGCGCCTGCGGTGGTCAGAGCGCAGTTGGCCGCCTTCGTGTTAACAAGATTGGTTACGTCCTTGTCGATCGTAACGGTGGTGCCGTTCAGATCCCAGATGATGCTACCCTTTGCAAGAGAGTTAAAGTAGTCACGGTTGTGGCCATCCGTCTTTCTGTCTTCCACGAGAGCGCCGAAGGGCACGCCCTTGGTGATGATCATATCCTGATACATCACGATCTCGTAGCCTGCATCGGGTGCATTAAAGATCTCATAGAACTTAAGTCCGACCGCCGCCGCATCCGAGCCACACTCGGTTTCATATCCAACAGCATACAGCACGTCGGTCACAAGATCGCGATAGCTGAAGGCACAAAGCTCGCTATTTGCAAAGGCAACAGGAAGCGTTACCTCACCTGCGGCAAGAACCTTGCCATCTCCGATCTCGGCAATGCCCTCCGTATCCAGATAGGGATTCGTGTAAAGAATGCCATCCTTTACGTCAACAAAATCAAGTCCTTCGGCCACGAACGTCGCGCCAACCTTGTAGTACTCGGACACCATGCCTTCAGCGGAGATCTTCAGAGCATTCACCGTGCTGACAAGCTCGTAAAGCGCGTCAGCCGCGATCGAAGCACCGCTTGCATCGGTCAAGCCCTCGATCGGCTGTGCGTCGATACGCGCAAACACGAGAGGTGCATCTTCCGTGCCGATATTCTCTATCGTTCCGTAGGTTGCAATGCAGCCCGCCTTATAGGTCACGATCGCAGTGCCGTAGGTCTTTTCGGGAACGATATTAACGAAGATGCAATTTTCGATCACAGGCTTTGCCGCCTTGGTGGCATTGAAGAAGGGCGTTGCCACAGGCGCATAGAATACGCAGTTTTTGATTGCGACGCTACCTACAGCGACGCTTGCACCGTCATGGCCGGAAATATCCGCAAATACGGCCTGACCGGAAAGCACGTAAAACTCTGCGTTCTGAACGGCGTAAATACGGCGAGAAAGGGTTACGAAGCCGCCCCACGTGGCCGCAGCCGCCGAGGTTTGATAATACTTACCGCCGATGATGCTACCGCCGCTACCGTAGTTATCACCAAATACCGCCTGGCAATGGAAGGAAATATTATCGGCATACTGCGCGTTGGAGGCGGTATCATTTCCGAGATAGAAGGCACAGTCGTCATTTGCACGGAACATAGCGTTCGATTTCGTCTGATACCAATGTGCACCGGGCTTGGAGGAATAGATGCGGATACCCATGGACTTCGCGTCGATATAGCTCGTCTGCGTGGTCGTCACGGTATGTCCGTTCAGGTCGAAGTATACAGGAATCGCCGTATACTGACGGGTATTGAGCATCATATTCATTCTGAAATTCGAGGTCGATACGTCCTCGTACAGGATGATACCGATGGAGGCCGTGGTCTTCAAGCCGAGAACCGACTCGGGCGCGGCACCGGTATTCGTGCCATCGTGTCTGTCGCCCTTATTCAGATAATAGAGATAGTTATGTACGTCATTGGTCAGATGGTAAACCTTCGTGACGGATGCGGTCGAAGAGAGCTTTTCATTGGTCACGTAGTAAACCTTCTCAAAGACGGATGCATCCACCTCGGTGGCATTGAAGTCTGCATCGTATGTATACGCCTCGGCGGGATTGATCGCAACGTAAAGCTCGTCACCGCGCATTTCTTCGATGGGCGCGCGGTCAGCATGAATTTTTGCATAGCTTTCAACGAAGGCCTTTGCCTCAGCCTCAGTTGTCGCAATATACTTAGTGGTCGTTCCGTCAAGCCAGGTAACGGTCTTGAATTCAGCCGCAGCGTTTTTCGTGCAAGCCGCATCCAGCGTGAGCTTTGCGGTGGTTTCGGCTACCTCGGTATTGATACCGTAGAAGTCACAGTCGACAAACGAGATCGCAATGCCCTTTTCGCCCGAAACGGCCGCGGACTTGCCGATGCTGTAAAACTTACACCCTGTTGCCTTTTTCAGGTTATCGGACAAGGCGTTCGGCGTACCGAGCAGAGCGTTACCGTCCTGTACGTAGAAGGAAGCGTTCTGCATCGCATAGAAACGGCGGGATACGTTTACAAAAGCGCCGGTTGCGCTATCCAGCTGATAATAGTGACCGCCAACAACGTATGCACCGTGACCGTACATCGTATTGAAGAGGATTTTGCAATGCACGGAAAGGTTATCGGAATAAGTGGCATTGCCCGAAGTGTAGTTACCGAGATAAAACGTCGCGTCATCCGATACGTAGAAGGCGGTTGCCGAGTTCGGCTGATACCAATGCGCACCGGGCTTCGAGGAATACAGGCGCATATTGAGCGCCTTGATCTCCACGTAATCACTGGCCGTTCTGTTCACAACGCTGTGACCGTTCAGGTCAAGATTCGCGATGCGGCCGCTCTTACGGCTTGCCTGGTCGATAAACCAGTTCATCGTGAAGCTTGCAACGTTCACGTCCTCGTAAAGCGTTACGATAACTTCTTTAACCGTATTTCTTCCCTCGGTTCCGTCGGGATACGCGCGAAGATCCTGATAATGGGAAGCACCCGTATTCGTGCCGTCCCCTCTGTCACCCGTGTTCGAGGTGGAGAAGTATTTCTCTACGTCGGATACCAGATGATAAACGATCTTAGAGGAATCATCGGTAGCGATCTCCTTCGAGGTGTAGTACACCTTATCTGCGCCCGTAGCGTAGATCTCCTTGCCCGCCATGTCTTCGGTCACGGTCAGATCCGTCAAAGCGGTATCCGTGCCGCGAACGTGGAAGATCCAGCCTGCTGTGGCGTCGTCCTTATAGAGGGTGTTGCCCTCGCCATAGTAAAGTCCGTCTGTAAATGTCTTGGGAGTGATCGTTTCGCCGACTGCGACCACTTCGGTCGATCCGTCGGGGTAAACGACAGTTGCTTCCTGCGCAGGCTCTTCTGCCAATGCCGCTACGGCAAAGATACCGCAGAGCAGCATAAGAGAGAGCACAAGGAGCAAAAGCTTTTTCATGTTTTTCATAAAAAACTCCTTTTTCGATAGGGTGCAAACTTTCTGCGCGCGCACCCCGGCGCACATATTAATAAAAATATTTTATAATATAATATAAATTTATGCAAGCCTTTTTCGAAATTTTATTCATTTTTTATCAATACAATTCGTCATTATAGCCAAATTTTAAGCATTTACCTTATAGATTTTGACGCTCTATCAATAAAATAACGGTTCTTACGCCCCCTGCAAATGCAGGCTTCATTCAAGTCTCCCCTCCAAAGGCCGCGAAGCGCACACGCCATCGGGCGCAAGCATAGTTAAGTTATGAATTCGCTTTGCGAATGTTAGAGCTCCTCCGTAGGGGCGAACTGTGTTCGCCCGTGTCCCTTCTCGTCGTACACACGCCTCACCCACCGCAAGCGGTCCCCCTTCCCCCACCGGGGAAGGCTTTTCTCTTTTTTGCTTTTTTGGATAATGAAACTTTCACATTTTTATTACTCCGCATTTTGCGTATATAGTGAAAAAGTTAATAATATAACTGCCTTCCCCGGTGGGGGAA